>NZ_CADEGK010000092.1 GCF_902826855.1 uncultured Phenylobacterium sp. | reverse complement strand
GGGCGGGCGATCTGATGTGCGGCGCCGGCGCCGGCGTCGGCACGACGGCCGCGACCTACTTTGAGGCCACATCCTGCTAGGACGGCGCCATTCATCGCCTGCTGTCCGGCGATGGCGACCTGGTGCGCGAGACGGTTGCCGCGGCGTTGCCGGAGTACGATGCGATCCTGGTGCTGGTGAACGGCGCGCTGCGGGGGGGCGCCGGCGGAACGATCGCCTGGCTTTCCGTTGCGTCTGGGGACTGGAAAGAAGTCGCGGTGCACGAGATGGGTCATGCCGTCTTCGGCCTGGCCGATGAGTACGACTATTACTCGACCGCCGCAGAGGCCGGGCACGACAACTATGTCGACGGCGAGCCCGGCGAGCCCAACGTCACCATCCAACCCGACCCGGCGATGGTGAAGTGGTCGGCGCTGGTCACCGCCGCGGCGACGTCGCCCACCATGAACAACGCCAATTGCGGCAACCCAAACAACGCGCCAAGTCCGGTCGGCAACGGCATCGTTGGCACCTTCGAGGGCGCTCGGTACTTCCACTGCGACATCTACCGGCCCGAATACGCCTGCATGATGCGCACCACGGGAAGCCCGTTCTGCGCCGTCTGCCGCCAGACGATCCGGAACTTCTTCGCGCCGTTCGCGGCGCCCTCGCCGACCACGGGGATCACGCTTGACACGCCGAGCCTCGACTACGCGGACACGCCGGTCGGAACCACCGCGCTGCGGGCAGCCACCTTCTCGGTAGAGGCCTGCGTCCCGGTCACCTTCGAGGTGATCGCGGCGCCGGGGTTGCCGTTCGCCGTGCATGGCGCGGCGCTCGTGACTTCGCTTCCCGCAGGCGGGCCGGTTCGCAAGGCCCGCGTGTTCTTCTCCTACGGCTGCACCGCGATCGGAACGTTCGCGAACGACACCGCAACGATCCGCTGTCTGGAGACCGGGCAGGTCTTCGTCGTGCCACTGAGCGGAAACTGCGTGCGGCGGCCCACCGTGGCGGTGCAACTCGTCCTCGATCGCTCCGGCAGCATGGTGGATGCGGTTCCTGGCTTTGGCGACAAGGCGAACCTGTTGCGCTTCGCGGCGAACGTGCTGGTGGATCTGCTTTACCCCGACACGGGCATCGGCCTGAATGCGTTCGACCAGGATCCCCACCCGCTAATGGATGTGCAACTGGCGGGCGCGGCGGGGATCGGAGCCGGGCGGCTCGCCGCGCGCGTGCAGATCGGCGGCTATGCGCCGAACCCCTTCGGCGGGACCGCCATCGGCGACGGCATCGAACTGGGCAAACAGAAACTCGACGCCGCCGGGTTCTTTGACGCCAAGGCGATGATCGTGCTGACGGACGGCATCGAGACGGCCTCCAAGCGCGTGTCCGAGGTGGCGGCCGGCGTGATCGGCCAGCGCGTTTTCGGCATCGGCCTGGGCACCGCCGACGGCGTCCAGCCGTCGACCCTCGAAGCGTTGGCCAGCAACACCGGCGGCTATCTGCTCATGACAGGGGCGGTGACCGAGGCCACGGCCTTCGAACTGGCGAAGTACTACCTGCAGATCCTCGCCGGCGTTACGAACAACGACATCGTGCTCGACCCGGAGGGGACGGCGCATCCCGGGCAGGTGGTCCGCATCCCATTCGACATCGTGGACGAGGATATCGAAGTCACCGCCGTCGTCATCGCGCAGCTCCCGCGCGCCCTGCGGATGGCCCTGGAAAGCCCGAATGGCGACCTCTTCACCGAAGCGGACGCCGCGACCGATCCGACCATCAGCTTCGCCTATGGCGAGAGCACCGTGCACCTGCGCGCCAGCCTGCCGATGCAGAAGGCCGGCCAGCCGTCGCATGGCGGCCGCTGGCACCTGCTGATGGTGCTGGACAAGCCGGGCCGGTTCGTCACCGGCGGACAGCTGTCGAGCGCGGCCGCCGCGTTCGCGGGGGCGGCGTTCGGGGGCCTGCGATACTCGGCGTCGATACTCGCCTACTCGAACGTCAAGCTAGCGGCCCGGCTGACGCAGGACAGCCTGGAGCCGGGCGCCACCCTGACGGTCACGGCGACGTTGACGCAGTCCTCACTGCCGTTCGAAGGCTTCGCGCACCTCTCCGCCGAGATCACCCGCCCCGACGGCAGTCTGACGACGGCGCCGATGACCCAAAGCGAGGCGGGCCGCTGGGAGTTGCTTCACCCGGCCACGGCCCCTGGGGTCTACCGCTTCCGCGTCCTGGCGCTCGGTCGCACCATCCACATCCCCGCGGCCGGTCGCCCCATCCGCAGCGGGCAACGCTTCACCCGCGAGCAAATTGTCACCGGCGCCGTCTGGCGAGGCGGCGACAGGCCTAGCGATCCTGGCGGCGATCCGGACGGCGGAAGAGACCCCGTCGTGGACCTGCTGTGCTGTCTGTTCAGCCACGGAGGCCTGAGGCCGGAGGCGCTAAAGCGGCTCGAGGCCCTCGGCGTCGACACGGAGCATCTCCGAAAGTGCATCGACGACCTATGCCGCCAGCAGAAGAAGCCGCCCGGCTGAGCCGATCCTGCCGTCGGAAGCACCGCTCTCAATGTCGGTTTTCCGGCGGCCATCCAACGCCTGCTAGTGGCGCAAGACGGACGTGCGGCCCTGGTTTTTCTGCTGGCGATGCATCGACGCCGACACTACTGCCCGACGCATGATCGAACCTCACCCGTCGGGCGGCTACATCCTGGATGAGCTCGTCATCGGCATGACTGCCGAAAAGCAGGTCATCGTCACAGAACAGCGGGTCGGCGAGTTCGCAGCCGCGTCGGACGATTTCAATCCGGTGCATATGGACGAGGCGTTCGCGTCCAAGACCGCCTACCGCGGTCGGATAGCGCACGGCTTGTTGTCGGCGTCCTTCGGCTCCGCCGTTGTGGGCACGATCCTGCCCGGCGCAGGCGCGATCTATCTCAGCCAGACCCTGAATTTCCACAAGCCGGTCCGTATCGGCGATCTTGCTTCCGCCCGGGTCACGGTCGCCACCATCGATGAGGCGGCAGCGCGAGTTGTCCTCCGCTGCGAAATCTACGTCGGGAGCGAACTCGTGATGGACGGCGAGGCCACCGTTCGCGTGCCACGCCGACGACGCATTCCAAAGTCCACCTAGTCGGTCAACCGCGGCATCCGGCGTTCACGCTTCGGCCCATTCGCGGGTCCGTTGTCGGGCTGCGGCCCGATGTCTCCCACTGGCGCGGGCCGGACGTCCTCCCCGCCTTCCGCTGCTGCTCTCAACGGGTCACCGCGAGACGAGGATCAACAGGCCGCCAGGATTCGCCGCACCACCTCAGATTCCAGCGTTCCGGACCATTCGTCCAGGTCGGGCGTCCGTGGGCGCGCCGTCACGCTGGATGGGCTCGCCCGCGACCAGGGTGGCGACATAGCCCGCGGCTTCCTGAGTGAGCCGCCGGCCGCCGGCCGGTAGGTCGCGCACCACGACCGGCGCCGAAAGCTTCAGCCTGTCGAGATCGATGACGTTGAGGTCGGCCTTAAGGCCGACGCGCCCGCAGATCAGGCCGTAGTGGGCTCCGCCATCACCAAGCGCGAGAACGGCGTTCTCACTTGTTAGCAGCTCTCTTATCTCGTCGAGGTTGCCTTTCGCGTACCCTGTTGCGGCGACCAACAGCTTCGCCCGTCCGCCGGCCTCGAGCAGCAGGTCGTAGGCCACCGACTCGGGAGAAACGCCTTTCGCGGCGGCCTGAGCGGCGACACTGGTGGATGGGTCGGGCTCGTAGTTGGCCGTTTCGCCCATCGGGAACATCCGGTTCCAGAGCCGCCCGACGGCGCCCGCCAGGGGATTGGCCGAACGCCCATCGAAGCCAAGCAGGGCTGCGCGCACCTCCGGCTTCTGCATTTCCGCGACGCGCTGCTCGAGTGGGAGCTTGGAGAGCCGCTCCACATAGAGGGGATGCGCGCTGAAAGCGTGGTGGTTCGTCTCCAGCCCGAGGATGATCCCGACCGGACGGTTGAAGACCTGGGCCTTCACGTCCCCGCCGCTGGCATTCTCGTCCCGGATTGAATCCATGACTTCGCGCCAGAGCCGGGGGCGGTTCTCTATCGGCACAAGGGTGTAAGACAGACGGCGACCCGCCGACCGCGCCACCCGGTGAAACAGCTCAAAATCTTCGATCCGAGGATCTTGGGTGACCGTGATCGCCTGCATCTGGCCCCTGCCGGCGTCGGCCATGCCCATTGCGATCGCGGTGAGCTCGGCTTCCTCTGCCGCCATCGAGGGGATTGGCTTCCCATCGCTGGCCTGGTGGAGGATGTTCCGGGAGGTGCCGAAACCCGCCGCGCCGGCTAGCATGGCCTCCTTGGTCAGCTGCCGCATAGCGGCGCGGTCCGCTTCGGTGGCCGGCTCGAGCCGCACCGCGCGCTCTCCCATGACAAAGACCCTAAGCGGGGAGTGCGGAAGCAGAACGGCGTAATCGATATCGTGCGGCTTACGCTCAATGGATTGGAGGAAGTCGGGGAAACTGTTCCAATCCCACGGCAGCCCCTCGGCCATCACCACCTCGGGGATGTCCTCTACCCCTTCCATCAGGCGCACAAGGTTCTCACGATCAGCCTCGCGGCACGGCGCGAAACCGACCCCGCAATTGCCGGTGACCACCGTGGTGACACCGTGGTTGGAGGACGGCGTCAGTCGATCGGACCAGGTCAGCTGGCCATCATAGTGGGTGTGCACATCTACAAACCCCGGCGTGACCAGCAGGCCTTTGGCGCCGATTTCCTCGCGCCCCGCGCCCAGATCCTTGCCGATAGCGGCGATGACGCCGTCGCTTATTCCGATGTCAGCATCCAGCAGGTCGCCGCCCGTCCCGTCGGCGATCGTTCCCCCCCGAATGACCCTGTCGAACTGCGCCGCCATAACAGCCTCCTCTTGCAGGGGTTGTGGTCCCGCTTATCAAATCCTGCCGGCGGGGCGCCCCTAATCGTGGTCCGCGACCTGCCGGCCCCGAGGGTTGTTCGCCTGGCGGACCAAGCGTCCGCACACGCCCATCCTCAAGTCGAACGTAGTCGAACGCCGGTGGCGCATCCTGCATGCTCGAACGGGCGCCTGCAACGCGCACCCTGGCCACGCCGACGGCAGTCGAAGGTCTGCTCTCCGCCCTGATCCGAATGTGGCCTTCTGGCGTCTGAGACGTTGGCTCAGAGTTCTGATGCAACCGCGACATTGACAGGTCTCGTCCGAGCGAAACCCTCGTTCCGGTGAGACCGGTGATTGTGAACATGGCGGGGTCGTGCGCGGCTCATGGCGTGGCCGACAACGCCCCCGCGACGGCCTCTGCGAGCTTGGCGCGCCGGTAGGGCTTCGCGAGGAACGCGTCTGCCGAGTTCATCCGCCCTTCCCGCAGGAAAGCGTCGTCGGTATAGCCAGAGGTGAACAGCACGGCGATGTCCGGGCGCAGCAAGCGGGCGTGGTCGGCGACTTGGCGGCCGTTCATCCCACCCGGCATGACGATGTCGGTCATGAGCAGGACGACGGACAAATCCGTCGCGACTACCTCCACCGCGGCGCGCCCATCGGCCACGGGCGTGACACGGTGCCCGAGGGCGCGGAGCTGTCGGGCGACTTGATCGCGCACCATGTGGTCGTCCTCGACCAAGAGGATGTGGACGACGGCGGCGGCGCCTGGCTGGACGCGGGCGGGCTCGGCGATGGCCGTTGCGGGTGCGCCTGTGCGGGGAAGGTACAGTTGGATCGTCGAGCCCTCGCCGGGCTTCGAGGTGATCGCGAGGTGGCCGCCGGATTGTTTGACGAAACCGTCCGCCATGCTCAGTCCCAGGCCGGAGCCCTGTCCCGGGACCTTCGTGGTGAAGAAGGGCTCGAGTGCGTGCTCCAGGATGTCCGGCGGCATGCCGGTCCCGTTGTCCCTCACGGAGATCGTCACGTACGGACCGGGCGCGACGCCCAGGCGGGCGGCCTCACCGGCCGCCAGATCGATCGGCGCGCTCTCCAAACAGAGTCGTCCGCCCAACGGCATGGCATCCCGTGCGTTGATGCAGAGGTTCAGCAGCGCCGAGGCCAGCTGCGAAGGGTCTGCGAAGCAGAAAAGCGCCAGCGCGCCATGAACCACCTGGACCTGCATATCCTCGCCGAGCACGCGACGGACCAGGCGCGCGAGACTCTCGAGCGCCTCGGCGATGTCCACCGCCTGGGGCGCTAGGGTCTGCTGGCGGGATATGGTGAGCAGGCTTCTTACGAGTTCCGCGCCGCGCTCGGCGGCATTCAACGTGAGTTCGGCCTCGCTGCGCAGCGGGTCGCTTGAGGGCAGCTTCTCCGCCAGCGTTTCGGCGCCTGCGGTGATGACGGTCAGGAGATTGTTGAAGTCGTGGGCGACCCCTGCCGTGAGACGGCCGACCGCTTCGAGGCGATCTCGGCGGCGAAGTGCGTCGCGCGCGAGCTTCTCCTCGTGGATGTCCGTGAGCGAGCCGACCCACTCGCTGATCTCTCCCGACCGCGCCCGCACGGGGGCGGCGCGCGACAGGCACCAGCGGTAAGCCCCCTGTTCTGTCCGGGCGCGGTACTCCATAACCAGAGTACGTCCCTTGGCGCGCGCCTCCGCCCATTCGGCCGCGGCGCCTTGCCGGTCGTCCGGATGAACCGCCTCCAGCCACTCGTCGCCCTTGAATGTCGTCGGAAAGGTCCACCACTTGCCTTCGGTGAACCCCTCCTCGCCGGACCAGCGCCAGACCAAGGAGGCGGTGGTCTCGACGAGCGCGCGATAGGCCTGTTCCGTGCGCGCCAGGGCCTCGCGTTCACGCGCCTGGCTGTCGATGTCCGAGATCAGGCCCAGCCAATGATCGGCCTCGCCGTCCTGCCCTGGAATCCGCGCGCCGCGGACCTGGAACCAGCGGTATTCCTCGCCTGCGAAGGCACGATAGGTAAACTCGGCGAAGCGGCGGGCCGACGCCTCTTGCAAGGCCGCGCGGACGCTCTCAACGTCATCCGGGTGGATGAGGTCAAGCCAGCCGCGACCCAACCAGTCCTGCAGTGACGCCGTGGTCTCGCGCGGCGCCAGGGCCCGCACATAGCCGTTCGCATCCGCCCGCCACGCCACCGCGCCGCTCGCTTCGGCGATGGCGCGGAAGAGGTGCAGCACCTCTTCCGGACACGAGTCCCGTTCCGCCGATTTCAGATCTTGTGCGTGCACGTCGGACAGACCCCATGACTCACCCGCACGTCGGCGGGCCCGCCCAGGCGGTAATAGGACTCGGAGGACACCCAACCACCCTCGTCCGGGGGCCAGGCCAATCGCTGGCAGAACCCGCACATGCGCACGAGCGGCACCGCAGCCTCGGCCCTCGCCCATTCGACGATCCGCTGGGGCTCGAACAGGCTCATCCAGGGGCGCGAGACGGCCGAGAGCACCTGGGACTGGTACAGGAGCCGCACGCGGCGGCCCGGTCCGGAGACCCGGCTGATCGACATCCGCATTCGCCGCCCCACCTCCGGCGCATCGCAACGGTACTCGAAGCCAAAATGGCCGCTCGGCTCGTCCAGCACCCGTCGATGGATCCTGCGATAGGCGTCCCGCACCTCTTCGCCCGCCATGGCGTCGAATACGCTGCGGCCGACGACGGCTGACGCGAGGGCGCGCTCCGCCGCGGCGGCGGTGGCGAACTCATCCCAGCGCGGTTCTCCCACTCTGAGGACGACGCCCTCGCCGTCGGTGACGTAGGCCAGCCCGTCGAGGGCGTTGAGGAAGGCCCGTTCCACCCCGCTCATGCCGCCGTGTCCCGGCCAAGCACATCCTGGGGCAGGACCCGCGCGGCCGCGGGGCGCTCGATCACGCCGCGAATCGCCTCGCCCGCGAGGTGGGTGAAGCCCGCGGACCAGGCCGCGAGCAGCAGGCTGCGGGATCCCAGGCCGTAGGCCACGCACTCGCGCGCGACATCGGCCGCGCTGGCCGCGAAACGGGCGAGCCGGACCTGGGCGCCGCGGTCGTCCGCCCCGATGTGCGTGGTGTCGAGAGAGACGCCGCTCAACCCGCAGCGCCGCCAGCCCGTGATGTCGCACGTCTCGTTGGCGGCGCGGGCGAGAACGGCGCGGCCATAGGGCGCCATCATGCTCGCCAGCTCGGCGAGCCGCCCGGGGGGAAACCCTTCCGGCAGTTGCTCCAGCTCCAGAATGAGGAAACGCCGGATCGGGGCTTCGAGTTGGCGCAACGCCTCGAGGATGCGGTAGCGCGAACTGCTATAGGTCATGGCCGCCAGGGGCACGCCGAGATGAAAGGCGACCGGCGCGTCCTGCGAGGCGGCGGCGTCAAGACCGTAGCGAAGGCTATGCAGGCACACGTCGGCCGCCATCCCCGGCGTGAGGTCCGACATGCTGCCATGGCGCGGCGCCTGCCCCGGGCGCGCGAAGGCCACGGTGGGCTGCAAGAGGAACGAGGCGACCGCGCGCGTGCGGACGTTCCAGACGGGCTCGGGCGACACCGTGACGTCGACGGTCTTGTCGCCGACGACGAGCTGGAAGCTCGCAGGACGGCTGAACGTCAGGCTGTCTCGCGGCGCGGCGACCATGCCCGGGTCCGATCCGGCCACGTCGGGCCCGCCGGGGTTCAACGGCGCAGCGCCCGGATCGATCGCCTCCACCTCCAGGGCGCCGTCCTGGAAGCCAGTCACCTGGAAAAGGCGCAGGTCGTCGGGCGTGGCCGCCCCCAGGAAGAACATGAGCGTCTCGCGAAGCAGGTTCGCGCTGACGCCAACAGCGGCGACGCGGCCGAGGTTGGGCTGCACGAGGACGAACTCGGCGTCGTTCAACGGGACGATGAGGTCGCCGGCCTGGCTCTGCCGCGAGAAGGCGCGCAGCACGAAGGCTTCCACCTGCTCTCGCTTGCGGGTCCATCGTCCGCCGGAGCGCTCGCGTATGGCCTCCAGGCTGATGATGTTGACCGAACCGGCCACGATGGCCGGCGCCACCTTGTCGAGGACCTCGCGCAGCGCAGTGGACGTGAGCCGTTCCACGGCCTCAGTCCTGGCTGGCGCTCGGTCCGAGGCGGGCCACGATCCCGGCGCCCTCCTCGGACAGGCCGATGATGGTCTCAAGCTCTGTCCGAAGCTGGAGCTCGCGCGCGTGATCCAGGGCGAGCTCCGCGGCCCCGAGGATCTTGCCGAGGAGGTTGTTCAGGGCATGACGCATCATGTTGAGTTCGTCGTCCGATGGTGGGCTCACACGTCGCTTCCGGCTGGGACGGCAAGCACCTTGGCGGACAGCGCGAGCAGGTCCGAAAGTCGGAAGGGCTTTGCGAGGGTCTCGTCTGCGCCCACGTGGCGCGCAAGGTCGAGGAAGTCCTGTGGCCCGACCCGATAGCCCCCGGAGATGGCGATGATCCGGAGCGCGGGGTGCGCCTTCCGCAGCGCGACGATGGTCTCGATGCCCTCGCGCGTCGGCATGATGAGGTCACAGACAACCAGGTCGAAATGCCCCTTGTCGAAGCGGAGCAGGCCCACCCGGCCGTCGGGCGCGGCGGCGACATCGAAGCCGGCGCCCTGGAAGGCTTGCGACATCTGCCGCAGCAATTCGAGATCGTCGTCGATCAGCAAAACGCGTTTCGGGTTCATGACTTACGCTCCCCCTGAACAGGTCGATACTTCGCGTCCGAAAGCCGAAACAATCGTTAAGGCTCGCCGAGCCACCCGCTGGCAGCTGGTGCGACACTCCCGCGCGGTCGGGGCGCTGACGGCGATAAGCCATCTGACCTGCCCGCGACCTCGGCAAGCGGTTCCATCCCCCAGCGCGCGCCCAACGTCGGCGACGGGCCCCGAGTAGACTTGCTGATTGCAGCTCACGTCAGGCGTGGGGCTACGCCGGCCCGATCCAATCGCTGTCGATGGGTTGGAGGGGAGCCTGCAGTTCGCAGATCACGCCCGTTGCAGCAAAGGCCAGTTGTCGTCGCCTATGAGGGCCGCGATCATTCGCGCAATAAAGCTGCAATGCCAGCGCAGGCGCCGGAATATCACCACGCGTCGATGTAGCGTCGGACCGACGTTCCCGGTCGGCGCGTCGGCAGTGCGGCGAATGTGGCGGCCACGATGCGGCGGGTCTCGGCCGGGTCAATGACGCCGTCGATTTCAAGGTGCGTCGCCATGTTGATGGCTTTCCCGCGCGCGTAGGATTGGGCGACCGCGCGCTGGTAATAGGCGTCGCGCTCCGCCAAGTCGGTGAACGCATCCAGTTCTTTCTTGTAACCCAGCTTCACGGCGCCCTCGAGGCCCATGCCGCCGAACTCGCCCGAGGGCCAGGAGAAGTTGAAGAGCGGCGAGTGATAACCGCCTGCCGTCATACCCTGGGCGCCCAGGCCGTAGCCCTTGCGAATCGTAACTGAGACGAACGGCACGGTGAGCGAAGCGCCGGCCAGCATCATCCGGCACACGTGGCGCACCTGGGCGCGCGCTTCGACCTCAAGCCCCACCATGAAGCCCGGCGTATCGACGAGGGACAGGATCGGCAGGCCATGCGCTTCGCAGAGGCGCATGAAGCGCGCCGCCTTGTCTGCCGCGTCTGCATCGATCGCGCCGGAAAGATGTTTCGGATCATTTGCAAGGAGGCCAAAGGGGCGGCCCTCGATGCGGGCGAGAGCGGTGATGACGGGTTTGCCGAAATCATGTCGCAGCTCAAGAGCACTGCCGGTGTCTGCCAGGAGATCAATGACCTCGCGCATGTCGTAGATGCGCAGCCGGTTTTCCGGGATGACGTGGCGCAGGCGCCGCTGGTCGGCGGCGGTCCAATCCGGCATCGCCCCCTGGAAGAACGCGAGATATTTGCGCGCAACCTGCGTCGCTTCGACCTCGTCCTCAACCGAGACATCGATGACGCCATTCTTGCGCTGGATGGCGGCCGGGCCGACATCTTTTGGCGAGTGCACTCCGAGGCCGCCGCCCTCGATCATTGCGGGGCCTCCCATACCGATATTGCAGTCCTTGGTCGCGATGATGACGTCGCAGCAGCCGAGCAGCGCGGCATTGCCGGCGAAGCAGAAGCCGGCCGTGATACCGACCAGTGGCTGTTGGCCGGAAAGTGCGGCGAAGGTTGCGAAGGTCGGCACATCGAGGCCCGCGACGCCCGGAAAGTCGGTATCGCCCGGCCGCCCGCCGCCACCTTCGCAGTAGAAGACGACGGGTGTCCGCCATGCTGCCGCCTCTTCCAGCAGCCGATCCGTCTTGGAATGGTTATAGGCGCCCTGAGTGCCGGCGAGGACGCTGGCGTCATAGGCCAGGACTGCCGTGCGCGCGCGCTCAGGCGAGAAATGCTGGCCATTGACGCTAGCGAAGCCGGTGATGATGCCGTCGCCGGGCGTGTTTTTGATAAGGTCGTCCACGCTGCGGCGGCGGCGCTGCGCCGCGATCGCATAGGCGCCATATTCAACGAGGCTTCCAGGATCGATGAGATTCTCGATATTCTCGCGCGCCATCAACTGACCGCGGGCCCGGCGGCGGGCGACGGCCTCAGGTCGGTTCTTTACGAGCAGAAATTCGTCGCGGGCGAGCACCTCGGCGAGGTCCGGGCGGATGGCGTCGAGATCGAGTTCGCGCTCTTCATCGGTTTCATCGGGGGCGACATCGCCTTCTGCGATGAAGAGGAGCGGCGCGCCTTCGCCAAGCGCCGCCTTCGGCGTCGCGACGAGCCGTTGCACCGTGCCGGCGAGGTCGGCGGTGACAACGTGCTCCATCTTCATCGCTTCCAGCACGGCAATGGGCTTGCCGACCCATACCCTCTCCCCCTCCGCCACCTCAAAGGAAACGAGAACGCCAGCCATCGGGGCCACCATGGCCGCGAGCCCCGGCGGCGCCGCGGTGGCTTCGGGCGGGAGCGCATCATTAGCGCCATGGATCGCGAGCTCCCGGCGCCCGGGATGGCGCGCGGCGAGTTCCGGGGGGTGGCGCTCGATAAAGCGTGGGTCGACGGCTCCTGAGAGGAATTCGGGCCGGGCGGCGATGTTTCGCTGAAGGTCGAGATTGTTCGCGATACCCACGACATGAAAGTCGCTGAGGGCGCGCTGCAGCCGCTTCACCGCGGCCGCGAAGTCACCGGGTGCGTGGACGATCAGCTTGGCAATGAGGGAGTCGTAGCTGGGGCTGATCAAAGCGCCGGTATAGACGCCCGCATCGACGCGGATGCCCAGCCCAGACGGAGGATCGAAGATGGCCAGGGTTCCGGCGGATGATCGCGTGCTGCCGTCCGCCTGCAGTGTCTCGGCGTTGATCCGCGCCTGGATGGAATGGCCGCGCGGCTGCGGGGGGTTCGCAGGGTCGAGATTTAGGTCCGCAAGGCGCGCGCCACCGGCGATAGCTATCTGCGCCGCGACGAGATCGACGCCGGTCACCGCTTCGGTGACCGTGTGCTCCACCTGGACACGGGCGTTCGCCTCCATGAAGGCGCAAGCGCCGGGCGCGTCGGCATCCACGAGGAACTCGAAGGTGCCGAGGCCCTTATAGCGGGCCGCCGTCGCTAGCTTGAGCGCATCGGCGATGAGGCGTGAACGCAGGTCGGCCGATATGAACGGGCTGGGGGCCAGTTCGACGATCTTCTGGTTGCGACGCTGAAGCGAACATTCCCGTTCGCCCAGCGCGATCACATGATCCCCATCGCCAAGGACCTGGATTTCGATGTGCCTGGCGCGGGGCATGAAGCATTCAACGTACACATCTGCCGAACCGAACGCGGCCTGGGCCTCGGAGCGACAGCGGGCATAAGCCTGGTCGAGTTCGCCGACTTCCATCACGGCGCGCATGCCGCGTCCGCCGCCGCCGGCAATGGCCTTGATCATGAGGGGCCCGTTGGCGGCGAAGAAGGCACGGGCTTCTTCCAGCAAGACCGGGCCTTCGCTGCCCAGTAGCAAGGCGACGTCATGCCGCCGGGCCAGCTCGCGGGCGCGAGATTTGTCGCCGAAAAGCTCAAGAGTTTCGGGCGAGGGACCGATGAAGACGAGCCCAGCATCGCCACAGGCGCGGGCGAAAGCGGCATTTTCGCTCAGGAAGCCGTAGCCTGGATGGACGGCATCACAGCCGGCCAGCTTGGCCGCCTCCACGATCGCTGCGATGTCGAGGTAGGCGCGCGCACCGGCGCCGGGAAGAAGTATCGCTTCGTCCGCGGAGACGACATGGAGCGAGCCGGAATCGTCAGCGGGGTGAACGGCGACCGTAGCGATGCCGAGATCGGCCGCGGCACGGGCCACGCGAACGGCAATCTCGCCGCGATTGGCTATGAGGATCTTATGCAAGCTTTCCCTCGGCGTGGCTTCTGTCTGCTGGGTTGGATTATGGAACTGTTTGGTTGGACTATGGAACGTGCGCCGGTCGGTTGCGATAGCAAGCGAGCGAGGGGAGCGGATAGCTCAGGCCGAGGGTCGAGGGACAGTCGAGCCGTGTAGATCGGTTTGCTCCGACCTCGCCGGGATAGCCGCGCCAGTTCTCCCGCAATTCCGCCCGTTGGGTCCGAGCACGGATATCGGAGCCCGGTTTGCCGGGTGGGTGGCGGTCCGGGCCCCCAACTCAGTTGGAACGGTGCAGGCTGGATACAAGAAGACTCCAGCGCCGGATTTCGCGGTACCGTGAGACCGGTGTCAGCCGCACCCTCGCAGGGCTGTGCGAGCGCGCGCACGCGTGGCAGCGGAGGTTGAAGGAAATGACAGGCAAGTGGTTCGACGAGCTGCAGATCGGGCAGACCTTCGAGCATCCCATCCGCCGAACGGTGACCGAGACCGACAACGTCCTCTTCTCGTCGATGACCCACAACCCGGCGCGGCTGCACCTCGATGAAGAATACTGCCGGACCGAGAGCGAGTTCGGGCAGCGCGTCGTCAACAGCGCCTTCACACTGGGGCTCATGGTCGGCATCTCGGTCGGCGACACGACGCTGGGCACCGCCGTCGCCAACCTGGGCTGGGACGAGGTCCGCTTCCCCAAGCCGCTCTTTCATGGCGACACGGTCCGGGTGACGACCGAGATCATCGATCTGCGCGAGAGCCGCACACGGCCTGATCAGGGCATCGTGGTTTTCCTCCACAAGGCCTTCAACCAGCACGGTGACCTGGTGGCGCACTGCAAGCGCAGCGGGCTGCAGCGCAAGAAGCCGGCATCGTGACGGTGCGGTCCCTCCTGTTCATTCCGGGCGACAGCGAGAAGAAGCTCGCCAAGGCGGAAAGCTTCGCGGCGGACGCGCTGATCCTGGACCTTGAGGATTCCGTGGCCCCGGCCGCCAAGCCCGACGCCCGCGAGCGGGTCGCCGCCTACCTGAAGGACCGCCCGGTCGGGAGACGGACCGCGAAGCTCTGGGTGCGGATCAATCCGCTCGAGTCTCCGCAAGCGCTGGCGGACCTGGCCGCTGTGGCCGTTGCGGCGCCTGACGGGATCATGCTGCCCAAGGCCGCGGGTCCCGCCGACGTCGCGCGGCTCGGCCACTTTCTTGACGCCCTGGAGCAGGTCGGCGACATCCCGCCCGGCTCGATCCGGATACTTCCGATCGTGACGGAGGTCCCGACCGCGCCGTTCCGGCTCGGCGACTACGCGGAGGCGGGCCTTCCACGCCTGTGGGGACTGACCTGGGGCGCGGAGGACCTCGCCGCGGCGATCGGCGCCAGCACCAATCTCGATCCCGCCGGCGGCTGGGCGTTCACCTATCAGATGGTGCGCTCGCTGACCCTGCTGGCCGCCCATGCCGCGGGTGTACAGGCCATCGAGACCCTCTACGTGGACTTCAGGGACAGCGAAGGCCTGGCCGCGTCGTGCGCGGCGGCGCGGCGAGAGGGCTTCACGGGTCGGATCGCCATTCACCCGGCGCAGGTCGCGGTGATCAACGCCGGCTTCACCCCGTCGGCAGTCGAAACCGCGGAAGCGCGTCGCGTGATCGACGCGTTTGCGGCGGCCGGGGGCGCCGGGACGGTGGGCCTGGACGGCCGCATGCTGGACATCCCGCACCTGAAGCAGGCGCAGCGGACGCTCGCCGCGGCCGAAGCTCATGCGCACCCTCTATGAGGGGCCACAGCTCTGGCCTGCAAAGCGTCCACCTCACATCAACCCCGCGTGGCCGCTCCCTCGGAAGTTTGACCAGTCGGGCGCCGACCGATGTGAAGCTTGGATCGAACGTGTTGCTCTAGCTCGCATCGTGGCTCGTCAGGAAGAGCAGCGAGAAGGTGATCGCCGCGCTTGAACGTCCGCTTCCGGGGCCTCGGTTGGCGACTTTGGGAAGGTTTGTTGACGGGTTAAGCGCCGTGGGACGATTCCGACGTCAGCGGCACATTGGCGCTAATTGACACCATCCCGCGCGTCGCCGCCGCAGGGCCACGCCCATGCTGCCGAAGCCCACCAAGAGTAGCGCCCACGACTGCGGCTCGGGCACGACGCCGCCGCCGGTGGGGATAGGCATGAACCCGGGCGCAGTCAGATCCTGCCCGAGGTTGATGCGGTATCGGCCGCCTTGCGTGGCGGTGCCGCTGAACACCAGCCTGTAGTTGCCGATCAGCCCATCCACGGCGAAGTTCGAGAATGCCTGTCCGTCGGTGACGCCCATGAAGCTGTCGGAGGCCACGAGCATGTTGGCCGCATCGAACAGGTCGACGTTGACGCCGATGGTTCGCAGATCGCCGGGTGCGACGAGCCATGTGATCCCGCCAGAGAGCGGGCCGCCGGTCAGCGTCAGGTTCGCCACGTTGAAGATCGAGCCGCTCTCACCGAACACACCATCGATCAGCAGGGAGTCGCCATGGTCGAAGACGCGGCCGTAGAACTTGCCGCCCGACAACGTGTCGAACAGCGAGACTTCGGGGGAAGTCGGCACGACCGGCGTCGGCGGGGTCGGCGGAGGCGCCGCGCCCGCGGCCAAGTCCACCTGGTAACGCCCGCCCTCCAGAGCCGTCCCGGTGAATTGCAGCGTGTAGACGGCGCCAACGGTCAGGCCTGAGGTGGAGAACTGAGACGCCGCCAGATCACCGCTCACGCCGCTGAACACGTCGGAGGCGACGAGGTTGTTCGCCGCATCGAAGAGATCGATGTTCACGCCGATGGTGCGGACCTCAGGCGGCGCGACCCGCCAGCCGGCGCTCATCGACAGATCGCTCGATCCGGCGACGAAGGTGAACGTCTGCCCCAAGGCGCCGCCGTTTCGATCCGGAATGAGGCCGTCCAACCGAACGGGCGTGCTGGCGTCGATCGCTGTAAGCAGCCTCTTGTTCTCGTTGAAGGTGTCGTAGGTGAGCGTCACTGGCGCCCCGTGCGCCGTTGCGGCGATCGCTGTCGCCATCAAGGCGCCAAGATAGAGAGCTTTGCGCATCATCAACTCCCAGAACCTCGTCCAAGCGATGTCGCCGACGTGGAGGCAGCGAGGGGACTTTGCCTGCTGGTGAAGGAAGCGCAACAGGCGACCGCAAATTCCTGTAGCATGGCCCCTCGGGCTGGACTGATCGCTTCCCCTGAGAGGCGACCAGCGGCTAGCAAGTGCATCGGTGCGAGCACGAGGATCGGGAGGGACATAGCCCGACCACGAAGGTCCCTTCTCGGCTTCCAACTCAATGTCAGGTGTTGCCGCATTGCGGTCCTTCTCCACCTAAGAGCCTCTCCACCAGGCGCCTGCGAGGGTTGCGGCGTCGAGCGTCGGAGGGGTCGAGGCCGCCCTTCGCCATCCATCCCAGGGTGACGTCAGCCGATCTGCGAGCGCCGGGTGATCGCGGACGAGATTGACGACGACGAACCACATGCCAGCCGCCTCACCGCCGTGTGCCAGGCTGTCGGCGCTGAGTCCGCCAGCCCGGCAAGCCTTCCAGGCTTCGTGGCCGGTCATGAACAGGGCGGAGGGGGCATCGTCCGCCGCGATACGGATCGCGAGCGCGCGCTGGAGAACTGGATCCAGCTGGGCGTCGATTCGACGCCAGCGTCCGCTTGACCAGAGTTCGCAGAACCAGTGGTCCTCCCATGGCGAGCCCCCGAAACAGGCGGCAAAGCCGCAGCGCACTCGGGCGGCATGCCCGCGCTGGCGAAAGGTCGAGCAGGCGAGCGTTGCGTAGTCTCGGCAGGCGCCGACGGACCGCGCGTGAGGGAGGCGCGGCGCTGTGAGGGGTCGCGGGGCGACGCTCAGCAGTTCGTCCAGCCGGCGCTTGCGGAGAGCGTTTCGCGGCTGAACGGCTATGCCGTGACACCGTAGTGCTCCATCGCCTCACCATGGATCAGCAGCGATTGGATGGCGGCGACGACGGACGCAGGCTCATCGCCGATCGCCCTGAGGCGCGCCGCGTGTCGCCCGGGAGAGGTGAAAGCCGTCTGCTGTATCCAAGGTCGCATGTGCCGAACATGAGACGCTGCGGCAGGTGAGGGGCAACAACGAATTGCAGCGCTCGCCTCGGAGAGCTGTCGGTCGCAGCGGTAGGGCGAACGACCGGAACTGATTGGGCGCCGGTGAATTCGTCCATGCGGGAAGCGCCGCCGAGGAGCCGCATGCACGGGTCGAGTCGACCGCCGAGATCGGTCCTGAAGGCTGGGAACCGCCTGCTGCTGGCGTTCCCAATCGCCCTCTTCGTCTTCGCCCTGGCGACGGACATCACCTATTTGCGGACGGCCGAGCTGCAGTGGACGAACTTCTCCGCCTGGTCGATCGCCATCGCTTTGGTCTCCGGCGCCCTGGCGCTGGCGTTCGCGCTCGTGGGCGCCCTGTTCAGCTTTCGGTCTCGCCGTCGGGGCCCGCGCCTGCTGTACGCCGCGGCACTCGCGGTGATGTGCATCCTGGGGCTGATCAACGCCTTCAAGCACAGCCAGGACGGTTGGAGCTCGGTAGGCTTTTTCGGCGTCGTGTTGTCGGCCCTCACCGCCGGCGCGGCCCTGCTCGCTGGCGTGATCGCCTATTCGGGCGCCCTGGACGAACGGGCCGCGTGATGAT
>NZ_CADEGK010000091.1 GCF_902826855.1 uncultured Phenylobacterium sp. | reverse complement strand
CTTCGCGGACGATCGCCTGGGCCAGCACCGTGGCGGTGGTGGTGCCGTCGCCGGCCTTGTCGTTGGTCTTGGAGGCGACTTCGCGGATCAGCTGGGCGCCGAGGTTCTCGAAGCGGTCAGCCAGTTCGATTTCCTTGGCGACCGAGACGCCGTCCTTGGTGGAGCGCGGGGCGCCGAACGACTTCTCGATGACCACGTTGCGGCCCTTGGGGCCCAGGGTCACCTTCACGGCGTTGGCGAGGATGTTGACGCCGCGCAGCATGCGGTCGCGCGCGTCAGAAGCGAAATAGACGTCTTTCGCAGCCATGTTGGGATCTCTTTTTCTGAATAAAAATCTGGGAAGGACTTGGGGGGCGAGGGCTTAGGAGACGACGCCCAGGATGTCGCTTTCCTTCATGATCAGCAGGTCCTTGCCGTCGAGCTTGACCTCGCTGCCGGACCACTTGCCGAACAGGATGCGGTCGCCCGGCTTCACGTCCAGCGGCTGGACCTTGCCGTTATCGTCGCGGGCGCCGGGGCCGGTGGAGATCACCTTGCCCTCTTGCGGCTTTTCCTTCGCGGAGTCGGGAATGATGATCCCGCCCTTGGTCTTCTCTTCTTCCTCGACGCGTTCGACGAGGACGCGATCTCCCAGGGGACGAAACGCCATGTGTGTTCTCTCTCTTTCCGTTCGGAACGGTCTTGAATGCTTGCGACGGAGGTCCGCGAGCGCGGCTGTTAGCAGTCTCAGCCCGCGAGTGCCAGCGTCGGCCGGGAGTTAGGGAGAGCGGCCTGGAGAGTCAAGGCGCGTGCGGCGCTGGGACTTCACATTTAGGCCGCCAACCACGAAGGTGGCGCCTGGGTTCGCAGGGTGGGCGCGTAGCGCCGGCCGTGCGCAGGGGAGCAAGGCATGGGTCTGAAATCGGTCCTGGAAGGCGTCGTCCGCGAGGGCGACCTGACGTTGAAGCTGCCCGGCGGCGGATCCTTGCGGCTTGGCGACGGCTCTGGTCCGCGGCTCGTGGCGCGGATCACGAGCGCCGGCTGGGCGGCGCGCATCGCGGCGAAACCCGGGCTGGCGGTAGGCGAGGCCTACATGGACGGCGGCCTGGTGCTTGAGGAAGGCTACATCGCCGACTTCATCGACCTGATCGGGGCGAACGCGAAGTTCAAGGTCCGCTCCCGCAACAGCTTCAAGCGCTGGCTCAAGCTGCGGCTCAAGGAGGCCAACGACCGGGTGGCCTCGGTGAAGAACGTCGCCCACCACTACGACCTCTCCTACGACCTCTACCGGCGCTTCCTCGACGAGGACATGCAGTACAGCTGCGCCTACTTCGAGCGCCCGGACATGACCCTGGAGGAGGCCCAGCTCGCCAAGAAGCGGCACATCAACGCCAAGCTCTGCACGCAGCCTGGCCAGACCGTCGTGGAGATCGGCTGCGGCTGGGGCGGGCTGGCGCTGACCCTCGCGGAGGAGTGCGGTGTCGAGGTGGACGCCATCACGCTTTCCGTCGAGCAGTTGAAGATCGCCCAGGCCCGCGCCGAGGCGAAGGGCATGACGAACCGCGTGCGGTTCTCGCTCACCGACTACCGCGACCTGAAGGGGACCTACGACCGGGTGCTGTCGGTGGCGATGTTCGAGGCTGTCGGACGGCCCAACTACCAGGAGTACTTCGACGGCGTGGCCCGGTTGATGAAGGACGACGGCGTGGCCCTGATCCACTCCATCGGCCGCGACGCGCCGAACGTCACCAACGCGTGGATCGACAAGTACATCTTCCCCGGCGGCTACAGCCCGGCGCTGTCGGAGGTGATGCCGGCGATCGAGCGGGCAGGCCTGATCCCCACCGACATCGAGATCCTGCGCCTGCACTACGCCGAGACCATCCGCCATTGGCGCAACCGCTTCGAGGCCGTGCGTCCGGAAATCGCAGAGCTTTACGACGAGCGTTTCTGCCGCATGTGGGAGTTCTACCTCGGCATCGCCGAGCAGAGCTTCCGCCACCGCCGGCAGTTCATCTGGCAGATCCAGCTGGCCAAGAAGGTCGAGGCGGTCCCCATCACGCGCGACTACATCGGCGAGACCGAGCGGGCGTTTGCGCGCCCTGCGAAGCGGGTGGCCTGAGGCCGGCCAACCGGAGCGCCGAAATGTGTGGAGGCGCCCAAAAACCGCCGTTAGGTTCGCTGAAGCCCCACGACCGAATTGTTTGGAGACACATGCCCATGCGCCGCGCTCTCGCGCTCGCCGTCACCGCCGCCTTCGTCGTCACCGGCGTCGCCCAGGCCGAGACTTGGACCAAGTTCGCGACGATGGAGAACGGGACCGATGTCTCCTACGACAAGGACTATACCTACAGGGACAAGCAGAGCGGTCGCCTGGTCGTCATGCAGGCGCTTTCCAAGGGGAATCTAGGCCCCTCGGCGCCCGGTAAGGCCGACAGCGTGGGCACCGTGGTGGCCTTCGACTGTTCCAGCAAGAACATGATCGCCATCGCCTCCTATCGCCCGGATGCACCGTTGGAGATCGACGAGCGCTGGCGCAGCGACAAGCCGAAGAAGGTCTCCGGCTCCGACAACGAAGCCCTGTTGAAGGCGGTCTGCGCCGACAGCAGCAAAGTCCCGGTGCGATAGCCCTACCTGCCAAATAATCGACCGGCCGCGGCAGGTGCGGGAACCTTCGGACGTCAACGAAGGAGCCTTCCCATGACCCACGTCCGTTCCACCACCCTGCGCACGATTATCGCCCTGGACGCTGCCGCCTGCGGCTTTGCCGGCGCCGGTCTCGCCCTCGACGCCGAACTGCTCGCGGGCCCGCTGGGTCTTTCGGCGCAGGTGTTGCAGCCGATCGGCGTCTTCCTCGTGGCCTACGCCGCCGCGCTGATCTGGCTCGCCACCCGGCCTGCGTTGCCGCGACCGGTCGTCTGGACCCTGGTGGCGTTCAACCTCGCCTGGGCCGTGGAAAGCTTGGCGCTGCCGGCGCTCGGCTGGGCGCATCCTACTGGCCTGGGCCTGGCGCTGATCGTCGCCCAGGCAGCGATGGCCGTGGTCGTCGCCGACCTGCAGTTCCTGGCCCTGCGGCGCGCCCGCCTGATGGCCTGATCACCCAGCGGGGTCGGCCTGCGCCGACCCCGATCGCCCATAAACGCTTGTTTGAATTTGCCCGATGGGGCAATGCTTCCCGCCAAAGGCAAACCCCAGGGAGCGAACGCCCATGACCATGACCGCAGACCGGCCTCAGGCCGAAACCCAGGCGCAGTCCGGCTTCCAGCTCAACCCGCAGGACGAGCTCAACGATCTGCGGATGTCGGACAAGGCGATGCCTCTCTACAATGCGGTGAAGGACTTCATCCGCGACGTCGCCGCGCCCGCGTCGGCCGAGTATGAGCGGCTCGGTGAGGGCCGCCCCGATCCGTGGCAGTACGCCCCCGGTCAGCTGGAAGTGCTGGAAGCGGCCAAGGACAAGGCCAAGGCCGCAGGCCTGTGGAACTTCTTCCTGCCGAACGCAGAGACCGGCGAGGGCCTGTCGAACCTGGACTACGCCTACATCGCCGTTGAGCTGGGCAAGGTCCGGCTGGCGTCGGAGATCATGAACTGCGCCGCCCCCGACACCGGCAACATGGAAGTCCTGGAGCGGGTCGGCACGCCTGAGCAGAAGAAGCAGTGGCTCGAGCCGCTTCTCGAAGGGAAGATCCGGTCGGCGTACTGCATGACCGAGCTGAACACCGCCAGCTCCGACGCCAAGAACATCGACACCCGCGCCGTCCGGGTCGGTGACGAGTACGTCATCACCGGCGAGAAGCACTACATCTCCGGCGTCGGCGACCCGCGCTGCAAGGTGATGATCTGCATGGTCAAGACGGGCGAGGAGAACGCGCCGCCTCACCTGCAGCAGTCGCAGATCCTGGTGCCGCTCCCGACCCCGGGCGTGAAGGTCGTGGGCGCGCAGCATGTGTTCGGCGACCCCGACGCGCCGCATGGCCACATGCACATCATCTTCGACGGCGCCCGCGTGCCGGCCTCGAACATGCTGCTGGGCGAAGGCCGCGGCTTCGAGATCAGCCAGGTCCGCCTCGGGCCCGGCCGGATCCACCACTGCATGCGCGCCATCGGCACGGCCGAAAAGGCGCTGGACCTGCTGGTCACCCGTGGCATGAGCCGCACCGCCTTCGGCAAGCAGCTCGTGCAACTGGGCGGCAACCTCGAGATCGTCAGCCGCGCGCGGATCGAGATCGAGGCCATGCGCCTTATGGTGCTCAAGGCTGCCAAGGCCATGGACGTCCTGGGCAACCGCGAAGCCCGCGTCTGGATCCACATGGTCAAGGCCATGGTGCCCGAGCGCGTCTGCAAGATCATCGACCAGGCGATCCAGATGCACGGTGCGCTGGGCGTGTCGCAGCACACGCCGCTGGCCCGCATGTACGCCTCGACGCGCACGCTCCGCATCGCCGACGGCCCGGACGAAGTCCACCACATGGTGGTGGGTCGCAACGAGCTGCAGCAGTACCGCGAGCAGCCCCACGATCCGTCCACCGCTGCAGTCTTCCGGAACTAGGCCGTCACCGGATCGGCATGACGTTCGAGCCCTCGCGTAAGCGGGGGCTCAGTCATTTGTGGGACCCGGGCGCCGCGTCGCTCATGTTCTTGCTGGGCCCTGAATCGACACGCCGCTCCGCAGCCTGGGCCATAGCGCGTCGCGCCGGCGTGTGCTGAACTCCCTCCAAAGAACGGTACGGGGAGGGTGCGGGCATGAAGCGGCTGCTATGGGCGGCGGGGACGGTCTTGGCGCTGGCGGCGCCGGGCGTGGCGTGGGCGGAAGCGTCCTGCGCTGACCTGAAAGGGGCGAAGCTCTCCCACGCCGAGGTGATCTCGGCGACCTCGGAGATGCAGGGCGCGGTCGAGCTGTGCAAGATCGTGGTCGCCAGCCATCCGACCCCTGATTCCGACATCGGCATCGAGGTGTGGATCCCGGTGGGGGCCGCCTGGAACGGCAAGTTCGTGCAGCTGGGCAACGGCGGGTTCGCGGGCAGCATCGCCTCAGCCCGGCTGAAGGCGATGGCGGCGACGGGCTATGCGGTTTCCGCCACCGACAACGGCCACCGGGCCACCGGCACCTCGGCGGCCTGGGCGCTGGGGCATCCTGAGAAGATCGTCGACTTCGGCTGGCGATCGCTGAAGGAGACCACGGATATCTCCAAGGCGCTGATCCGGGCGCAGAAGGATGGCGGGCCCAAGGCCTCCTACTTCCTCGGTTGCTCGGACGGCGGGCGCGAGGCGCTGATGGAGGCGCAACGCTTCCCCAGGGACTTCGACGGCATCGTCGCCGGCGCTCCGGCCAACTACATGAGCCTGTTGTTCGGCAATAGTGCGGCCCAGCAGCAGGCCCTGGCCAAGCCCGGCGCCTATCTCGACAAGTCCGCGCTGGAGTTGCTGCAGGCCGCCTCGCTCAAGCAGTGCGGCGACGAGGCCTTCGTCCGCGATCCCGCCGCCTGCCGTTTCGATCCCGGCGTCCTGCAGTGCAAGGCGGGCGCGAGCGCCGGCTGCCTGACCGCGCCGCAGGTGGCCGCCGCGCGCGCCGTCTACGATGGACGCCGCGATCCGCGTACGGGCAGGGTGGCTCTGTCCGGCGTCAGTCCCGGAGCGGAGGCCTTGCTGGGTAGCTGGCAGGCCTGGATCACCGGCTCCGCCCAGCCCCGGATCAGCGAGGCGGCCGGCTACCAGTTCGCGTCCAACGCGTTCAAGTATTTCGCCTTCCAGGACCCGGCTTTCGACTTTCTAAAGCTGGACCTGGGCTCCCAGTTCGACCGGGCCAAGGCGAAGATGAGCCCGATCATCGACAGCGAGGACCCCAACCTCGCGGCCTTCAAGGCCCGCGGCGGAAAGCTGATCCAGTACCATGGCTGGAACGACGCCGCGATCCCGGCCGCATCCTCGATCCGCTACTACGAGGACGTGCGGCGCTCGATGGGCGACGTTGGGAGTTTCTACAGGATGTATCTGGTCCCGGGCATGCTCCACTGCGCCGGTGGGGCCGGGCCTTCGACCGTCGACTGGCTGGGCCTGCTGGACAAGTGGGTCGGCGAGAAGGCTGGGCCGGGCGAGATCACCGCCACCAGCGTCGCCAACGGGTCCCAGCTGCTCTGTCCCTATCCGGGTGTCGCGCGGAAAGACGCCGAGGGCGGGTGGAGCTGTTCGATGAAGAAGAAGGGCTGAGTGCGCACAGCGTCGGCGAGGCTGGGAGGATGACGGTGAGGCGCTGGCTTTTCGCGGCGGGCGGCCTGCTGGCCATGGCCGCGCCCGCGGCCGCGCGCGCGGAAACCGCATGCGCGGAGCTTGCGCAGACCAGGCTGCCGCACGCGCAGGTGACCTCGGCCGCCGAGACGCCGCTCGGATCCGGCACGGCCTGCCGGATCCTGGTGACCGGCCGTCCGACCAGGGATTCCGACATCCAGATCGAGGTGCTGATCCCACGTGGCGGCGCCTGGAACGGCAAGTACGTGCAGGTGGGCAACGGCGGTCTCGCCGGAGCGATCCCGTCGGCGGCGATTAAGCTGCGCGCCGAGGCTGGCTACGCCGCGGCCGGCACCGACGACGGCCATGTGGGGAACGGCCGCACGGCGGTCTGGGCGCTTGGCCATCCGGAGAAGATCAAGGACTTCGGGACCCGGGCGCTGAAGGCGACCACAGAGGCCGCCAAGGCGCTCATCGCCGCCCAGAAGGGGTCGGGCCCGAAGCGCGCCTACTTCATCGGCTGTTCGTTGGGCGGGCGTGAGGCGTTGATGGAAGCGCAGCGCTTCCCGGACGACTTCGACGGCATCGTCGCCGGCGCGCCCGGCAACTACAATACGCTGTACGCCGGCGGCCGCGCCTACTTCCAGCAGATGCTGGCCAGGCCCGGCGGCTACCTCGACCTCGCCGCCCTGCAGTTGCTGCAGGGAACGGCGCTGAAGCAGTGCGCGGACGGCGGCGCGTTCATCCGTGACCAGGAAGCTTGCCGCTTCGACCCGGGCGTTCTGCAGTGCAGACACGGCAAGGCCTCGGGCTGCCTGGCGGCGCCGCAGGTGGCGACGGCGCGCGCCTTCTACAACGGCCGGCCGGGCCCGGACGGGCGAGCCCTTTCCTTCGGCCTGACGCCGGGCGGGGAGGCCCTGGAAGGTGGCTTCCAGGCCTGGCACACGGGCAGATCCTATGGGGAGATCACCCAGGCCGCCGGGTATGCGATAGGCAGCCAGTTCATCAAGTACTTCATCTACGGCGACCCGGCGTTCGACATCCTGACGATGGACCTGGGCCCCAGGTACGATCGCGACCGGCAGAAGGTCGCCGCGCTCCTCGATGCCGTAGACCCGGACCTGACCGCCTTTCGCAAGCGCGGCGGGAAGCTGATCCAGTGGCACGGCTGGAACGACCCGGCGATCCCGCCCGCCGACAGCCTGCGCTACGCGACGCACATGCGCGCGGCCATGGGCGACACGTCCAGCTTCTACCGGCTCTACATGATCCCCGGCATGCTCCATTGCCGCGGCGGCGCGGGCCCGGGCGAGGTCGAGTGGCTGGACGTCCTCGACCGCTGGGTCACCGCCGGCGAGGCGCCGCAGAGCCTAGTGGCGAGAACCGCAGCGACCGGCGAGACGCAGCTCCTGTGTCCGTACCCGGCTGTGGCGCGACCGGACGGCAAGGGCGGCTGGACCTGCCCCGCGCCCCGCGCCCCGCAGTGAGCAGAGCCACGCAAGCGGCGCCGTAAGGTGGCGTCCGGCCGACCTTCGTTGTAAGCGGACGCTGCTTCGCCATGGCAACGGCAGACCCCCATACCTCGCCCGGCCGCGGCCGCGGCGCACCCCCAGGCGCTCGCCCCGTGCGGCTTGCAGCGCCCCTACAGTCCCGCGCGCGACGCGCAGCCGGCACGCGACCGGAGGCGGCCTGTGACCGCCTTCCGGAGCGGGCCGCAACTCCGGAGGACTTCCATGAGCTTCATGACCGGCGCCTTCATCATCGGGGCGGCCTGCATCACCGCGGCGATCTCGGGGGTGTTCGGGATGACCGGCGGCCTGCTCCTGAAGGGCGCGCTGGCGCTGGTGCTGCCGGTTTCGGCCACCTTCGTCGCCCACGGCCTGCTGCAGCTGGTCGCTAACGGCTGGCGCGCGGTTCTGCACCGCAGGCACATAGCCTGGCGGATCATCTGGCTCTACGTGGTCGGGGCCGTGGCGGCGGCGGTGCTCGCGGCCTTCATCACCGTCATCCCCACGACCGCGACGCTGTATCTGTTCATGGGCCTGGTGCCCTGGCTCGTGTGGCTGCCGGATCGCTGGGTGCGACTCGACGCGCAGCGGCCGGCCCAGGCGCTGGGCTGCGGGCTCCTGGTCACCGGCGTGAACCTGACGGCCGGGGTCGCGGGGCCGTTCCTGGACATCTTCTTCGTGCGCACCGCGCTCAGCCGCCACCAGATCGTCGCCACCAAGGCCGCGACACAGGTCTTCAGCCACCTTGCGAAGATCGTCGTCTACGGCATGCCGCTGCTGGCGGCCGACGGCGCGGGGATGCCGCCGCTCTGGGTGTTCGCGCTCGCGGTCCCGATGTCGATGCTCGGCACTGCGGCCGGCGGCGTGCTGCTGAACCGGATCAGCGATATCGACTTCAAACGGTACCTGCGGCTGATCCTTTCGGGGATAGGCCTGCTCTACCTGGCCCAGGCGATGCGACTCTACCTTGGCGCGAGCTGAAAAAAGAAGGCCGGGTCTGTGAGGACCCGGCCCTGAAGTCATTAGGGAGGAAACGCCCAGGAACGGGCACGGCTGAAATAGCGCTTCCCTTCAGGGTTGCAAGGCTCGCCGAGCAAGATTTTTTGTCGGCCAAGCTCGAATGCGAGAAGTGGTCTGCTCCATAGATCGGGACTGGACGTTTGGGGCAGACCGAAGCTTGGCTAGAGACGCGGCCATGCAACTCGAAGCCACCACCCTGGAAAACATCCACCTGCGGCTGGAGCCCTTCGCGGAGGGCCATCGCGAGGATCTACGCGTCGCGTGCAACGCCGACCCTGCCACCTGGAACGAGCTCTACCCTTACTCGATGCTGGGCGACGGCTTCGACATCCAATGGCGGCGGTTGGAGCGAGAGGCGGCCGCCGGCAAGACCATCCCCTACGCCGTGGTCGTGGACGGCGCCTGCCGAGGCATGACCACCTATCTCGCCATCGACGGCCCCAACCACACCGTCGAGATCGGCGCGACCTACTATGACCCCGCCGTCCGGGGCGGCCCGGTGAACCCCGCGGCCAAGCGCCTCTTGCTGGGCCACGCCTTCGATTGCGGAGCCAGCCGCGTGCAGTTTCGCGTCGACGCCATCAACGCCAGGAGCCGCGCCGCCGTGCGGAAGCTGGGCGCCATGCAAGAGGGCATCATCCGCCGCGACCGTGTCACCTGGACCGGCCGCGTACGCGACACTGTGGTGTTCTCAGTGCTCTCCGACGAATGGCCGGGCGTGCGCGATCGTCTGGACGCCCGGCTGGCCGCCTTCAGTCAGGCCGGAGCCCGAGCCGCCGGCTGAACCATCCGCACCTCGGCCACGCGGCGCGACTCCGGCGTCGGGAAGAATACCTTGGCGGCATTCTCGGCCACCTCCTGGGCGGTATAGGGCCGGCCGGGCCGGAAGCCCTCGGTTTCCAGCATCTTGATCTCGCTGACGCCTCGCGAGGAGATGCCGAGGACCTTGCCGGAATGCTCGGCCGCCAGGTCGGAGACCATGAACAGCACCCCCGGGGCGATGCTCTCCGGGAGGCTCATCGGATCGGGCTCGCGGTCCCTGAGGCCGGGCAGGTCCGAGGTCAGCCGGGTGTAGGCGCCCGGGGCCAGGCACATGACCCGAATGTTGTATTTTCGGCCCTCGATCGCCATCACCCGCGTCATGCCATAGATGCCGGCCTTGGCGGCGGCGTAATTGGTCTGGCCAAAATTGCCGTAGAGGCCCGAGGTGGACGAGGTCAGCACCATCGAGCCGCCGCCATTCTCCTTCATGAACTTCCAGACCGGCAGGGCGGTGCAGTAGGTCCCCTTCAGGTGCACCTTCAGGACCAGATCCCAATCGTGCTCGGAGGTATTGGCGAAGGTCTTGTCACGCAGGATGCCAGCGTTGCAGACCAGGATGTCGACCTTGCCGAAGGCGTCCAGCGCGGTCTTCAGGATGTTCTCGCCGCCGGCCAGGGTCGAAACGTCGTCCCCGTTGGGCGCGGCCCGGCCCCCTGCGGCCTTGATCTCGGCGACCACTTTCTCGGCGGCCGCGCTGGTCCCTGTCCCGGATCCGTCGCGGGCGCCGCCCAGGTCGTTGACGACCACGGCCGCGCCCTCCTTGGCGAACAGCTTGGCGTAGGCCTCGCCCAGCCCGCCGCCGGCCCCGGTGATGATCGCGACCTTGCCGTCCAGAAGTCCCGCCATGACGTTCTCCCCGCCGTTGTTTGGGCGCATCATCGGACCGGGTGCGCGCGCGTGGCAACCCGCTACTTGCGCCGCGCGCGGAAGAAGCTTCTCAGCATGGCCGAACTCTCGTCGGCCAGCACGCCGCCCCGTACCGTCGGCCGCCAGTGGCATGTGGCCTGTTCGAAGAACCGAGGGCCGCTCACCACCGCTCCGCCCTTGGGATCCCCCGCGCCGAACACCAGCCGCCCGATCCGCGCGTGGCTGATGGCGCCGGCGCACATGGCGCAGGGCTCCAGGGTGACGACCAGGGTGAGGCCGGTAAGGCGGTAGTTGCCCAGCTTCTGCGCGGCGGTGCGCAGGGCCACGATCTCGGCGTGGGCGGTGGGATCGTTGGCCCCGATCGGCTGGTTGGCGCCCACCGCGATGACTTCGCCGGAGGCCGGATCGACCACCACCGCGCCCACGGGGGTCTCGCCGGCGGCCGCCGCGGCTTGCGCGGCTTCAAGCGCGATGCGCATTGTCCGGTCATCATGGTCCACGACCCACTACGACCCCAGCCCGACGATCCGGGTCAAGAGCCCGACTCCGATGCGGCCCCTGCGGACGAGGGGGGTGGCGAACGCGTGGCCAAGCTCCTGGCCCGCTCCGGCGTCGGCTCGCGCCGAGACGTGGAGCGGCTGATCGGCGAGGGGCGCGTGGCCATCAACGGCCGCACGCTCACCACGCCGGCGGTGAAGGTGGAGCCGGGCGATATCCTGACGGTCGATGGCGAGGTGGTGGGCGAGCCGGAGCCGGCGCGGCTGTTCCGCTATCACAAGCCCGTGGGCCTGGTGACCACCCACAAGGACCCGGCGAACCGCCCGACTGTGTTCGACAACCTGCCCGACGGGCTGCCGCGGCTGATCTCGGTGGGCCGGCTCGACATCAACTCCGAGGGCCTGTTGCTGCTCACCAACGACGGCGGGCTGGCGCGCGCGCTGGAGATGCCGTCCACCGCTATCGTGCGCCGCTACCGCGCCCGCGCGCATGGCCGCACCACGCAGGAGAAGCTGGACCGGCTGCAGGACGGCATCACCGTCGAGGGCGTCCGCTACGGACCGATCGAGGCCAGGCTCGACAAGGCGAAGGAAGGGCCCCAGGGCGCCAACCTGTGGCTCACCGTCACCCTGCACGAGGGCAAGAACCGCGAGGTGCGCCGCGTGCTGGAGGCGCTGGGCCTGAAGGTGAACCGTCTGATCCGCCTGGCTTATGGGCCGCTGGCGCTCGGGACGCTGGGCTCCGGCGAGCTCGAGGAGGTGGGCCCGCGGGTGGTCCGCGAGCAGTTCGCCGAGCATATCGACGCTGAGAACCTGCCCACCGGCGAGCGGCCGCTCTACCGCGCGCCGCGCAAGAGCGCCTCGCGCCGCGCCCAGGACGAGGCGAAGACCGCCGCCGAGCTGGCCCCCGTCCGCACACCCAAGGTGAAGCCGGTCTACAAGGCCGGCTGGGCCAAGCCGAAACCCAAGGCGCGCCAGCCGCTGAAGGAGAAGGCCGAGGCCAAGGTGCGCGCCGAAGCCGCCACCCGGCCGAAGCGCAAGCCCAAGGCCAAGCCTGCCGGCAAGCCCGTGGTCGCCCCGGCGCGGCCCGAGATCATCGACCGTGCGACGGCTGTCGCCCTCAAGGCCAGCGGCCGCAAGGGGCCCGGCCCCAGGCCTTCCGGCGCTAAAGCTTCTGGATCTCCGCGGGCTGGCGGCCCTTCTCCAGGCCCTCGCGGGCCGAAGCCGACTGGGCCACGACCAGGAAGCTCACCCGCTCGTCGGCCAGGCCCTGCGAAACCGGGCGGTCCAGCGCGGCGCGGGTAAGCCGCTTGGCGTGGGCGACGCCTTCGGCGCCCTTGCCATGGAATTCGGCGGCGATCTCCAGCGCGCGGGCCAGCGGATCGTCGGCCAGCTCGTTCACCATGCCGATGGCGTGCGCCTCCGCTCCGGTGAAGGTGAGTCCGCGAAGGATGATCTCCACCGCCTTGGCCTCGCCCACCACGCGCGGCAGGCGCTGGGTGCCGCCGCCGCCCGGGAAGATGCCTATGCGGGTTTCCGGCAGGCCGATGGACGCCGCCTTCGGGCTCGCCACCCGCAGGTCGCAGGCCAGGCTGAGCTCGAAGCCGCCGCCCTGACAGAGGCCGTTGATCGCGGCGATCACCGGCTTGGGGGCGGCGGCGACCGCGTCGGCCAGCGCCAGGAATCCTTCCTCGGGCGGTCCCCTGTCCGCGGGCGGCGGCGGGCGGTCCTTCACCGCCTCGGCCAGGTTGCAGAGCTCGTCGACGTCATAGTGGCGGATGAATATGTCCGGCAGCCCGCCGGTGATCACGATTGCGCGGACGGCCGGGTCGGCCGCCAGCGGGCGGAAGGCGTCCAGCATCTCCTGCGAGCCCGCCGCGGTCATGGTCCCGAACGGCGGGTTCGCATAGGTCATCACCGCCGTCGCGCCCTTGCGCTCTACCGTCACCAAACCCATCGCATCCTCCGCTTGCTTGTTGGCGGAAACCTTGGAACGGGAGGGCCGCAGCTACAAGGAGCGAGCGTGCGGATCGTCTCGGGAGAATTTCGCGGCAAGGCCTTGGCGACGCCGCCCGGCGAGGCGACGCGCCCGACCTCCGACCGGGCCCGGCAGGCGATCTTCAACATCCTGGAGCACGCGGTCTGGTCGCCGGGGGTGCGGGACCGCCGCGTCATCGACCTCTTCGCCGGCTCCGGCGCCCTGGGCTTCGAGGCCCTGTCTCGCGGGGCGACCTTCTGCCTGTTCGTGGAGACCGACGAGGCGGCGCGCGGCGCGATCCGCGATAACGTCGAGGCGCTTGGCGGGCTGTTCGGCAAGACGCGCGTCCACCGTCGCGACGCCACCGACCTGGGCCTGAAACCGGGCGCCGATGGGCCCGCCTTCGACGTTGCCTTCCTTGACCCGCCCTACGGCAAGGGCCTGGGCGAGCAGGCGCTGGCGAGGCTGGCGGCCGGCGGCTGGCTGACGCCCGACGCCGTCGTGGTGTTCGAGCGTGGCGTCTCCGAGCCGCCGTTCGCAGTCGATGGGTTCGAGCCGCTTGACGCCCGCGAGTATGGCGCGGCGCGGGTTCACTTCCTCAAGTACGTCGGCCCGCGGCCCGGCGGAGGCTGATCCGGCGACGACGGTCAGGAAGTCATCTCGGAGGCAATCCTCACTCTATCGGCCGACGACTGCGCCTTGCCGTGGTCGACGGCTCCGCGCGATGAAACTGGCGTCGGCTGCCTCCGCTGGCCTATTCAGGCGACAATGAGCGCCGCCTCTCAGACCAGTGTCCCGGTCGTCGATCTCTCCGCCTCGGCCGAAACCGTGGCGAACGGGGTGGCGCGGGCCTGCGCCGACTGGGGCTTCTTCCACCTGGTCGGGCACGGGTTGGATCCGGCGTTGCTTTCCGCAGCGATGACCGAGGCGCGGGCCTTCTTCGCAGGGCCCCCCGCCGCCAAGCGCGCGCTCGGCCGGAGCCGGGAGAACCCTTGGGGATACTACGACCGCGAGCTCACCAAGAACCGGCGCGACAAGAAGGAGATCTTCGACATCGGGCCAGACCTGGCCGAGCGGCGTGTCGCGGGCGACGTCTTCCTCGGCGAGACCCCATTCCCGGACTGGCAGCCGGGGCTGAAGCCCGTCGCGCGCGCCTATTTCCAGGCCTGCGAGGACCTCTCGTTCCGCCTGCTGCGGCTGGTTGCGACCGGCCTCCGCGCGGCGCCGGAGGTGCTGGCCGAGGCGTTCGCAGGTGTCCACACCAGCTTCCTGCGGCTCAACCACTACCCGACCCGCGACCCGGCCGATGAAACCGCCGACCGCCCGGCTGGGCTCGGCATCCATCACCACACCGACGCCGGCGCGCTCACCGTGCTGCTCACCGACGGCAGGCCGGGCCTCGAAGTGCTCAAGGACGGCGCTTGGCGCCCTGTTGACCCCGTGCCCGGAGGCCTGATCGTCAACATTGGCGACATGGTCCAGGTCTGGTCGAACGACGCCTATCAGGCCCCGCTGCACCGGGTGCGGGCCATGGAGACCGACGAGCGGCTGAGCCTCGCCTATTTCTTCAACCCGGCCTACGCCGCAATCGTCCGCCCGCTGGCCGAACCCGCACGCTATCGCGCGCTCGGCTGGAGCGAGTTTCGCCGCCGCCGCGCAGAGGGTGACTTCGCCGACTACGGCGCCGAGGTGCAGATCAGCGACTGGCGAGTGGGATAGCCGCTCGGTTCAACGGAGTCGGACGCGGCGCGTCCTCAGGAGAACTGCTCGCCGACCATCGCCTCGCTCTTGGCCCAGAGAGCCTTGGCGCGGTCAGGGTCGAGAGCATAGGCGCGGACGCCACCGCGGGCGTTGGGGTCTTCCTGCAACTCGGCCACGTGGCAGTCCTCGCAGTAGCGGCCGCCCACCTCGTCGGCTGCGGCCACCGCGCCGGCCCAGACCGAGGTGGCGGCGCCCTGCGGGATGGTCTTGAAGCTGAAGTTGGAGGCGCCCGCAGTTTTGGCGGATTCCGCTAGCGACGCGGCCATGGCCGCCATGATCTCCGGGGTCATGTAGCGGCCGAGCTCGGTCTGGATGACGCCGGGGTGGAGCGCGGTGGCGCGCACGCCGCGGGCCTTGTGCCGGCGGTCGAACTCCACGGCGAACAGGATGTTGGCGGTCTTCGAGCGACCGTAGGCGGCGAACTCGGAGTAGCCGCCACGCTCGAAGCCCGGGTCGTCCAGGTCCACGTCGGAGAAACGATGCCCGGCGGAGGACAGGTTCACCAGCCGGCCGCCGTCCTTGATCAACGAGGCGATGCGGTTGACCAGCACGAAGTGGCCCAGGTGGTTGGTCCCGAACTGGGTCTCGAAGCCGTCGGCGGTCTTGCCGAGCGGCGTGGCCATGACGCCGGCGTTGCAGATCACCAGGTCGAAGGCCTTGCCGGCGGCGACCAGGGCGTCGGCGCAGGCGCGTACGCTGGCGAGCGAGGCGAGGTCCAGCTCGACAAGGTCGAGGCTCCCGCCGTTCTTGGCGTCGGCGCGGACGACCTCGGTGGCGGCCCGGGCCTTCTTGAGGTCGCGCGCGGCGCCCACCACGGTGGCGCCGTGGGCGGCGAGCGCGCGGGCGGTCTCGACCCCGAGGCCGGCCGAGACGCCGGTGACCAGGACGCGCTTGCCGGACAGGTCGACGCCCGCCAGTACATCGTCGGTCGTGGATTCGGCTCCGAAGGCGGTGGGCATGGCAGGCTCGCGGTCAAGGGATGGGGGCCGCGGATGCTAGCCGCGAGGATCCGCTGGCGCGGCGCCAGAAAAACTAGCGCCGTCCAGCGGGCGTAAAGTCGACTGGTTCGGAACCGGCGGCGCGCCTGCTTGTGCGGTTCAGTTTATGCGAACGCTGACGACGCCCACCTGCGGCCCCATCGCGCCCGGAACGTCGAAGGTGTCGCCGGAGCGCTTGCCGGCCGGGTAGGCCGCACAGACCTCGGGATCCGGCTCGACCCGGGTGCAAAGTCGCTCGCCATCTATCCGCCAGGTCCCGGTGATGGTGTTCCCGCCCACGGTTGCGGAGAACGCACCGTCGGGCTTGTAGGTGACTGGAAACTCCATCCCGTAGGCCTTCATCACGATGCCCTCGGTGGTGACAGCCTGCAGGGTGGTCGGTCCCTGGGCCAGGACCGGGGCGGCGAGGACGGCGGCCAGGGCCGCGATGGGGATCAGTCGCATGGGGTGTCTCCGAGCTGAGCGGTTCAGGCGCCGCGCGCGAGGGCGGCGGGGCGGACTTCGGCGGTGAGGAAAGCCAGGATCTCCCGGTGGAAGATTGTGATGTTGTGCCCGCCACCGGCGATCTCGAGGTAGGCCTTGGCCGGCGCCTTCACCTGCTCGAGGTAGGCCTTGGCAAGGGGCGTCGGCGTGTTGAGGTCCTCGGAGCCCTGGATGATGAACAGCGGCGCCTTGAAGCGCAGCGGCGCCTCGTAGTCGCGGGTATCGGCGTATGTCGCTCGCTGGACCGCCAGGAACTGGCCGAAGACGTTGAAGTCGGGCAGGCCCTTGGCGATCCAGGTCGCCTGGGCGGGATCGACGGCGCGCGTGAGGCGCGCAGCCTCGGCGGTGGCGGCGACCTCGGCGGGCGCCATCGGCTGGCCCGGCGGATTGGTGTGCTGCTGGCGCACGAACCACTCATCGACCGTGCGGTAGGGTGGCGGTCCCACCTTCTCGAGGCCCGCCACGGCCACCGTGTCGCCGCGCGCCCTGGCCCGTTCCAGCGCCAGATCGTAGCCGATCTGGTCGCCGCGCCGGCGGCTCACCGCGAAGCCGGCGCCGACGAAGGCGGCCGCCAGGTCCGGCCGAGCCGCGACGAGCAGCGCACCCAGCTGAGTGCCCCACGAGGCGCCCATGATGATCAGCTTGCGCCGGCCAAGGCGCCGGCGGGTCCACTCGGCCACGGCGACCGCGTCGGCCAGGTAGCGGGCCTGGGTGTAGGGGCCTTGGTCGGCGGCCATGTTCTTGGCGAACGTGGCGCCGCCGCCGGGCTGGTCCCACTGCACGACGGTGAAGTCCTGCTCCCAGGACGCGAAGACCGGCGCGTTGCCGGTGGACGCGAGCCCGGGGCCACCGTGTAGAAAGAGGATCACCGGATTGCGGCGGTCGTGTCCGCGCAGCGTGATCCAGTGGTCCATGCCGTTGATCGGCACGAACAGGCCTTCGTCGACGGGCTCCGGCGTCGCCGTGGCGGCCGCCTTCGCCAGCGTCCCGGCCGCCACGGCGGCCGCCGTCGCCAGTCCGAACATCCTCCGATCGATGGCGCGCATTGGACCCTCCCGTCTAGATGTGCAAACCGGTAACTCAAGCACTTTAAAATATCAAGTACTTGATTGAGAGGATGCGAGCAGGGCATGCTGCCGGCGGGAGAACCTGACATGACCGACGCCGTCCGCGCCGCGCGCGATGACCTCGCCTTCCTGAAGGCGGTGGCCGAAGACAGGGGGCCGCTGCCGGCGATCCTGGGCGCGCACCTGGTGGCGGTTGGCGCCGCCTTCACGCCGGACCTGGTGCTGGTGTGGGCCATCTACACCGGCCGGGCGGACTGGTGGCCGCAGAGCCTGGCGTGGGCGACGTGGGCGCCCGGCGTGGCGCTGTGGCTGCCTGCCTACCTGATCCTCCAGCGCCGCGGCCGCGGGCAGGGCTTCGGCCCCAGCGCACGGGTGTTCGCTGCAGCCTGGGGCGCCATGGGGCTCATGACGGTGGCCACGCTGGCCCTGTTCGCGGCGGCGCAGGCGGCGACAGGGGCATTCTATTTCCAGCTTTGGCCGGCGATGGGCTTCGTGCTTTGGGGCGGCGCCTGGTCGGTGGTGGCGATCATCAGGAAGCGCCTGTGGCTTGGCGCGATCGCCCTGCTCAGCTTTGCGCTGGGCGTAGGGTGCGCGGCGCTGCTGAAGAGCCCCGATGTGTGGCTGGCCTTGGCCGCCGGCCTGGGGTTGGTGTTCGCCCTGCCCGGCGCGGTGATCCTGCGCCAGGCCCGTAGCGCCGCCTGACGCCCGTGCCCGACGACTTCGATAT
>NZ_CADEGK010000090.1 GCF_902826855.1 uncultured Phenylobacterium sp. | reverse complement strand
TACGGCTTCCATTGGAAGGAAACGCCGGTCATCCGCACTCTCGCAGGTGGAGTCGTTCACAATCTCACCTATACGACAAGCGTCTACTCGGACCTCGGGCAGCGTCGGGCAGTGCAGGGTCCGTGCAGCGCCGGCCTCGTCGGCTACGCCGGGTTTGGTGATCCTATTGGACGGGGTGGCGCGCTGTTCAGCGTCCTGGCGATAGAGTTGGGGGCATTGGTAGGGTCAATAGTCGGGGACGAGCCGTGCGCGGTAGACCCGCTTACCGGCCCCCCGGGGATAGGGTTCACCCCGATCACGTTCCAGAAGCCCGTCTTCGAGAATGGCGTGCTTAGGTTTGGCCCCGGTGGTGTTCCGGAACCGGCGACTTGGGCTATGTTGATCATCGGCTTCGGTGGGATCGGTGCGACGCTGCGTCGTCGCCGCAATCTGGGGGCCCACGCCTAGGGGCCGATGGCGGACGACGGGAAACGGGCAGGGGGGCTGCCCGAGGGGTTCAGCTACCGAGCCTTCATCAGCTACAGCCATCGTGACAAGGCTCACGTGCGGCGACTCCACCGAGAGGTGGAGTCGTATCGCATTCCACCCAAGCTCATCGGTAAGGTCACGTCAGTCGGCGAGGTCCCTCGCCGACTGACGCCTGTGTTCCGCGACCGCGACGAACTGCCCGCCTCGTCCGACCTGGGTTCACAGCTCTCGGCCGCCATTCGCGGCTCGATGTTCCTGATCGTCATCTGCTCGCCCGCCTCGGCCAAGTCGCATTGGGTCGAACAGGAGATCATCCAGTTCAAGCGCGCCCACGGCGAGGGCAACCTTCTGGCCCTGATCGTCGACGGCACGCCCTATGGCTCCAGCCAGCCGGGCAAGGAGGACGACGAGTGCTTCCCGCGGCCCCTGCGCTACGTGCTAGGTCCCGATGGCGAACTGACCGACGTCCCCACCGAGCCGATCGCGGCCGACCTCCGACCCGACGCCGACGGCCCGCGCCTCGCTCGTCTGAAGCTGATTGCCGGCCTGACCGGCCTCAAGCTCGACGAGCTGGTGCAGCGCGAGACCCAGCGGCGGATGCGTCGCCTGATGCTGGTCGCCTCGGGCGCGGCGGCCGGGATGGTTGTCACCGGTGGGCTCGCCTTCTACGCCAACGCCGCGCGGATCGAGGCCAACAGGCAACGCGAGATCGCACAGCAGGAAGCGGCCGCCGCCAAGGCCGCCGCCGACTATCTGGTCGGAACCTTCGAGCTGTCGAACCCCGCCACCGACAACCCGCGCACGATCACCGCCTTGACCATCCTCGGACGCAGCGCCGAGCGCGCCCAGCGCGAACTGGCCGACCAGCCGGTTATCCAGGCGCGGCTGATCGGCACTCTGGGCCGGGCTTACAACAATCTGAGCCTGTTCAACGAGGCGCGCACTGCCGTGGAGGCTTCGGACCCCGCGATCAGGAAGGCGGGTAAGGACGGCGCCGAGGCGCTCCTCGTTCTGGCCATGACCTATCTGAAGCAGGGTTCGCTGGACAAGGCGCTGGTGACCGTGAAGCGCGCCGAGGCGATGCTGGGCCCGGACCTCAAACAGAACACGGGCACACGCGCGGCCGCCGCCTTGACCGAAGGCACGATCCTGACATCGGCCACCAAGGTGCGGGAGGGGGTGGCCGCCTTTGACCGGGCCCTGGCGTTCTATCGCGCCACGCCCGACGCTCCGCCGGAGAGAGTGGCCCTGACACTCAGCAGTCGCGGCCTCCTGCTCTCCGACGATGGCCAATTTGACGCCGCGGAGAAGTCGCTCAGTGAGGCCCTGGCCATCAACCAGAAGGCCCTGGGCGCCGATCACCTACTTACCGGCAAGGCATGGTTCGCTCTGGCGCAGAACTCCTTCCTGGCTGGCAAACTCGTGCGGGCGGAGCGGCAGATCGCCATGGCGCTCAAGGTCGAGCGCGCAGTCCTGGACAAGGACAACGCCAGCATCGCCGACGCCCTGTCGATCCAGGGCCAGGTGCTGCAGGGCATGGGCAAGCTGCCGCAAGCTGAGCGCGCCCTGACCGAGGCGGTGGCTATCTACCGCAAGGCGTTCGGCGGCCCGCACTATCTGATTGGCATCGCCGACGTATACCTCGCGCTGATCGAGTCGCAGCGCGGCGACACCCGTGCGGCGCTAGCCACCCTGGACGACGCCAAGGCCAACTACGACGCCAGCTACGGCCAGATACATCCGAACCACGGCGATCTGCTGGTCAACCGCGCCACGGTGTTGGCGAGAGCCGGGCGCTTGGCGGAAGCGCGCAAGGACTGCGCGGCGGGCCTCGCCATCTTGAGGGACACCATGGGCGCTGACGCCAGCTTCACCAAGTCCAGCGCCGCGACATGCGCGAACCTGGGCGGGACGACCGGCTAGGGGCCCTGAGTCGTGGCCGAAGGGTCCGGCAGCCAACGTCTGCGGTAGACGAAGATCGTCACCAGCAGGAACAGCAAGATCCCGACGCCCGTGTCCCACCACATCAGGTGCGGGGTGTCCTGCGAGAAGAAGCCTGGGCTGCCGCGGAACACGTCGCCGGCAGAAACCACGACGACAGCGGCGAAGACATTGTTCACCAGGTGAAGCCCGGAGGTGAAGGCGATCCCACGGGTCTTGATGGCGATGAGCGCCAGCAGAACGCCGGACGCAGTCGCGCTGGCGGCCTGGACCGTTCCGTTCGGTATGTGAATGGCGCCGAAGATGACGCCGCTCAGCAGGGCGGCGGGAAGGGGCCTGCGTATGGCCAGCATGAGGCCTTGGGTGATGTGCCCCCGGAAGATGAATTCCTCGGCGAAGACCTGGATCGCCAGGCCGGCCAGCGCGGCCACCACCAGCCTCGGCGTGTCGTCGCCGGCGCTGAACCGGAACCCAGATGGCGCGATGGCGAAATCGACCAGCGCGGCCACCGTGAGCGCAACGAGCCAGACGCCGGCCCCCAGTCCAAAGAGACGCCACGACCACCAGCCGACGAGGTCAGCCGGGCGCTTTCCCTGGATCCGCCGGACGGCCAGCGCGACGCCGAGCAGAAGCAGGCCGAAGACGACGCCGTTGAAGAGGAAGAAGCTGACAGGCTGGCCGGGATCCCGCGCCGCCACCAGCCAGCCACGGGGTAGCATACCCGAACTCTGCACGGCGACTACCAACAGCGCGCCGACAAACATGCCCAGGATGACGCCCAGGCTCAATGCCAGCACATAGCGCCAACCGGCGTTGTGTCCGCGCGCAGCGTAGTCAAGGAAGCTCATGGGAGGCGGCCTTAGCGGCCCGCCGTCGGGTCGCGCCGCAGTCGGTAGAGCGGATAGGAGCCATAACCCTTGGCCAGCGCCATCTTGCCCACGTAGTTGCAGGTGAAGAGATGGTCCTTCTCCATCTCCAGCACCGCCGCGAACGGCTCGGTCACGTAGACGCTGCCCGAGGGCGTCACCGGCTCGATCCGCGCGGCGCGGGACACCTCGGTGCCGTAGTAGGTGGTCCGCCGGCTGATCGGGTCGTAGCCGGAATAGGTGCTGCCGTAGTGCAGCGCGATGCGCATGGCGGTGCCCTCGGGCACGCCCAGGGCCCTGGTGTCGACCTGGCTGAACTCGTCCGAGAGGTCGAGGGCGGCGGCGGCGGCCGACCGGGCGTCTTGAAACACCACATAGAGCGCGTCGCCCCAGGTGTTGCTCTCACGGATCACGTCGGCATAGCGCTCCAGCGTGGCGGCGGCGCGCAGCATCACCTCTTGCCAGAAGATCGGCAGCACCCGCTCGTCGAGGCCCGTGAAACCCGGGAAGTCCGTGAACATGATCCCGTAGGTGCCGCGCTTGACGTGGCTGCGCGGCGGCGGCGCGGGCAGGACCGGCCGCTTCAGCTCGGGCGTCGTGACCACTTCGGACTTGGCCCCTACGGCCCGCCACGCGGCGATGTCGGAGCCGGAGAGCGTGCCGGCCCCGGCGCCCTCCACGATAGCCAACTGGATCGCCTCGCCATTCAGGTGGCGCGCCCGCAGGCGGGCCATGCCCATGGTCACCTTGGAGCCGTACGCGAACTGGGCCTGCTCGCCCACATAGCTCATGGTGCTGGCGAAGGTGATGGTGGTCGCCAGCGTCTTGCATTCCTTGTACCGGCGAACCCAGGCGTCGCCTGAGGGGGCCACCGACTGTGCGACGAAGTCCACCTCTGCGAAGGGCAGGACGATGTGCAGTTCCGCGCCCGCGTCCAGCAGCTGTTCTGCGATGATGATGTCGCTGCCCGCCGCCAGGGCCCCGTAGCCGAAGCCAACCTTCTCGCGGCGGATCACCGCGGCCACCTCGTCGGCCAGCTTGGCCTCCAGGCCTCGGTCGCCGATGAATATGTTGCCGCAGAACATCGCCACCTTGGGCGGCCGGATGGGTTCCAACAGCGTGCTTCCGGCGGCCGAGCCGCCAGCGGCCGCGACCAGGCGCTGCAGCTGAAGGAAAGTGGTCGAGCGCGAACCGACGTCGGCGTCGGGGGCCTGGACCGCCTGGGTCAGGGTGGCCTCAGCCTCCGTCAGATCGCCCAGCACCACCAGCGCCTCCGCCAGTGTGGCCAGGGAAAAATAGTCCTGGCGGCCCTCGGCGCTGACCTGGCGCACCACCTCGCGCGCGAGGCCCGAGGCGAGCGCGGTGCGCCCGGCGATCTTGGCGAGGGTCGCGGCGTTGATGGCTGGATAGCTGGAGCGGGTACGCCGATAGACTGCGGCATAGAGGCCGCAGGCCTCCAGCACCTTGTCGGTGTCCAGCTTCGGGCCCGCGGCGAAGGCCTGGTCCTTCAGCAACCGCGCTTTCAGCGAGAGCGCGTCGACGTCGCCCATCGCGGCCAGCCCGTACGCTTCGTAGAGACGCAGGCCGCGCTCCGTGTCGCCGAGCCGCGCCAGCGTCAGGACCTCTAGGTAGTCCAGCCCCTTGTGACCCTGTTCCTTACCCTGGGTAACCTCGTCATAGGCAGCAAGCAGGTCGCCTCGGGCGAGGGCCGAGCGCACGGAATTGGCGGTTTCGTCCCTGAGCATCAAGCGGCGTAGCCGACGGCCGGCCTGCAAGGCCGGGCCCGTCCCCCCATCGGCGCAGCCACGGGCGGCGACGCCGGTAAAACGTGTTGCAAACGCGGCACACCGTCAACCTAGTCCGTATCGCACGCCGGACGCCACGCCATACATTGATGGGACGGTTAACGTACGGCGGCGATCGCGGAGCGGATGCCGGTATCCGCGCCGCGCGACGGGATGGGAGAGAAGGGCGCATGGACGATAGCGACTTGATGGCCAAGGTGGATCGGGAGTTCATCGGCGTGACTTCGCCCACCGCCCCGCGCATCCAGGCGGGCGGTCATCCCTGCCAGGGGATCTACACCACCCCCAAGGGAGAGCGGCCACGGACCGCCTTCATCGCGACGCACTACAACGTCGACTTCTCCGAGCACTACATCGCCCCCTACCTGGCCACGCGCGGTTACGGCTTCCTCGGCTGGAACACCCGCTACCGGGGCGCGGAGGACCAGTTCCTGCTGGAGCACGCGGTGATCGACATCGGCGAAGGGATGCGCTGGCTGCGGGCGCGGGGCGTGGAGACGATCGTCATCCTCGGCAATTCCGGCGGTGGCTCGCTGACGGGCGCCTACCAGGCCGAGGCCACCCAGCCCACCCTGGGCGAGCTGCTGAAGGGACCTGGGCGCGAGGCGCTGCACGCCCTGCCCAAAGCCGACCTCTATATTTCACTCAATGCCCACCAAGGCCGTCCCGAGGTGCTGACCAGCTGGATGGACGCCTCAGTCATCGACGAGACGGACCCCGTCGCGACCGACGAAAGCCTCAACCCCTTCAATCCGGACAACGGCCCGCCCTATACGGAGCCCTTCATCGCCCGTTATCGCGCCGCGCAGCGGGCCCGCAACCAGGCCATCACCGATTGGGCGAAAGCTGAGCTGGTCCGCCTGAACGCCGCCGGAATCCCGGACCGGCTGTTCCCGCTGTTCCGCTGCTGGGGGGACCTGAGGTTCATGGACGGGTCGATTGATCCCTCCGATCGCAAGACCCCATGGTGCTATGCCGGACACCCGGCGCAGGCCAACACCCGGCCCAGCATCGGCCGAGCGAACACCCTGCGCTCCTGGCTCTCCATGTGGAGCCTGGAGACCTCGAAGTGCCAGGGCGGTGACCAGCTCGCCAAATTCGACCTGCCGTGCCTGGTGGTGCAGAGCCTAGCCGACACGGGGGTATTCCCTTCCGACGCGCAGAAGATCTTCGACGCCATCGGGACGTCCGCCAAGCGCCTCGAGATGATCAAGGGCGCTCACTACTTCGAGGACAGCCGCCAGGAGCGCGAGGAGATGGCCGACCTGTTGACTGGCTGGGTCGCCAGCCGGCGCTAGGGGCGACTTGGCCGTGCAGCCGACACGCGCCGCATGGAGCCATGGTGGCCATCACGCTGTAGAGGTTGTTGCTGGGGGTTGGCCCGCACTCGGCATTTGCGCTGGCGGAGCTTGACCCGCAAAATCCCTGCCGACGGCTTTGGGGAAGAGGGTATGATTCGGGGCGGCGTCGTCCGAGTGATGGCCAGACCGGCCGCGCTGGTGGGGTTCCTGCTGGCGGCGGGCTGGGCGGGCGCTGCGCAGGCCGCCTTCTCCGACCGCGCCTGCAGTCCCTACGCCACCGAGGTGACAGCGTTCCCCACCACCGACGCGCTCCGCCAGGCGGCGGCCGCGACGGAGACGCGGTTGGCCCGGCGCGGGGCCGCCGATCCGTACCAGGACCTGGCGCCGACCCTCGATCCGCCCACGGGTTCCGGCGGCCAGCCTTCGCCGGCCGCCATGGCGGAGTACTGCGCGGCCGCGGGCGAACTGATGCGGGTGAGCCCGCAGGGCAGCCAGCTTCAGGCCCAGTCGTACCTCCTGGGCGCTTTCCGGATCGCCCGCGGCGCGGGCCTGCAGGACACCGCCTCGATCGCAGCCTATCGCCTCGGCCTTGTGTCGCTGGCCGGACCTACCGTCGCCGGGGCGCGGGGGGGAAGTCGGACGACGCGCGGCTCCACGGCGGCGGCGCGCAACGCCGAGCAGGCGGAGAGCGCCGCCGGCGGTCCCTGCGACCTGCTGCTCAGCCGCACCGTTTTGACCAACACCAATCTCGCCCTGTCGCTGGCCTCCCTAGGCTGTTCGGCGGAGCAGGCGGCGCTTGCCGGCGACAGCCGCACCGCCGCGCTGGCCCTTCTGCGCCTGGCGCGCCTGCGCCTTGCCGTCGCCGAGGCCAGCGCCGACGTCGCGGTCCCGTTCCGCGCCGAGGCCTGGCGCGCGGCGACCTCCGGGCTGACGTTGGCCGGCGGCATCGCAGACCCTGGCCTGCGCGCCGAGATCCGCGGCCGCCTGGCCATGGCCGCCCTCGACGCCCGGCCCGATCCCCAGCCGGAGCTCGCCGCAGTGATCGCCGCCATTCGCGAGGCGGGCCCCGATAACTCTGCCGCCCAGGCGTTCGCCGCTGCGCTGGCGGCGCGCATGGCGCTACGGGCCGGCGATGACCGCGGCGCCCGCGCGCTCCTGGAACAGGCGCTGCTGTTCGAGAGCCAGCGCAGCCTGCCGGCCCGGCTGCCGGAGTGGCGGCTGCTGCTGGCGGAGGCCGATCCGCAGCACCGTGAGCAGCACGTCCTGGCCGCCTACGAGGCCCTGGAAGCCATCCGGCCGCTGCTGCCCCGCTTCGATCCCCTCACCGAGGAGACAGCCTTCTCGCTCTATATGCGCAACGTCTTCCAAGGCGCGGTGGACGTACAGCTGGCCGGCGCGCAGGGCTCGGCGGAGCGTGTCCGCGTCCGCGACGCCCAGCAGATCGTCGAGGCCTACCGTCAGGCCGAGTTGCAGAGTGTGTTCGGCAGCGAGTGCATCCCGGCGAGAGATCCGCTGAAGCCCGAGACCCTGGCCGCCGGCGAGGTCCTTCTCTACCCGATCCTGCTCGCCGACCGGCTGGAGCTGCTTTACGTGGCCGGCGGTCACGGCGGGGCGGCCATCTTCCGCCGCCTGCCGCCCAACCGCACGGTCGACCGCCAGGCGGTGGCCAAGCTGGTGGAGACAGTGGTGCTGTCGCTCGCCTACGACAGCGACGACCGGTGGCGGGCGGCCTCGCGCCAGCTCTACGACCTGCTGATCAAGCCGATCGAGGGCGAACTGAAGCCCGGTTCGCAGCTGGCCATCGTGCCTGATGGTGCGTTGCGCGCCCTGCCGTTCGCGGTGCTGCTGGATGAACAGGACCGTCACCTGATCCAGAAGACCCGGGTTTCGGTGGCGCCGTCGCTGACCTATTCCCAGCCAGGCGGCGAGGACGGGGGCAAGGGCCAGCAGCTCCTGGCGGCGTCGCTGGAACTCGAGGTCAGCCTGCCCGCCGGCTACTTCGAGAAGCTGGAGGGCACTGGCGCCGAGGCGCGGCTCGCGGCGGTCACCGACGGGGTGCGGATCGAGCGGTCCCGGGTGTTGGAGAACTTCAAGAAGGCAGAGCTGGTCCAGGCGCTCAACCGCGAGCCGGTGGACGTGCTGCATCTGGCCACCCACGCCTCGTTCAACGGCCGCTCGGACCGCGCCTTCATCGTGGCCAACGGCGAGGTGATCCTGCTCTCCGAACTGCGGCAGATCCTGCAGGACGCCCGCACCCGCGGCGAGGAACTGGACCTCCTGGTGCTCTCCGCCTGCGAGACGGCGGTGGGGGACGACGAGGCCAGCATGGGTCTGGCCGGCGCGGCAGTGCAGGCGGGCGCCAAGAGCGCCATCGCCTCCCTGTGGCCGGTGAACGACATCGGCACCGCGGCCCTGATGAAGAGCTTCTACGAGCGTTACCGCGCCGGCCGGGCCAAGGGCGAGGCGTTGCGGGAAGCACAGATGGAGATGATCCAGGCCGGCGGCGTGAACGCCGACCCGAACATCTGGGCCGCTTTCACCCTGATCGGAGCCTGGCGGTGAGGCGCCGCGCCTGGCTCCACGCCCTGGCCGCCACCACGGCGCTCGCTCTCGTGCCCGCCTGGGGCTGGGCGCAGATCACCATCACGCCGGATGTGGGGGGGCTCCGCGGGCTGGGCACGAACGTCACACAGTCGGGGCAGGTGTTCACCGTCGACGGCGGCACGCTCGCCGGCGCCAACCTGTTCCACAGCTTCTCCCAATTCAGCCTCGGCCAGGGCGCCACCGCCCAATGGACGCGCGCCGGCGATGCGGCGGCGGTGCGAAACGTCATCAACCGGGTGACGGGCGGCCAGGCTTCGACGATCGCCGGCACGATCGATTCCACCGCGCTCCCCAACGCCAGCTTCTTCTTCATCAACCCGGCAGGGATCGTCTTCACCGCCGGCGCCGTGGTGAACGTGCCGGGGGCGGCCTACTTCTCGACCGCCGGCGAGCTGCGCCTGGCCGACGGCGCGCGGTTCGCGGTGGCCGCGCCGGACGGCTCGACCCTCTCGATGGCCGCGCCGGAGAGCTTCGGCTTCGTGGGCGGGCAGGGGGCGATCTCATTGGAGGGCGTGCGCGACACCTTCACGCCGGGCGCCGTAGCGGCCTTGTCGCTGACGGCCTCCGACGTGCGTGTCGACGGCAGCCAGTTCTTTGTCAGCGGCCTCGACCTGATCGCGGTGGGCGGTGGCGCCGCCACAGTCGGCCTGGCCGACCCACTGGCCGGCGCCGGGGGCGCGGGAGCGGTGGAAATCCAAGACAGCCTCATCGCCACGACCCCGGGCGCTGGCGTGAGCCGCCCTCTACGCGTCGGTGGAGGCACAGTTAGCCTGAACGGGGCCACCCTGGCTTCCGATACCGGCGGGCCGACCCGCGGTGGTGACGTCCTGGTCCAGGCCGGCGTCGTGCGACTGTCAAACTCCGGCACGATCGGCGCCGCGACCCGCGGTGTCGCCCGAGGCGGCGACGTCAGTATCCTGGCCGGAGACATCCAGGCCACCGGGGGCATCCTCTACACACTGGCCGACCAGGGCGATGGCGGCCGGCTTTCGCTCGACGCCGACACCATCACCCTCACGGATGTGACGCTGTCCTCCAATGCGGCTGGCGCGGGCGTGGGGGGCGACATTGAGGTGGTCGCCGGGACTCTGCTGGGTACGAACGTGATCGCCATATCGCAGGGTTTCGGGGCTGGGGCAGGCGGCGACGTCATCCTGGCCGCTGAGGACCTGGAGCTTGTCGAGGCGGTCGGCATCACGGGCGCGCTGGGCGCCGGCTCCCCCGGCGACGTGGCGATCCTCGGCGACCGCATCTCCATATCCGGCGGGTCCTATGGCTCCAGCCCGGGTGGAGCCACCGCGTCGGGCAACCTCACCATTGCGGGTGACACCAGCCTCGAGATCTTCGGGTCCATCCTCACCGCCTCGACGTTCAGCGATGAAGCCGCCGGCGTGATCACCTTGCGCGCGCCCGACCTCTACCTTGGAGGCGTATTCATCGACTCAAACTCGTTCGCCGGCGGCGCCGCGGGTCAGGTGACCGTCGACGGCGGTGACATCGTCTTCGACGAGGTCCGCCTGGAAGCGGAATCGCAGGGGGCGATCACGGGCGATCAGGGCAGGGTTCGGATCTCGGCCAGCGGTGACATCCTGTTCCGACTCTCCGACATCACCTCGGCCTCCCGTGGGCAGGCGCAGGGCGGCGTCGTGGAGGTCTCCGGCGGCAACGTCACCCTCGATGACACCCGGATCAACTCAGACACCTTCGGGGATGGCGATGGTGGCGCGGTCTCGATCAAGGCGACCGGCGACTTTCGGATGAGCAACGGCGCGATCTCGTCGGATGCCGTCGTGTTTACGGGCGACGCCGGGGACGTGACCGTTGAAGCGGGGTCGATCCACCTCGATTTCAGCGCCGCGATCACGTCCGACACATTCGACCAAGGCGCGGCGGGCAATGTCACCATCCGGGCGGGCGAGATCCTGCTGGAGGACGGCGCCACGATCCGGTCGACCGCGCAGGAAGGCACAGGTGGGTCCGGCACCGTCAGCGTGGATGCGACGAGCCTGACCTTGACCGATGCGACGATCACCTCCGACACCCGGACGCCCGGCGACGCCGGCAATGTTGTGATCCGCACCGGAGATCTCCTGGTGGCGGGACAGGGTCGCATGTTCACGTTCATCTCCTCGGACACCCTTGGCGCCGGTGACGCCGGCGGCGTGACTATCGAAGCCCGATCCATCGTCCTGCGTGACCAGGGTTATGTCTCCTCCAACGCCTTCAGCGACGGCGCCGGCGGACCCGTCACCATCCGCACCGGATCGTTGCTTGTGCAGGACGGCTCCTACGTGGCCGCGGATACCATGGGCATTGGTCGGGCCGGTGACGTGTCGGTCACGGCAGAGGACCTGCAGGTGGTCGGTAATGGTGGCTCCGACCTCACCTACATCAGCTCCGATGGACTGGGCGGCGGCGACGCGGGCACGGTCACCATCGACGCCAAGTCGTTGAAGGTGGACATGCGCGGCTTCATCTCCTCGGACACCTACGATTTCGGCAAGGGCGGTGACGTGACGGTGCGGGCCGACAGCGTGGTCTTCGCCAACGAAGGGTTCATCCGCTCCGGCACGTTCAGCAACGGCGATGCCGGCAATATTCTCGTCGAGGCCCGCGCCCTTACACTGGTTGATGGCGGGACGATCTCGTCGGAAGCCCTGGTCGGTTCCGTCGGCAACGCCGGAACGGTCGCAATCTTCGCCGACACCCTGTCGGTAGGCGACCTCTCGCGGGTCTCGACCTCGACCGCCGGCGACGGCAATGCCGGGAGCGTCGCCATCGCGGCGCAGACGCTCATCGTCGAGGGCGGCCTGATCAGCTCGGCGTCAGACGAGGGCGCTACCGGGGCCTCGAATGCGCTGTTCATCGAGGCGGACGCCATTTCGCTGACCAATGCCGGAGGGATCTCCACGGTGTCGACCAACGCCAACATGGCCGGGCAGATCGACATCACCGTAGGCTCGCTCACGATCGAAGGGGCGGGGTCGGGAATCTCCAGCTCCAATGAGGCCGAAGGGGCTGGTGACGCGGGGTCGATCTTCGTGGACGCTGCCGGCATTCGCATCGCCAACGGTGGCGCAATCCTGACCAACTCGCAGGCCGGCGCCGCGGGCGAGATCGACCTGCGCCTTCCGTCGGGTTCAATCCTGACCCTGGAGGGAGCGGACCTGCCGGGCTCCATCGAGACGTCGTCCGGCCCCGGCACCGGTGGGCGGATCACCATCGCCTCACCGCTCGCCATCGTCTCCAACGGCGGGAGCATCCTGGCGCTGGGCCAGCAGGCGGGCGCCAACGTGGTGATCCAGAGCCGCTACTTCATCAACTCCACCGACCGGTCCAACGTCGTGGCCGTCGATGGCGAGATACGGCTGGAGACCGGCCTCTACGACGTCTCCAGCGGGGTCGTCAGCCGCGACCTGTCCGTGCTCGACGCCTCCAAGGTGTTGCGTGGCCAGTGTCCGGCGGCGCGTTCCGCCGGCGCGGTGAGTCAGCTCATCTCGCGGCCAGTGGGCCCGTATGTGCGCGAAACCGAAGGAGCAGGGCCCACGCCGGCGCCGCCCGCCTCGCCCGGAGCCTGCCCTTGAGGCCGCATGTTCTGGCGCTCGGCGCCCTGCTCGCCGCAGCCGCGCCGGCTGCGCTCAGCGCCCAGCCTGCTGTCCCCGACTTGGAGGGCCGGACGGGGCCGCGCGCGACGCCGCAGCAGCCGGACTACGCCCGGCCCACGCCCGGCCTGGTCCCGCCGCCGAGCGTGACCCGGGCGCCGGGTACGGCGCCTGCCGATACCTCGCCGTTGCGGGACGTCCGCGTCGCCAGCGATGGGCCGCACGGCCCGGCGAGGCCTCCGCGCGGCTGGCGGCCCGGCGGCGAGGCCGACGCGGACCTGCGCCTCGAACATGCGCCCGGCGAAGCCCTCGACGAGGCGTGGGTCCGCCGTCAGTTCGCTCTCAACCGCCTGCCCGGCGAAGGCGGCGTCGGCCGCGCCCTGGCCCTGGTCCAGGTGATCAACCGCGCCTACCTCGGCGCGGGCTTCATAAATTCCGGCCTCGTCGTGCGCCCCTCCGCCGACCCCGCCGTCCTGGAGCTGAGGATGATCTACGGCGGCCTCGCCCCGCCGGCCGACGGCGAGCCAGCCCTCAGCGTCGAGTGGCAGGGCGGCGGCGCCAAGGGGCTGGACGCCGACTTCGTACGCCAGCGCATGGCGGCCGCAGCGCGGCGCCCGCTGAGCGCGGTGGACCTGGAGCGCGACTTCCGGCTGCTGGCCGAGGACCCCTTCGTGCGCACGATCAACGCCGACCTGCGTCCCGGGCGCCGTGCGGGCGAGGCCAGTCTGGCGGTCAGCGTCTATCCGCAGGACCGCTACGACCTCTATGTCACAGCCGCCAACAACCGATCGCCCGCGGTCGGCGCCGAGCGCATCGCCGCCGGGGGATCGGTCCGCAATGTCCTGGGTCCCGGCGACATCCTCAGTGGCGAGGCGGGGCTGACCGAGGGGGTCACGGACGTGGCCGTCGCCTACGTGATGCCGCTGCTGTCCTACCGCAACGCGTTCTCGGTGCGGGCCGCGGTCAACGACGCCGCCGTCATCGACAGTCTCCTGGCGCCGCTCGATATCGAGGCGCGTGAGAAGGCCTTCGAGGTGGGCTTCACCCGCAAGCTGATCGACGCGCCGCTGCTGCCGGCAACGCGGGCTGGCCGCTGGTCGCCGGCGCGCACCCTGACCGCCGGCTTTGAAGTCGCCCACCGCACAACGCGCACCGAGCTCCTGGGCCAGCCGTTCTCCTTCGCGCCGGGCTCCGTCGACGGGCGCAGCGAGTACACGGCGCTGCGGCTGGTCGGCGACTATCTGGTCCGCAACGTCGACCAGGTGTTCGCCGTCGCGCTGACCGCCACCCAGGGGCTGGACGGCACCCGTTCACACGTTCCGGGCATCGCCAACCCGCACCAGGATTTCCGCGCCATCCTGGCCCAGGTGAACTATGCGCGGCGCCTCTCGGCCAAGGGCCTGGAGCTGCGCAGCCGCCTCTACGCCCAGTGGGCCGACGGCGTCCTCTATTCCGGCGAGCGCATCTCGGCCGGCGGCGAAACCACCGTGCGCGGCTATCGCGAGAACCTGCTGCTGGCGGACAAGGGCCTGGTCGGCTCCGTCGAGATCGCCCAGCCGCTCAGTCTTGCCGGCGGCCGGGCCCGCGACGGCGGGTTCGACTGGGGCGCGTTCACCGTGTCGGCCTTCGCCGACGGTGCAGTCATGCGCAACCACCGCGCCCCACAGCCCCAGCGGTCGATCTTCAGCGTCGGCGCGGCGCTGGCCTGGACTCCGATCGACGCGTTCGCGGCGCGCGCCACCTACGGCCATGCGCTGAAGGACGTGGAGGTCGCCGGGAAGAAGGACCTGCAGGACCACGGCCTCCAGTTCCGCATGACCGTCTACCCGCTGCGCCTGCTGCGTTAAGGACGCGATGGCGGCCCGGGAGGGACTCGAACCCCCGACCTTAGCTTTAGGAAAGCTCTGCTCTATCCGGCTGAGCTACCGGGCCACGCTAGCGAAATCAGACACTTAGGAGAACGCCGTGGCCGGTAGTGTTTTCTAGGTCACACATAGGTCACGAACCGCATCAGTTCGGCGTCTGATCGCGGTTCGGATGCCACGCCCCGTCAGCGAAGCCAAGGTGCGTTCTTAGTTGCTCGCTGGGGGCCCTCTGCCGGACAGTGAGCGTATCGCGGCCTTTCCGATCACTCCCGGCGGCACCGACGCGGAGCACCCGGCATCGGGCGGCGTCATCATTAAGTGGGCATCATCGAACTCCCACTCTTTGCCTGGCTCTCAGGTAGGCCGTCAAAGACGGTTCGCGACCCAACGGGGACGTCCACCGACGGGCCGACGACGACGCCCCGCTGGAACCATAACTACCAGTGTGAACATTACCGTGTCGCGCTCGGGCCGGGCCAGCGGCAGGGGCGATCGCCACCCTGTCAGGCGAGCAGTCCGTCCCTGACTTGTGCGCCGTCGTCATCAATCGCCGGGTCTCGCGGCGGCGGAGAGCGATGCCAACACCGCCGAAGCCGAGGATCATCAGCGCCCAGGTGGCGGGCTCGGGCACGTCGCGGATGTGGTCGACCGTGAAGCTGTAGGTCACCTGGGCGGGCCCCGAAAAGGCGCCGCGCAGCCCGACTTTGGCGTTCCAGAAATAGCCCTCCGTACGCTCGAAGCCGGTGGTGACGCTGTAAGGGCGGCCGATCGTGAAGAAGGTGGACCCGTAAGAGGTGGGGGCCGGGAAGAACACGTCCTCGTCGTACAGGTGGTCGTCGCCGCCCAGGTGCTCACCCGTCGCGGCGTAGTAGAATTCGTAGCTCTCCATGAGGTGAGTAGAGATGTGCCCCGCACCAGGGCGGGAGAACTCGAAGCTGAGCTCGTACACGCCGGGGTCGGTCGGGAACAACATCGCAAGCGAAACCTCGCCTGGGCCGCTCGGGCTGAAGGTCCCGGTGACGGTGGCGGCGGACGCGGGGGCACCGACAGTGACGCCGATCGCAAGGGCGAGTGCGGTCAATCGCGTGCGCATGGGGACTCCTTGTTCATGCTCAGGAAATCATGCACCGGCGAACGTCGACATGACATTGGTCAAACCGCCCAACCAGCAGGCGACCCGCGCCAAAGTCCCCTAACCACCCCTGCAAGCTTCAGAATGTCCGCTGCTGGCTCATGGCCGCGGGGAGGTGGGCGGCTCCACAACAAAATTCCCCATTCGTTCTACGCCTACACGTGCTTGCCAGCAGGCGGCCAGGGACACATGCCCCCTTTGCGGTTTGCAGAGGGCCGGTCACCGAATTGGGTCTGCTGCGTTGTGGCCTCCCAGATGATCTCAGGCGAGTAAGGGACGACTACACGTGAAGAGTGCTAGTGATCTGCCAGCCGTCCTGGTCAACAGCGCACAATTCGGCGCCATCACCGGTCCAGGCGACTCGGTGCAGATGACATTCATGTCGCCGCTGGCGATGACGGATTCCGTGGTGCTGTTGCCGGTGTTCAGGGCAGCGATGACGCGGAGGGCGTTCTTCGAGTTCGTTGATATGGCCGTAGACCTCCGTGCCCAGATCACCGCCACCGAGACCACGCCCAAGACACCCAAAGCACGCGCCAACTGACGATGGCGCTTAGTGCGCCCGGGTCACGGTGTGGGCAACGCGGAGAGCAACAGCGGTATCAGAGTGGCGACGTCAGTCCCGAGGTGAAGTGGACGGATCGAGCCAGGAAAGGGTCGGGCTCGCCCACCCAGGCTTTGCAGGTGGCTTCGCAAGGTGTGAGGCCGCGTAGGGTCTTCAGCTGTCTGGCGAAGTCGTAGGGAGCAGCGGTGCAGGGCTAAGCCGGTAAGGTGCGGGATCGTCGCCTGCAGGGCGTACAGGCAATCGTTCAGCGGCTTTTGCTTTGGGAAGGCGACCGCAATCGCCTCCTCCTCCTCCTCCTCGGCTGCTGGCGCCGTGGACCTGGGCTTCTTCGGCCCATGGCCGTGCCGTGGAGAAAGCTCCGCTTCCTGGTCGTGGCGCTGCCGTGGAGTATCTGGCCCGTAGCTCCGCCCGGTGCGAGCACTCGGCTAGACTGAGTCCCCACACACCGGGACCACACACCCAGGGATCTACCGGTCGTCCCTCTCTCCTGGTGATGCTAGCGGCACAAGCACGCCGCAGGAGATGCACACAAAACCCAGCGCGTCAGGCGTTCGGCCGACCCACCGCACGTCATCCGTCTCAGTGCTAACGCGGACGGGTCGAACCTTGTCGAGCGGACGTTTGCAGTTGGGGCATAGGGGCGGGGTCATGCTTCACTCGCGGCGCGGCGACCTGGATGAGCCTGATGCTGTTAGCGCCGAGCGACTGAACTGACGCTACTCCTGGAGGTTCCAGTGGCCCGCAAGCGCCCCCGCCACTGCCGCCGGCACGGTTCGTGCCCTCAGCATCTGAAGCTGGCCACGCCCGGCCGGGCAGGGCCGGCGGTGCGAGGCGAGGTCTGCGAGTCGTTGCGCAAGGTTCGGTCGCGAGGAAAAGAGACCTTCGTGCAAGCGTCCTTTTTGGCCCACCGCTCGCAACCCTCGCGCTGGCTCGACACTTGAGCAGGCGAGGGGCCTGCAAAGGGCGAGCTTGGCATGGTTGCTGACAGTGGGAACGGGCATGACCCAGGACTCCGTTTCGAGGGCTTCCGTGCCTACGCGGACGCCACGCCTCGGGGCCTAGAAGAGACCGACGCAACGCACCTGCCGGCACGCTTCGCGGGCTTCCACTCCTATGCAGACGATCCCGATCTCGACGGGGATGCGGGCGATCCCGCCTATGCTCCGGCCGAGGCTGAACTTGAGCGCGACCGGGGCTGGCAAATTGGTCGCTTCGTGGCCGCGGCAGGCGTTGCCTTTGCGGTAGCCGGTGGATTCTGGCTGGGCCGCGTTGTCCCGGACGGGAAGCCGGAGCGAGCACCTGTAGCCGCGAAGGTCGCCCTGCCAAACGGTACAGCCGCCACGGCCCTCCCCGCCCAAATGGAGGTGGAGCTCGCTGAGGTCGCCCCTCCCGCTCCACCGCCGATGACGGGCCCACGTCTAGAAGTCCTACCGCCTGACCTCGCGTCCCGTCGCTTGACCTCGCCGCCGCCGACGGGCCGAGCCACCGACACGGCGGCCGCCGCGGCTGAGAACTCGCCTCCTGCGGCGTCCGCATCGGCGCAGCCAGAGACGTTGACCATCCGGCCGCCGGCCAGCGGGGGTCCGCGGGCCGTGGCCCCGCCCCGTGACCCGCCGCCCGCCGCCGCACCCGCTGCTGTTCCTAGAGACTTCGCCGACGCGTCGACGCAGACGAGCTACAACTGCCGCAACGCCCCGACCCGAGCACGAGCGATGGTCTGTGCCGACCCACGCTTAGCCGCCCTGGACCAGCAGATGCGGCGGGCGTACGACGCGGCACTGGCCGCCGGGGTGTCAGAA
>NZ_CADEGK010000089.1:1270-18036 GCF_902826855.1 uncultured Phenylobacterium sp. | reverse complement strand
CCGCCGTAGGCCTTGGCGATGTTGTTGATCAGCTCCTGCATCGTCACGGTCTTGCCGACGCCGGCGCCGCCGAACAGGCCGATCTTGCCGCCCTTGGTGTAGGGGCAGAGCAGGTCGATCACCTTGATCCCGGTAACCAGCACCTCGGCTGAAGTGGACTGCTCGGCGAAGGAGGGCGCCTCGCGGTGAATCGGGCTGGTGAAGGTGGTGGCGATCGGGCCCGCTTCGTCGATCGGGTCGCCGATGACGTTCATGATCCGGCCGAGGCAGGCGGGCCCCACCGGCACGATGATCGGAGCGCCCGTGTCGGTCACCGGCTGGCCGCGGGTCAGGCCCTCGGTGGTGTCCATGGCGATGGCGCGCACGGTGTTCTCGCCCAGGTGCTGGGCCACTTCGAGCACCAGGCGGAAGGGCTGACCCGTCCGCTGGTCGACGTTGGTGGTTTCCAGGGCGTTCTGAATGGCGGGCAGGTGGCCTTCGAACTCGACGTCGACGACGGCGCCGATGATCTGCACCAGCTTGCCGGTGGCGACGCCCGTCACGGTGGCGGGAACGCCGGCGGCCTTCTTCGGCGCGGCAGGCTTGCGGGCGGCGGGCTTCTTGGTCGCGGCTTCGGACATGTTCGGCTCTTTCAGTAGGATCTAGATCGCTTCGGCGCCGGAGATGATCTCGATCAGCTCCTTGGTAATCTGCGCTTGGCGGGCTCGGTTCATTTGCAGGGTGAGCGCCGAGATCATATCCCCGGCGTTGCGTGTGGCGTTGTCCATGGCCGTCATCTGGGCGGCGAAGAAGCCGGCCTGATTCTCCAGCATGGCGGAGAAGATCTGGGTGGTGATGTTGCGCGGCAGGAGCTCGGCCAGGATGGTGGCCTCGTCCGGCTCGTATTCGTAGGCCGCGCCCTTCAGGTCGATCCTGGGCGCGCCGGCCAGCACCTCGGCCGGGATCAGCTGCCGGGCGGTCGGGATCTGGGTGACCACCGACTGGAACTTCGAGAAGAACAGGGTGACGACATCCACGTCGCCCGCCTCGAACAGCTCCTGGATCTTGGCCGAAACCTCTTCCGCGACGGCGAGGGACGGTGCGCCCCCCACCTCGAAGGTCTCCACCAGGCGCTGAGCGTGCAGCCGGCGCAGCTGGTCGCGGGCCTTGCGGCCGGCGGTGATGACCTTCACGTCCTTGCCGTCGTTCAGCAGCTTGTCGATGTGCTGGCGCGCGGCGCGGACGATCGAGGAGTTGAAGCCGCCGGCCAGGCCGCGGTCGGAGGTGGCGATCACCACCAGGTGGCGCTGGTCGGACCCGGTGCCGACCAGCAGCTTCGGCGCGCCGTCGCCGGTGACGCCCGCGGCGAGGTTCGCGATCACCGCGGCCATGCGCTCGGCATAGGGCCGCCCGCTCTGGGCCGCGTTCTGGGCGCGGCGCAGCTTCGCCGCGGCGACCATCTGCATCGCCTTGGTGATCTTCTGGGTCGATTTGACCGCAGAGATCCGGGTGCGCATTTCCTTGACGGTGGCCATCGCCGGTTACCTGCTCCTGCTCGTCCGGCTCAGGCGAAGTTGTCGGCGAAGGAGGCCAGCGCCGCCTTCAGGTCGTCTTCGAGGTTCTTCAGATCCTTCTCGGTGCGGATCTTGTCCAGCAGGCCCTGGTGCTTGCCATGCAGGTTGGACAGGAGCTCGCGCTCGAAACGGCCGACCTGGGCGGTCGGGATCTTGTCGAGGTAGCCGCGGGTACCGGCGTAGATCACCGCCACCTGTTCTTCCACCGACAGCGGCGCGTACTGCGGCTGCTTCAGGAGCTCGGTCAGGCGCTCGCCGCGGGCCAGCATGCGCTGGGTGGCGGCGTCCAGGTCGGAGCCGAACTTCGCGAAGGCGGCCATTTCCCGGTACTGGGCGAGCTCGCCCTTGATCGGCCCGGACGCGGTCTTCATCGCCTTGATCTGGGCGGAGGAGCCCACGCGCGACACCGAGATGCCGACGTTCACCGCCGGGCGGATGCCCTGGAAGAAGAGGTCGGTTTCCAGGAAGATCTGGCCGTCGGTGATCGAGATCACGTTCGTCGGGATATAGGCCGAGACGTCGTTGGCCTGGGTCTCGATCAGCGGCAGGGCCGTCAGCGAGCCGGAGCCGTTGTCCTCGTTCAGCTTGGCGGCGCGCTCCAGCAGACGGCTGTGAAGGTAAAACACGTCGCCCGGATAGGCTTCGCGGCCCGGCGGACGGCGCAGCAGCAGCGACATCTGACGATAGGCGACGGCCTGCTTGGAAAGGTCGTCGTAGATGATGACGGCGTGCATGCCGTTGTCGCGGAACCACTCGCCCATGGCGCAGCCGGCGAAGGGCGCCAGGAACTGGAGCGGGGCCGGCTCGGACGCCGTGGCCGAGACGATGATCGTGTAGTCCAGCGCGCCACGCTCCTCGAGCGTCTTGACGATCTGGGCCACCGTCGAGCGCTTCTGCCCGATGGCGACGTAGATGCAGTACAGCTTCTCGCTCTCGTTGCCGGAGGCGTTGATCTGCTTCTGGTTCAGGATGGTGTCGATCGCCACGGCGGTCTTGCCGGTCTGGCGGTCGCCGATGATCAGTTCGCGCTGGCCGCGGCCGATGGGGATCAGGGTGTCGATGGCCTTCAGGCCGGTCTGCACCGGCTCGTGCACGGACTTGCGCGGGATGATGCCCGGCGCCTTCACGTCCACCCGGCGGCGTTCGGCGACGTTGGTCAGCGGACCCTTGCCGTCGATCGGCTCGCCCAGCGGGTTCACGACCCGGCCCAGCATGCCCTTGCCCACCGGCACGTCCACGATCTCGCCGAGGCGGCGGACTTCGTCGCCTTCGCTGATCGCCTGGTCCTGGCCGAAGATCACGACCCCGACGTTGTCGCGTTCGAGGTTCAGGGCCATGCCCTTCACCCCGGCGGAGGGGAACTCGACCATCTCGCCGGCTTGCACATTGTCGAGGCCGAAGACCCGGGCGATGCCGTCGCCGACGCTGAGCACGGAGCCCACGTCGGAGACATCGGCTTCTTCGCCGAAGTTCGCGATCTGCGACTTGAGGATGGCCGAGATTTCGGCGGCGCGGATATCCATCGTTCTTACGCTCTCTTGAGGGCGAATTTCAGGGAGTCGAGCTTCGACTTCAGCGAAGCATCGAAGAGGCGGGAGCCGACCTTCACCTTGATCCCACCGAGGATGGCGGGGTCGACGCGGGTCGTGATCTCAGGGTCCTTGCCCAGCGACTGGCGCAGCGCGGCCGCGACGCCCTTGGCCTGGGCGTCGGTGAGCGCGACCGCGGTGGTCACTTCGGCGGAGACGGCGCCGCGGGCGGCGGCCGACAGCCTGGCGAAGGCGTCGATGACAGCGGGCAGCGCGGCGGCGCGGCCGTTCGAGGCCAGAAGGCCCAGGAACTTCAGCGTCGTCATGTTGAACCGGCCGCTCGTCCCGACGCCTACGAGGCCTTTGGCCTTGTCCTCGGAGCCGAAGGTCGGCGAGGCAATAAGTACGCGCAGCTCCCTCGACTCAGCGAGAGCCTTCTTGAGCGAATTCAGGTCGGCCTCGACGGCGGCGACCTGCTTCTCATCGTTCGCCAAGTCGAACAGCGCTTGGGCGTAACGCGCGCCCACATTCGCAGCATTTGAATCGTCGGCCACTCTTATCCGCCCGGGTCGCGTTTCACACGCCGCGAGCGGACCTGTCCGCCGCGGCTAAAGGCTTGAAAGCGCTTGAAAAAAGCACGTCGGTCCTGGAGTCCGATATGACCCCCGGCCCAAAGCCGCGCGCCTACTAGCACGCGATGTTGTGCGCCGCAACCGAAGGGGGCGGGAGCCTGCCGCCACGTGAGGAGCGTTCGGCCCTGGGCGGCGGTCAAAAAAGAGGCCGTCGGTTTCCCGACGGCCGAGGCGACAGAACTCGAAGCTCACGGCTCCCGGGAAGAAGTGGAGCCTATTGCTTGGCGAGTCGGGTGGCTTCGTCGGACTTGGCTACGGCCTTGGCGTTGCAGGTGGCGAGCTTGTCTTCGGAAAGCGTCTTTAGGCCCGTGAAGGCTGCGACCGGGCCCACCTTGTCGGCGATGGTCCTGCAGGTCGACATGGCGAAGGTGGAGGAGGTCGGCGCGGGCGCGACGCAGGTGTCGTCTTGGCATGTGAACATCGCGCCGCCAGCGATCAACTTCACCTTGGCGGCCACGGGGGCCTGGAGCTTGGCGGTGATGGGATCGCCGGCGAGGGCGGAACCGGCGGACAGCGAGGCGAGGGCGGCGCAGGCCGCAAGGATTTGGAGCTTCATAGAGCCTTCCAGCGTTCGGGGAGAGAAGCGGCCCAAGGATTTGGGGACCGGCTCCGGTTCGGCGCACGGGATTTCGCCTCGGGTATCCCCACCCGCGGCGCGCACCGAACTGAGCAACGCTAAGATAACAGTGTTAAGATGGCGCGCGCAATGCCGAACTCAGCATTGCGCTATGCGCAAACGCAGACCTGCTCTGCGGATGCGCGCGGAAGCGGATGCGGCCGCGCGGGAGCGGCCCGCCTCAAGCCTACCCGCCCGCCTGCTTGATCATCGCCTCGATCTCTTCGAGCGAGTGGTAGCCCGGCTCCATCTTGGCGCCGTTGATGACGAAGGTCGGGGTGGAGTTGATGCCGCCCTTGTTGTGCTTCTCGACCCGGTCGTTCAGCGCCTGGATAGCCTTCTCGTCGTTGACGCACGTTTCGAACTGCTGGTCGGTCATGCCGACCGAGCGGGCGATGTTGAGCAGCGTCTCGCGCGGCGCCTGGAAGGCCTGTTGCTGGTTCCGGTAGAGCGCGTCGACGACGGCGAAATATTTGTCCTTGCCGGCGCAACGGGCGATCAGGAACCCGGATGCGGCGACCGTGATCTCGACGCCGCCGCCGACCAGCATCTCCTTGGACACGAACTTCACCTTGCCGGTGTCGATGTATTTCGCCTTGAAGGCCGGAAAGACCTCCTCGTACCACTTGGCGCAGATCGGGCAGCCGACGGAGGCGTATTCTTCTACCGTCACCTTGGCCGTCGGACTGCCCAGGACCATGTCGTCCGGCAGGCCGCCGGCGCCGCCGCCTTTTTGCCCGCAGCCGGCCAGCGCCAGGACCAGCACCGCCATCACCGCCATTCCGATCCGCGACATTCCGTCCAATCCTCAATCTACCGGCCTGGGCCCGGCCCGCGCGCAACTTGGCCGAAGCCGGGCGCGGAAGGAAGCCCAGGCGCCCAGAAGGAAGCCGGGGCCGTTCATGTCTCGTCAATCATCTTGGGCGTTCCGTCCGGGTGAAGTAAGGCAGGGCCGGGCGGGGCGGCTCATCGATCGTTAGGACGACGCATCCATGGCGAATGCGCAGGCGCCCGAACCGCGCCGCAAACGCTCCCCCCTGCAGGCCCTGATCTACTGGACCCTGGTGCTGGGAGTCTGGGGCGTGATCTTCCTGGTGGCGTTCTTCGCGGTGTTCGCCGTCGACCTGCCCGACACCTCGCGGCTCTATGACGTCAAGCGCCAGCCCTCGGTCAGCTACCTGGACCGCTCCGGCGCGTTGCTGGCCGTCCGCGGATCGCAATACGCGCCGCCGATCGACCTGGACCGGCTGCCGCCATACGTGCCCAAGGCGTTCATCGCCATCGAGGACCGCTGGTACAACTGGCACTTCGGCTTCAACCCCTGGGGCATCGCGCGCAGCCAGATCTACAACATGCGCCACAGGGGCGAAGGCGGCCCGCTGCGTGGCGGTTCGACCATCACCCAGCAGCTGGCGCGCAACCTCTTCCTGACCCCCAACCAGAACTACCGCCGCAAGGCCCAGGAGCTGATCCTGGCCGTGTGGCTGGAGGCGAAGTTCTCCAAGAAGCAGATACTGGAGCTGTATCTCAACCGGGTCTATTTCGGCGCCGGAGCCTACGGCATCGAGGCTGCGTCGCAGCGCTACTTCAACAAGCCTGCCGCCCAGCTGACCCTGGGCGAGGCCGCTCTCCTCGCCGGCATCATGAAGGGGCCCTCGCGCTATTCGCCGGTGGCCTCCACCGACCGCGCGGCGCGGCGCGCCACCATCGTGCTCTACGAGATGGCCGAGGCGAACTTCATCACCGAGGCCCAGCGGGACGAGGCGCTGCGCACCAAGGTCCGGGTCAACCCAGTGCTGGCCAACCAGCGGGCGCAGTACTTCACCGACTGGGTCGACGACCAGGTCCGGGTGCTGGTGGGCGAGCCCACCGAGGATCTGGTGGTGGAGACCACCCTGGACCTGCCGCTGCAGGCCAGCGCCGAACAGGCGGTGCAGGCCGGCGTCGCCGCCGCCAAGAGCTCGGGCGTCGAACAGGCGGCGCTGGTTTCCATCGACGGGGAAGGCCGGGTGCGCGCCTACGTAGGCGGCGTCAACTACCTGCAGAGCCAGTTCGACCGCGCCACCCAGGCCAGGCGCCAGGCCGGGTCGGCTTTCAAGCCCTTCGTCTACCTCACTGCCATGGAGGCGGGGCGTACGCCGGACACGCCCGTCACCGACGAGCCGATCAAGATCGGCAATTGGGAGCCGCGCAACTACACGGGGCAGTTCCTGGGCCCGATCACCATCCGCACCGCCCTCGCCCAGTCGGTGAACACCGTGGCCGCGCGGCTGGCCAGCGAGGTGGGCACCGCCAACGTGGCCTCGACGGCGCGGCGGCTCGGCATCACCTCGCCGATCCAGCTCGACCCGTCGATGGCCCTGGGCGCCGTGGAGGTCAGCCCGTTGGAGATGGCCCAGGCTTATGCGCCGTTCTCCAACGGCGGCGCGTTCGCGCGCGGCTACGGGATTGAACGGATCCGCACGGCCACGGGCCGGGTGCTCTACGATCACGGCGTGGATCGCGGCCCGCGCCAGGCGGTGATCGCCCAGCCGGCGCTGGCGTACATGGTGCAGATGATGCGCGGCGTGATCGCCGGCGGAACCGGCGGCCGGGCCCAGGTGCCCGGCTACGACCTTGCCGGCAAGACCGGCACGACCTCCGACTACAGGGACGCCTGGTTCGTGGGCTACACCGGCGGCTTCGTCACCGCCGTCTGGGTGGGCAAGGACGACAACAAGCCGATGAAGCGCGTCACCGGCGGCAATGCGCCGGCCGGCATCTGGAAGGCGTACATGACGCAGGCCCTGCCACGGCTCAAGGTCCAGCCGATCCCCGGCGGCGACTTCGTCCCCGACCCGCCGAGCGCGATCGATGCCATCATCGACGGGGTCACCGGCATCTTCAAAGGCGACCGCGACGAGCCGCCGCCCTCGGAGTTCGACGAGCCGCCGCGGGAGCGGCGAGGGGAAGAGCCGCAGTACTAGTCTTCCCGCCCAGGCGAGAAGACGGCGCACCTACTTGTGCGTCGTGACCGGAGGCTTCACTTCGGCGACCCTGGCCTTGTTGACGATCTCCGCCAGCCGCGCTTTTGGCGCCGGCAGCTTGGGTGTCGCCGCCACCGAGCCGTAGCGCAGCACGTCGACGGCGCGGGAGATCTGGAAGTCCTTCTTCTCGTCGAAGGTTTCCGGAGGCGCCTCGGCCGGCACGTGGGCCCCGCGGCGGGCCTTGCCCTCGTCGGCGTTGAGCGCGTTCTTGAAGCTGGCTTCCGAGAACTGGTAGGCGCGGTTGGCGATCGCCTGGGCCTCGTCGCGGGTCGCCGCCACCTCCAGGTTCGGCTCGATGCCGGTCTTCTGGATCGAACGGCCGGACGGCGTGTAGTAGCGCGCGGTCGTCAGCTTCAACGCCCCGTCGATGCCGCCGCGCAGCGGGATCACCGTCTGCACCGAGCCCTTGCCGAAGCTGGTGGTGCCCACCACTTCGGCGCGCTTGCGGTCCTGCAGGGCGCCCGCGACGATCTCGGCCGCGGAGGCCGAGCCGGAGTTGATCAGCACCACCATCGGCATGCCGCCGGTGATGTCGCCGGGGTGGGCGTTGTAGCGCTCGACGTCGCGCGGATCGCGGCCGCGCTGGGAAACGATCTCGCCGCCTTCCAAGAACATGTCGGAGACCGTGACCGCCTGGTCGAGCAGGCCGCCGGGGTTGTTGCGCAGGTCGAGGATCAGGCCCTTGGCCTTGGGGTTCTTGGCCCGGACCTCGGCGAACGCCGCCTCGGCCTCGTCGGTGGTCTTTTCGTTGAAGGCGCCGATCCGCAGCACGATGTGCTCGCCTTCCAGGCGCGCGGTGGCGGACTTGGGCTTGATCACCTCGCGCACCAGCTTCACGTCGAACGGGTCGGACTTTTCGCGCGCGATGGTCAGGCTGACCGTCTCGCCGGGCTTGCCGCGCATCTGCTTGACGGCTTCGGAGACCGAGAGCCCGAGCACGCTCTCACCGTTCACGGAGGTGATGTAGTCGCCGGGCTTGATGCCGGCCCGGGCGGCGGGCGTGTCGTCCATCGGCGAGATCACCTTGACCACGCCGTCCTCGCTGGTGACCTCGAGGCCGAGGCCGCCGTACTCGCCGCGCGTCTGGTCGCGCATGTCGTCGAAGGACTCGGGGTCCAGGTAACCGGAGTGGGGATCGAGCGAGGTCAGCATGCCGTCGATGGCCGACTGGATCAGCTTGGTGTCGTCGACTTCGGCGACATACTGGTTCTCGACCGTGGTCAGGACGTCACCGAACAGGCCCAGCATGCGATAGGTCTTGGCGCGGGGTTGCGCCGCGGCGGTGGCCTGCTGGCTGACGTAGGCCATGGAACCCGCGCCGAGTACGAACGCCGACGCGCCGATCAGAAGATACTTCTTCATAGCCCTGTTCAGACTCCCTGGACGGCTTGGCGCCGCCGATAGGCCAGGATGTAGAGGCCGTTTTGAGGCCCGATCAGCCCGACGTCCTGTTCAACCATCGCCCTGGATTTACGGGCGATCCTTGTTCTCGGACTTCTAGATAAAGCTCAGAAGTCGATTGTCGACCATCCGGGACCCATCCGACAGCCTGACCCTCCGCGACGGATTGTCCGGCTTCGACTGAGGTCCGCTCGAGGCCAGCAAGCACGAGATGATATCCGCCCGCCAGTCTTAATATCACGATGACGCCCCAGCCCTTGACCGGGCCCACGTACTGCACAAGTCCCGCCGCGGGGCTCACCGTCCTGGCGCCGCTGACCACGCTGAGCGTCATACCGTTTGATCGGCCGCCGCCGGCGATGGGATCGCCAAAGCGGCGCAGTATGTCGCCGGACGCCGGGAAGATGAGCCGGTCCGGCGGCGTCAGCGGCGGCGGCTCGGTCACTCTGCCGCGGATCGCGAGTCCGACCTGCGGGGCCGGCGTCGAGTCGGCGGCCAGGCTCTCGCGCTCGAAGAGGGCTTCGCTTTGCACGGCGGCCAAGCGGCGCTGGCGCATCACCTCGGTGGCGTCGGTGGCGTAGGCGTGGGCGCGCCGCTGCAGGTCCGGCGTCATTGCCTTGACCAGGATGGCGGCGCGCACGGCGTCCTTTGCGTCCTGCGGCGAGACCAGCAGCGCGGGGGGCGGGTCGCGCTTCAGCTGCTGCAGCACCGACAGCAGACGCGACAGGCGGTGCATGTTGACGCCCTGGTCGATGGAAAGCGTGGTCTCCGCGGCGTTCAGACGCGCGAGCTGCTCACTGGTCGCCGCCACCGCGCCCACGCCCACCGCAAGCGCGCCCATCGAGCCCAGGAGCAGAATCCGTCGCATCAGTCGCGATGATACGGTGATCCGCCCAGAATGGAGACCGCGCGGTAGATTTGTTCGCACAGCATCGCCCGCGCCAGCGCGTGGGGCCAGGTCTGCGGCCCGAAGGCCAGCGTCCCCTGCGCCTGGGCGACGAGCGCAGGGTCCAGTCCATCCGCGCCGCCGATGAGGAACACCAGCCGGCGCACCCCGCGGTCCCTCAGCGCGGCGATCTCCTCGGCGAAGGCGCGGCTGGCGCGGGCCTTACCGCGCTCGTCGCAGGCGACCACATGGCTGTCGGCGAAGTGCGGGCGCAGCGCCTCGGCCTCGGCCGCCTTCCCCGGCTTGCGGCTTTCCACCTCCACCACCTCGACCGGCCCCAGGCCGAGCGCCCGGCCGGCCGCCGTGGCGCGGTCCACGTACAGCTTCACCAGCTCCGTCTCCGGCGAGCGGGCCAGCCGACCGATGGCGACGACAGCGATCTTCACGCGCCCAGGCTTACGCGATCAGCAGCGCCTCGGCGATCTGAACCGCATTGAGGGCGGCGCCCTTCAACAGCTGGTCGCCCGCCAGGAACAGGGCCACGGAGCGCCCCGACGGGTCGCCCAGGTCGCGGCGGATCCGGCCGACCAGCACGTCGCCCTGCCCCTCCGCCTCGGCCGGCATCGGGAAGTGGTTGGCCTCTCGGTCGTCGACCACGCGGACGCCGGGCGCATCGGCCAGGCACTCACGGATCGCCGCGGGGGCGACCGGCGCGTCCAGCTCCACGGTCGCGGCGATGGCGTGGGCCCGCAGCGTCGGCACCCGAACGCTGGTGACGCCCACGGGCAGGTTCGAGGACCCCAGGATGCGGCGGGTCTCGGCCATCACCTTGATCTCCTCGTCGTTGTAGCCGCTGGCCGGGTCGACCTGGCTGTCGTGGCTGAACAGGTTGAAGGCGTAACGGTGCTTCAGCGCCTTGGGCGCGAAGGCCTCGCCCCGCAGGTACGCTTCGGTGGACGCCAGCAACTCCGCCATCGCCGGCGCGCCGGCGCCGGACGCCGCCTGGTAGGTGGAGAGCTGCAGCCGGCGCAGGCCGAACCGCCGCTGCAGCGGCGCCACGCCCATGCAGGTGATGATCGCCGTGCAGTTGGGGTTGGCGATAACGCCACGGTGTCCGTTCAGGGTCTCGAGGTTCAGTTCGGGGATCACCAACGGGCAGTCGAGGTCGAGCCGGAAGGTGGAGGAGTTGTCGATCACGATGGCCCCGGCCGCCCGGGCGTGCGGCGCATAGGTCCGCGCCGTCTCGCCGTCGGCGGCGAACAGGGCGAGGTCGCAGCCGACGAAGCTGTCGGCGCTCAGCGCCTCTACGACCAGCGGTTCGCCGCGGTACATGAGCGTCGTTCCCGCCGAGCGCGCCGAGGCCAGAAGCTTCATGCTCGAGGCGGGGAAGTCACGGTCCTCCAGGACGCGGATCAACTCCGCGCCAACGGCGCCGGTGGCGCCGACGATGGCGGTGGTGGTGCCGCGCAGGGATCGGTAGGGAGGGTGGGGGAGCATGTGGGCCTCTCATGGGTTTAGGCCCGGTCTGCGGTGTGTTCGGCGTGAAAGCGCGCGCCCCGCACATCGGGCGGAGCGCTTCGGGATGTGGCGGTCTTACCCGCGCGCAGCCGCAAACGCCCCGCCGAAGCGGGTCATTTTGCGGGTAATCTTCTGCGCGTTAGCCGACATCGCCGCCGCCTCTAGCGGCGGACGGTGGCGCTGTAAAGACCCAGCTGCCGCCTCCCCTCGCGGAGCAAGGGGGCGCGGGAAAGCTAGGCCGTGGCCTGGCGGTGGCCGCCGGACTCCACCGACCAGATCTTCTCGATGTTGTAGAAGGAGCGGACCTCGGGGCGGAACAGGTGGACGATCACGTCGCCGGCGTCGATCAGGACCCAGTCGGCGCTGGGCATGCCCTCCACGCGGCAGCGGCCGTGGCCGGCGTCCTTGAGCGCCCGCAGCAGGTGGTCGGCCATGGCGCCGACGTGGCGCTGCGACCGCCCACTGGCCACGATCAGGCCATCGGCGACGGGGGACTTGCCTTTGAGGTCGATGAAGACGACGTCCTCGGCCTTGTCGTCGTCCAGCCGGCTGAGGATCAGATCCCCGACGGCTGTGATCCGGGCATCGAGGGCGGCGGCGGCGGCGGCCGGATTGGGGGCCGCAGGCGGGGCTACAGACTTTTTGCGCGACTTGGGCGCAGGTGCGGAGTTCAGCGGGGTGGCTCCTGTGGTGCTCGCTAGGGCGATCCTACTACAGATTGAGGGCCAGGTCAGGCGCCCTCTCCGCAGCGATCAAGTCGCGTGGCCTGGCCCGCGTTCCCGCTGGCGCGCCCGCAGCGCCGTGGATGATTGGAAGTTGAAGCGGCCGAACAGGAATATCCATGCCGGCGGGCGGATATCGGCCAGCCGGACCGCCATCCGCGAGGGCCGCCGGAACCGCGCAAACCGGGTCGCAGCCGGCGAGAAGCGGCTCTTCAGCGAGATCCACGGGCGTGACACCACCGCCACGGGCGCCTCGCGCATGATCTGCGTCCAGCCCTTCCACCGGTGGAAGGACGCCAGGCTGTCGGCCCCCATGATCCAGACGAACTTCACGCCGGGGTGGCGGGCCTTCAGGGCGCGCAGGGTGTCGATGGTGTAGGTCGAGCCGAGCGCGGTCTCCGCGGCCGAGACGATCATGCCCGGTCCGCGGCCCCGGATTATGGCCCGCACGCCGGCGAGCCGCTCGGCCAGGCTGGCCGTTTCGCGGCGGCCTTTCAGCGGGTTCTGCGGAGACACCAGCCAGATCACCCGGTCCAGGCGCAGGCGCCGCTTGGCGGTCTCCGCCACGTGCAGGTGGCCGTCGTGGGCCGGGTTGAAGGAGCCGCCGTAGAGACCAACCCGCATGCCACGCGTCAGGCTGAAGCCGAGCCGCAGCGCCGCGGGCCGACCGCCAGGTGGCGCGCGCGGCGCCGGACCTGCCGCCCACATGCCGCAGCTCAGCCGGCGCGGGGCGGGGTCGGCGCGCCCCCGCGGTCGAGGTGGAGATCGGCCTGGCGCACCCGGGCGCGGACCGTGAAGACGCCGTCGCCGGCCAGCACCGCGCCGCGGGCGAACAGCCGGCCGTGCTGCCAGTTCGAGAGACCGAGCTCGGGGCGATTCAGGGCGTACTGGCCATCCACCCAGCGGGTGAACCCATCGCCGACGAAGGGCGCGTCGACGGTCGCGTAGAAGCGTTCGTGGGCCGCGCGGTCCTGGGAGATCAGCGTCGCCTCGAAACGCGGGCTCAAGGCGTTGAACAGGGCCACGGCCTCGGCCACGTCGGACACCACCTTCAGGCTGACCTCGGGGCTCTCCTCCCACTCCCATTCGCGGCCGAGGTCGGCGTCGGCTATGGGCTCGCAGAGCGGCTCCTCGACCGGCCCCTCGGCGCGAACGACCGTGGCGCGCGCCGTGCGCCAGCTCTCGGGCAGGCGGGCCGCGTCGGCCTCCGCGACATGCAGCTTGCAGCCCCGGCGCCGCTCGCCGGCCTGGCGCAGGGCCTGCAGGAACACCGGGATCAGTTCGTCCGCCCGGCTCTCGACGATGCAGCAGACGTTCAGCGTGTTGCAGACCTTGCGGTCGAGGGAATGAAACACCGCGGCATGGAACCGCTCGGCGTCGGCCGTCTCGTCCGCGACCATCCAGGCCCCGCCCGTGCCGTGCAGGCTGACCGGCGTGCCGGCCTGCCGCGCGATGGCGCCCAACTGGGCCACCGCCGGGCCGGAGCCGCGCGCCACGGCCAGCGCCAGACGCGCATCGGCGAACATCGCCCAGCCGGCGGCGTGGGCCGGCGAGTCCACGAGCACGGCCGCGCCCTGTGGGAGCCCCGCGTCGCCCAGCGCGGGATCCAGCGCCTCGGCCACGATGGCGCGCGCGGTGCCGAGCGCGTCGGAGCCGATGCGGAACACCACGGTGTTGCCCGCCCGGATCACCCCGGTGGCGTCGGCGAAGACGTTGGGCCGGCCCTCGAAGACGAAGCCCACGGGACCGAGCGGCGCGGTCACCTGCTCGATGGTCCAGCCCGCGTGGTCGATGGTCTCCAGCACCTTGCCGCGCGACGGCTCGGCGTCGCGCCAGGCGCGCAGCCCCGCGATCATGTCGGCGCGCATCGCGTCCGACGCCGCCAGCCGGGTCGTGGAGCGGCCGCGGGCCTTGGCGCTCGCGACGTCGGCGGCGTTGGCGGCAGCGATCCGCGCCCAGATGGCATCGGTCTCCAGCCGTTCGGCGAAGGCCTCGAAAAAGGCGGTGATGGCGTCGTCGGAGACCTCGCCCATCCGGGCGAAGGCCGCGCTGGCGCGACCCACGGCGGCCTCGGCAGCGGCGTGGTCGGCGGCGGGGACGTGCAGCAGGTCGCCGCTATCCTGGACCACCACAAGCCTGTCGCCCGGCCGGAAGGCGGCGGCCAGTTCGGGGGTCACATAGGCCACGCGGTCGCCGCCGAAGGCGATGGCCTGGCCGGGCGCGAGCGCTTCCAGCCGCCCAATCCTGGCGAGACTGGTACGGACGGCTTCCGCTCCCTTGCCTGACGTCCCGTCGTCCACGGAGACCCCCTTTTGCTCGCTTTGAGCCTTACGCGCTCTCCGCCTGGGCGGCCAGCGCAAGATCGTCGGCGTGGACCATGGGTCCGGAGGTGTAGCCGATCGCGGCCTCGATCGCGTCCGACTTCAGCCCGCAGATCGCCCGCGCGTGCTCGGCGGCATAGCGGACCAGGCCGCGCGCGATCTCGCGGCCCGCCTCGTCGCGGACGACGACGGCGTCTCCCTTGTCGAAGCGGCCCTCCACGCCGCGCACGCCCGCGGCCAGCAGGCTCTTGCCCCGGCGCACGGCGGCCGCGGCGCCCGCGTCCACGCTCAGCGAACCGGCCGGGGCCAGAGAGCCCGCGATCCAGGCCTTGTAGGCCGCCCGTGGCGTGGTGACCGGCTCGATCACCGTGGCGGCCGCGCCCTCCTCCACGGCGCGCAGCGGCGACGGCCGGGTCCCCAGCGTGATGATGGTGGCGCAGCCGGCCTGGCTGGCGATCCGGGCCGCCTCGAGCTTGGTGGCCATGCCGCCGGTGCCGACGCCGGCGGCCATATTGGCGCCCCCGGCCATCGCCTCGATCTCGGGGCTGAGCCGCCCGACGCGCGGGACGTGGCGGGCGGCGGCGTCATGGCGCGGGTCGGCGGTATAGAGCCCGTCCACGTCGGACAGGAGCACCAGGGCCTCGGCCCCCACCAGCTGGGCCACGCGGGCCGACAGCCGATCGTTGTCGCCGACGCGGATCTCCTCGGTCACCACTGTGTCGTTCTCGTTGACCACCGGGATCACGCCGAGGCCCAGCAAGGTCTCGACGGTGGCGCGTGCGTTCAGCCATCGGCGGCGAACCTCGGTGTCGTCGCGGGTCAGCAGCACCTGGGCGCAGGCGTGCGGCTCCAGCGACTCCTCCCAGGCGCGCATCAGCGCCGACTGGCCGGCCGCGGCGGAGGCCTGCTTCTCTGGCAGGCTGAGCGCGCGGGCGCCCAGGCCCAGCCGCCGCCGGCCCAGCGCCACCGCCCCGGAGGACACGATCAGCACCTGCTGGCCGCGCGCCCGCATCCGCGAGACGTCGGCCGCGAAGTCCGCCAGCCAGGCGGTGTGCGCCGTGCCGTCCGGCCCGACCAGCAGGGCCGAGCCGACCTTAATCACGACCCGTTTGGCGCCCCTCAGTTCCTGCATGGGGTCAGCTCGCTCACGGCGCCCAGTCCTCAGGGCTGGCCGCCTGGGCGGCGGCCTCGCCCTTCTTCTCGCGCACCAGGGCGTAGGCTTCGCGCAGCAGCTCGGTGACGCCTTGCTTGGCCACGCCCGACACCAGCCGCACCTTGGCCTTCGAGGCCTTCTCGAGCGCCTTCTTCTTGGCCTTCCGCTCCTCGTCGCTGAGGGCGTCGATCTTGTTCAGGGCCAGGATCTCGGTCTTGTCCTCCAGTCCCTCGCCATAGGCGATCAGCTCCTGGCGCACGGTCTTCCAGGCGCCGGCGACGTCCTCCTGCGTCCCATCCACCAGGTGGATCAGGACGGCCGTGCGCTCCACATGCCCCAGGAACCGCGTCCCGATGCCCGCGCCCTCGCTGGCCCCCTCGATCAGTCCGGGGATGTCGGCCAGGATGAACCGCTCGCCCAGCGACAGGTCGACCATGCCGAGGTTGGGAGCCAGGGTCGTGAAGGGATAATCGGCGATCTTCGGCCGCGCGGCGCTGGCCGCCGCCAGGAAGGTGCTCTTCCCAGCGTTCGGCAGGCCCACGATGCCGACGTCGGCGATCAGTTTCAGGCGGAGCCAGATAGCCAGTTCCTCGCCGTCGAGGCCGGGGTTGGCGTGGCGGGGGGCCTGGTTTACCGGGCCCTTGAAGTGCGTATTCCCAAATCCGCCGTTCCCTCCTTTGGCCAGGAGGTGGCGCTGGCCGGGTTGGTCCATGTCGACGATGAGGGCCTTGTCCTCGTCGAGGACCTCGGTGCCGACGGGGACTTTCAGGACGACGTCGTCGCCGTTGGCGCCGTGGCGGTTGCGGCCCATGCCGTGGACGCCGGTTCCGGCCTTGAAGTGCTGTTGATATCGATAATCGATGAGGGTGTTGAGGCCGTCGACGGCCTCGATCCAGACGTCGCCGCCGCGGCCGCCGTCGCCGCCGTCGGGCCCGCCGTACTCGATGAACTTCTCACGACGGAAGGAAACGGCGCCCCCGCCCCCGGCGCCGCTCTTCACGTAGACCTTGACCTGGTCGAGGAATTTCATCGGCCAAACCTCATGGGGCGAGCGATTACCACGTCAGGCCAGCCACACCATCATCCGGGTGGGCACGGTGGCCCCGCCGCGGGCCAGGCAGGGCCTGGGCTCCACGTCGCCGGTGTAGAGGAAGCCCGCCTTCACCAGCACCTGGCCGGACGCGCGGTTGTCGGCGAAGTGCCCGGCCCACAGCGCGCCCCGGCGCCACTCCGCCTTCACCCAGCCCAGCGCCGCCGTCAGCGCCTCGGTGGCGTAGCCGCGGTTCCAGAACGGCCGGCCCAGCCAGTAGCCCACCTCCGCGCGCCCCGGCTCCACGTCCTTGAACCCCAGCATGCCGATGAGGCCGAACTGGCGGTGCTCGATGGCGAAGCCGTGGCCGCGGCGCAGG
>NZ_CADEGK010000089.1:0-1260 GCF_902826855.1 uncultured Phenylobacterium sp. | reverse complement strand
GGGCGCGTCGGCCAGGGTGCGCCCGCGCCGGAGCAGGCGGTCCGTGCCGATCGCGGGTCTGACGTCCAGTGCACACATCTTGTACCTCCCGGCCCTCTGACGGAGCCTGAAAACGACTGCGGGGAGCCCGGCTGACCGGACTCCCCGCTGGGTCGTCTTCCGGTCCGCCATCTTCGAAACGAGAGGGCGGAACCGTAAGAGAGGTGGTTCCGCCTATTCGGCCGGCATCGCCTGTTCGGCGGCCGGGATCACCGTCGCGTAGGTGCGGTTGTTGCGCTTCGTGACGAAGGCCACCGCACCGGTGACGAGGGCGAAAAGGGTATGGTCCTTGCCGATCCCTACGTTGGGGCCCGGCCAGAACTTGGTGCCGCGCTGGCGCACGATGATCGAGCCGGCGTTGATCGCCTCGCCACCGAACTTCTTCACGCCGAGACGGCGGCCCGCGGAGTCGCGCCCGTTGCGCGAGGAGCCGCCGGATTTCTTGTGAGCCATGGTCTGCTCCTACGTCCTAACTGAGGCCCGGCGCGCCAGCGGCGCGCCTAGCTCTTGCAAAAAGTTTGTCCGATTACTCGGCCGACTTGTCCTTCTTGGGGGCCGCGGCCTTCTTCGGCGCAGCGGCCTTCTTCTCGGTCTCGGCCTTGGGCGCGGCGGCCTTCGGGGCCGCAGCCGCCTGGGCTTCGGTCTCCACCGGCGCGTTCACCTGGGCGGACGCCGCGGCTTCCTCGACCAGCGCCTCGGTCACCTTCGGGCCCTTGGCCGGCTTCGGCGCGGCCTTGGCGTCCTTGGCGGCGATCCGGGCGGCGATCTTCAGGTCCTTCTTGGAGACGTTGAGCATCGTCCAGTCCAGGCCGCGGGCGCGCGCATCCAGCTCGGCCTTGGTCACCAGGGAGACTTCGCCGTCCCACTTGGTTTCCTTGCCGTCGGCGCCGGTGACGCCCGTGACCCGCAGCACGCTCTCGGCCTGGCGGTGGCCGCGGGTGCGGCGATAGCCCTGGCGGCGGATCTTCTTGAAGATCTTCACCTTCTCGCCCTTGCGGGTCTCGACCAGGGTCGCGGCCACGGAGGCGCCGGCCACCAGCGGCGCGCCCACCGTAATGGCGTCGCCATCACCCAGCATCAGCACGTCGCCGAAGGCCACGGCCGCCCCAGGCTCACCGTCGAGCTTTTCCACCACCAGCAGGTCGCCGGGCTGAACCCGGTACTGCTTGCCGCCGGTCTTGATCACCGCGTACATCGTTCGCGCCTTCGGAATACTAGAGT
>NZ_CADEGK010000088.1:16384-18064 GCF_902826855.1 uncultured Phenylobacterium sp. | reverse complement strand
TGTTCAAACATGTCGCGCACGCGGCTGGCGCCGACGCCCACGAACATCTCCACGAAGTCGGAGCCGGAGATCGTGAAGAACGGCACGCCGGCCTCACCCGCGATGGCGCGGGCCAGCAGCGTCTTGCCGGTGCCGGGAGGGCCGATCAGCAGCGCGCCCTTGGGGATCTTGCCGCCCAGGCGCTGGAACTTCTGCGGGTCTTTCAGGAAGTCGACGATCTCGACGACCTCTTCCTTGGCCTCTTCCACGCCGGCCACGTCGTCAAAGGTGACGCGGTTCTTGTTCTCGGTCAGCAGGCGGGCCTTCGACTTGCCGAAGCCCATGGCCCCGCGGGTGCCGCCCTGCATCTGGCGCATGAAGAAGATCCACACGCCGATCAGCAGCAGGATCGGCAGCGCGTTCAGCAACAGGCCCATCAGCGGGTTGCCGCCCGGCGGCTTGACGGAGATGTCGGCGCCCTGCGCCTCGAGCCGCTTGACCAGCTCGTCCTGGTTCTGAGGCGTCGCGGCGTTGAACGTACGTCCGCCCTGGTCAGTGACCGAGACCAGCGCGCCGCGAATCTCCGCCTTCTTGACCTCGCCGGCGCTGACCTTGGACAGCAGCTGCGAATAGGTGATCTCGCGGGCGTCGGCGCCGCCGCGCGTGCTCCCCGTCATCATCGAATACAGGCCGATCAGGACGACGACAATGACGCCCCAGATGACGAGATTGCGGAGGTTCATGCGAGACCAATCCAGTTCTTTCGGCGGCGCGAGAGGCCAACAGATAGGGCGCCTACCGGTGATAGACCACTTAATGCCCGGCCGCAGCGACGGAACATCGCGCCTTGACCGTATACGCAAGAAGGGCTGCGCCGGTGGCGCAGCCCTTCAAATAAGCATCAATCGTGCCAGTTTTAGGCCCCCGGCCCCCTAGGGCCGCGTGGGCTTCTTCGGGGCGGCGATCAGGCCTTCGCGCTGGGCGCGCTTGCGGGCGAGCTTGCGGGCCCGGCGCACGGCTTCCGCCTTCTGGCGGGCGCGCTTTTCGGACGGCTTCTCATAGTGGACGTGGCGCTTCATCTCGCGGAACGAGCCTTCGCGCTGCATCTTCTTTTTCAGCGCCTTGAGGGCCTGGTCGACGTTGTTGTCGCGGACGAAAATCTGAACCAGAACGAACTCTCCTGCCGTGCGCTAGCCGCCCACCTCGTGCCGGCCCCGAATGTGGGAAACCCCAAATCCGGCAAACCAAGGCGGCGAGCGTACAAAAATGGATCGCCCGAAGGCGTGACCCTTCGGGTTAGAGGCGGGGCAGATAGCAGAGCGGACTTGCGATGTCCACGCCGGGACCTGATCAAATCCCGTGACATGCGTGTGGCCCCGGCGGCTACAATGGCGCCATGACCACCGCCGCGCAGGACTGGGCCGCGACCACAGAGCAGCGGCTGCTCGACGAGGCGCTGAAACTGGCGCCCGCCCACGGCTGGACGCAGCGCACGACCACGCTGGCCGGCAAGGCGCTCGGGATGAGCGCGGCGGAGACGGAGCTCCTGCTGCCGCATGGCCCGCAGGACCTGGCTGCCCTCATGTCCCGCCGCCACGACGAGCGCGCCCTGGCCGCCCTGGCTGACGTGCACGCTTCCAACCTGAAGATCCGCGAGCGGATCCGCCGCGCGGTCGAGGCCCGACTGGACGCAGCGTCGGC
>NZ_CADEGK010000088.1:0-16374 GCF_902826855.1 uncultured Phenylobacterium sp. | reverse complement strand
AGCGTCGGCTGACGAGCCCGCGACCCGCAGTTGGGCGGGCCACCTCGCGCTGCCGCAGAACGTGGGGCTGGGCGCAAGCCTGGCCTGGGAGAGCGCCGATGTGCTGTGGCGCTGGGCCGGCGACACCGCGACCGACGAGAACCACTACACCAAGCGCGCGCTGCTGGCCGGCATCCTGACCGGCGCCCTGGCGGTGCGCATGTCGTCCGGCCGGGCGGCCGCGCTCGAGTTCACCGACCGCCGGATCGGGAACGTCATGGCTTTCGAGAAGTGGAAGACCACGACGCGTTTCAAGCCGGGCGCGTGGCTGGCCAGCCTCGCCGAGGGCCTGGGCCGGGCGCGCTACGGCGGACCGTCTTCCTAGCTAGGCGGCGTCGGTCAGGCCCCACACGCCATCCCAGTCTTCCGGCGGCGGCCGGGTCGCCAGGTCGCGCGCCCGCTCAAGCATCAGGGCGGAGGGGCGGTCGTTGGGATCGGCCTTCAGCGCCGCCTCGAAGGCGGCCACAGCCTCTTCCCAGCGCCGCGCGGTCAGGCAGTCGCGGCCCAGCTGGTAGGGCTGCAGGGCCGGCGATCGGTCCGCGACATCGCCGGTCAGCACCTGGAACAGCTTGGCCGGCTGCTGGCGGCCGCGGACGCGCAGGGTGTCGAGTTCGCGCAGGGGCACGCTGCCGTCCAGGGCCGCGGCGGTGGTCTCGCAGATGATAATCGAGACCTGGTAGTGCTTCGTGAGCTGCTGCAGACGCGACGCCAGGTTCACGCTGTCGCCGATCACCGTATAGTCCATCCGCTTCAGCGACCCCACGGTGCCGGCCACCACGTCGCCGGTGGCGATCCCGAGGCCCAGATGCAGAGGGTCGCGGCCCCGCCGGCGGCGGCGCTTGTTGAGGTCCTCCAGCATCTCCAGCATGGCGACGGCGCTCTCCACCGCGTTCTGCGGGTCGCGCGGGGTCGAGATCGGCGCGCCGTAGACCGCCATCACCGCGTCGCCGAGGAACTTGTCCAGCACCCCGTCGTGCGCCGAAACCGCCTCAACCAGCTCGCTGAATACCTCGTTCAGCATGTCCACGGTCTGGCGCGGCTGCAGGGTTTCGGCCAGGGAGGTGAAGTTGCGGATGTCGGCGAACAAGACGCTGGCGCGGCAGGCGGTGCCGAACAGAAGCTCGTCCTGGTCGTGGTCCATCACCTGGTCCACAACCTTCTGGCTCATGAAGCGGCGCATCGCCGACTGCATGCGTTTGCCCTCACTGATGTCCTCGATGAGGATCAGCAGGCCCGCCGCGCCCTTCTCGCCGATCAGCGGGACGATCGACAGATTGGCCGAGATGGTGTGGCCGCGGGCCGTGCGCACATCGGCGTCCAGCAGCGTGCGCGACGGCCCGCCCTTGGCGACAGCATCGATCTCCGTGAGCAGGTCGGGGTTGGAGTTGGCGATCCAGGCGCGCACGTCGACGCCTTCGAGCCGCGTCACCGGCGCCTGCAGGATGCGCGCGGCCGCGGCGTTCAGCTTGGCCTGCTTGACCTCGCGGTCCAGCGTCACCACGCCGGCAGACATCGAGCGCAGGATGCTTTCGTTATAGTTGCGCTCCGCGGCTACGTCGGAGAACAAGGTGGCATTGTCGATGGCCACGGCCGCCTGGGCGGCGAACGCGCTCATTCGCTCCAGGTCAGCCGTGTCGAAGCTGGCGCCGTCCAGCCGGTTCAGGGCCTGCATCACCCCCAGCCGGCGGCCGTCGCGGGCGGTCACCGGCACGGTCAGGACCCCCTGGGTGCGGTAGCCCGTGGCGGCGTCGATCTGGCGATTGAAGCGCGGGTCGGCATAGGCGTCGGCAAGGTTCACCGCCTCGCCGTGGGTGAACACCCAGCCGGCCAGGCCGTCGGTGGCGGGGAAGCGGATCTGGCGCGTGTCCAGGCCTTCGGCGACCACCGAGAACAGCTCGCGCCGCTTGGGATCGTGGAGGAACAGCGACGTGCGATCGGCGCGGATGACCTTGGAGGTCACCTCTACGACCTTGGTCAGCAGGGTCTCCAGCTGCATCTCGCTGGTGATCGAGATGTTGACGTCCAGCAGCCGGCGCAGGTCGCTGTTGGCCTGCGCCTCGGTGCCGATCGCCACCGCCCAGCGCTCCGCCAGCAGCACCAGCTGCGAGAACAGCAGAAGCAGCATGCCGATTGGCAGGAGGTTGAGGTTGAAGGGCCGCGGGAACCCGGCGTTCGAGGTGAGGTCGGTGTAGACGACGCTCGACAGCATTGCGCCCAGACCGAACAGGAAGAGCCAGGCCCCGTCGCGGCGGCGCACGCAGGCGGCGATCACCACGCCCAGGATGTAGACCAGCACGATGATGCGGAACGGATAGGCGGCGGCGGACCAGTTCGAGAGAAGGATGACCTGGCCGCTCAGCGCCATGCCGACATAGACCAGGAAGCGGGCGCCGTTCAGGCCCTGGATCGCCAGATACGGAAGCCGCGGACTTTCCTTCGGGAACAGCTGGTTGGCGTAGGCCAGGGCCGCCGACAGCGCCGCGGTGGTGGACAGCAGCTGCAACGAGATCATCGTCTCGAATTTCAGGCCGGGCAGGCCGATCGCGATCAGGTTGTCGTGGCTGAGCGTGGCGGCCAGCGGCAGCAGGGTCGCGCAGCCCATGGCCAGGTAGAACGCCGTGCGATCCTCCGGCCGGAACACGAAGATCACCGCCGACAGGCAGCCCAGCAAGAGCAGCGACGCGACCAGCAGCAGGCTGCGGATCCAGTCGAGCAGGATCCAGTCGTTCATGGCGTCGATCCGGCCGATGACCGGGGCCTCCGGGAAGCCATTCTCCCGGTGGTGGTAGGTCGACAGGTCGATCTCCAGGTCCAGGTCGGACCCGTCGGTGTCGATGATGATCTCCTGCGCCCGGCCCAGGTACTTGCTGGTCTCCGGGGTCAGCCCGAACTGGCCCACCGCGCCCACCAGGCGGCCGTTCACCAGCACCCGCTCGCCGGCGTAGATCTTCGGGATGAACAGCATGTAGCGGTCAGCGGGCAGGCCCCGGATACGCAGGTGATAGGCCGCCGCCCCGCTCTCCGTCAGGGTGCTGCCACCGACCGTCTTGCCCTCCCAGGTTCCGGGCACCTTGGCGAGGAAGCTGCCCGTGGGCCCCGGGGCGAGCCAGTCGGCGCGCCACTCGCCTTTCAGCGGAACCGGCGCGTCCAGCGGACCCCAGCCGCCGAAGCTGATCTCCCCGCCCCGCACCTGCGGGCCGTTCACCGCGATGCTGTCGATGAAGAAGGGGCCGCAGATGACGCAGAGGACCGCCATCACCAGCATCGCGAGGCCGAAGCGGCGGCCTCGCGGCCGGCCTGCCGGCGCCTGGAAGACCGCGGCCAATCGAGCCTTCAACGTCATGCAACTGTCCCCGACGCGGGACTATCGCATGCGGATTCCGGCGATGTCACGGCGCAGGCCCTACAGCGGCTTCAGCTTGTTCACGTGGCCCATCTTGCGGCCGGGCTTTGCCTCGCGCTTGCCGTAAAGGTGCAGCCGGGTTTCCGGCTCGTGGGCCAGCTTCGCCCAGGCGTCGACCTCGTCGCCCAGCAGGTTCAGCATCTCCACCCGCGCGATCGCGGCGGTCGGCCCCAGAGGCCAGCCGGCCACCGCGCGGACGTGCTGTTCGAACTGGTCAACCTCGCAGCCGTCCTGCGTCCAGTGGCCGGTGTTGTGGACCCTGGGCGCGATCTCGTTGACCAGCAGGCGTCCGTCGCGCAGCTCGAACAGCTCTACGCCCACGACGCCCACGTACTCCAGGCCGCCCAGGATGCGCGCGGCGATCCGTTCAGCCTGTTCCGCCAGGTTCGACCCGACGTCGGCGGGCGCCAGGCTGCGGCGCAAGATGCCGCCCTCGTGGTGGTTCTCGGCCAGGGGATAGATGGCCGTCGCGCCATCGCGGCCGCGGGCGGCGATGATCGACAGCTCGCGCACGAAGTCGGCCGGCGCCTCCAGGATCACCGGCACGCCGCCAAGCGCGGCGAAAGCCGCGGCCGCGTCGGCGACGTGCTCGACCCAGCGCTGGCCCTTGCCGTCGTAGCCCTCGCGCCGGGTCTTCATCAGCAGCGGCGCGCCGATCACCGCCGCAGCGCTCAGAGCCTCCTCGGCCGTGTCGGCGGCGGCGAAAGCCACGGTCGGCGCGCCGTTGGCGTTGAGGAACTGCTTCTCGGCCACTCGGTCCTGCGCCACCGCCAGGGCCTGTGCGCCCGGCGCGGTCTCCACGCCCAGCGACTGCAGGATCCGCACCGCTTCGGCCGGCACGTTCTCGAACTCGTAGGTGACCACGCTGGCGAGCGCCGCCAGCTGAGCCAGCGCCGCGCGGTCGGTGTAGCCGCCGACGATGGTGTGGGCCGCCACCCGGCCGGCGGGGCTGTCGGCGTCGCGCTCAAGCACCGCCACGTCGAACCCCAGCCGCGCGGCGGCCAACGCCAGCATGCGGCCCAGTTGGCCGCCCCCGATGATGCCGAGGGTGGAGCCCGGGGGAAGCGGGAGGGTGGCCATGATCCCTACTCGACCGCCTCGGAGACATCGGCGGTCTGCTTGGCGGCGAAGGCCGCGAGGCGGGCGGCCAGCGCCTCGTCGGAAAGCGCCAGGATGCGCGCCGCCAACAGCCCGGCGTTCTTGGCGCCGGCCTCGCCGATCGCCAGGGTCCCGACCGGGATCCCGCCCGGCATCTGAACGATGGAGAGCAGGCTATCCATCCCCTTGAGCGCCTTGCTTTCGATCGGCACGCCCAGCACCGGCAGGTCGGTGAGCGAGGCGGTCATGCCGGGCAGGTGCGCGGCCCCACCGGCGGCTGCGACGATCACCTTCACGCCGGCGGCCTTGGCGCCCTTGGCGAAGGCGTACATCCGCTCCGGCGTGCGATGCGCCGACACCACCTTGGCCTCGTACGGGACGCCCAGCGCCTCCAGCATCTCGGCGGCATGGCGCAGGATCGGCCAGTCGGACCGGCTGCCCATGATGATGGCGACAGGCGCGCTCATTGGAGATGATGTTCCCGTCAGGGGGCCCCGGAAGGCCGCGGAGTATAGGCGCCGGCCGGGTGCGCGCAATCGACGCCGGTCAGAATCCCTTAACCGCAGTAGTATCGACTGGCGTTAACCATTCGGGGCATGGCGATGAAGGTCACCGGCGCGCGAAACGAACCTTTCTCGGCGACCCGCGAGCGCGCCTTGACCCAGGCCGGCGCGGCATTGCCGGCGGCGCAGGCGCGGACCGACACCGTACAGATCCTGGGCGTACCGGAGGCGGAGATGACGCCCGCCGTCCGCCAGGCCATCCAGACTCTGCTCACCGAACTCGACGATCTGCGGGGCGAGGTGGGCCGACTGAAGGCGCGCCTGACCGAGGCCGAGGGGCTGGCCGATCGCGACGCGCTCACCCCGCTGCTCAATCGACGCGCCTTCCTGCGCGAACTCGGCCGCGTGCGCACCTTCGCCCAGCGCTATGGCTCGCCGGCCAGCCTGGTCTACGTCGACCTCGACGGATTCAAGGCCATCAACGATCGCTACGGCCACGCCGCTGGCGACGCCGCCCTGAAAACGGTGGCAGATCGCCTGGTCGCCAATGTCCGCGAGAGCGACGTGATCGGCCGCATGGGCGGCGACGAGTTCGCCATCGTGCTGGTCCAGGCCGACCAGGCCACTGCCGAAGCCAAGGCCGCCAGCCTCGCACAGGCCATCGAACGCGAACCGCTGCGCTTCGGCGAGTGGACCGCCCCGGTGCGTTTCTCCTACGGCGTTGTCGAACTCACCCCCGACACCGACCCCGAAGCCCTCATCGCGGCCGCCGACGCCGCCATGTTCAGCGCCAAGCGCCTGCGCAAGGCGGGGTGAGCCCTTGCACAGATGCTCCCCCCACAGGGGGAGCTGTCAGCGAAGCTGACTGAGGGGGTTGAGGGGCAGGACCGATGGCGCGCTGGAACACGACATCGACCCCTACACCACGCCCCACGAAGGATTTCGCGAAGTCCTTGCGCCGGTCCATGAGCCTCCCGGAAGTCCTGCTCTGGCAGGCGCTCAAGGGCGGCGGACTCGAGGGTCTCCGTTTCCGCAAGCAACATCCGATCGGGCCCTACATCCTCGACTTCTATTGTGCGCGGCTGCGGCTGGCCGTCGAAGTGGATGGCGGCAGCCACGGATTTGGCGATCGACCTGACCGCGATGAGCGGCGCGATGCTTGGCTAAGGGAGCAGGGTATCCACACCCTCCGAATGTCCGCCTCCCTGGTGCTGGAATCGGTCGATGACGCCCTTCGAACCATCCTGGGTGAGGTCGAGGCCATGGGCCGCGGCGACGCCCTGCCCTTCAACCCCCTCCGGCCCTTCGGGCCACCTCCCCCTGCGAGGGAGGATCGGTAGACGGCCGCCCCGTTGCGCGCGACGCCCATTCCGGGACTAATCGCGGCGAACGATCGGGAGGACGGCATGATCCGGTTCGCAAGCGCCCTGGCGGCGGCGCTGATGCTGGGCGGTGTGGCGTGCGCCGAGCCGGTGAAGGTCCGCACCCAGGCCGGCGAGGTGGTCGGCGAGGCGACAGAGCGGGCCCACGTCTTCCGAGCCGTGCCCTATGCCGCGGCCCCGGTGGGCGCCCTGCGCTGGGGCCCACCCGGCCCACCGCCCGCCTGGCCCGGCGAGCGCGATGCGACGAAGAACGGCCCCTCCTGCCCACAGCCGATGAACGCGGACGGCACGCCCAACGCCTTCGGCGGGGCCAACGGCCCTGTCTCGGAGGATTGCCTGCAACTCTACATCTTCGCCCCGAAGGCGGCGAAGAAGGCGCCAGTGATGGTCTGGATCCATGGCGGCGGCCACCGCGTGGGCGCGGGCTGGGTCTATGACGGCCAGAACTTCGCCCGCGACGGAGTGGTCATCGTCTCGATCAACTACCGCCTGGGCGCCCTTGGCTACCTGGCCCACCCCGCGCTCACCAATGCCGCAGGCAAGCAGCCCACCGGCAATTTCGGACTGATGGATCAGGTCGCGGCGCTGAAGTGGGTGAAGCGCAACATCGCGGCCTTCGGCGGCGATCCCGGCAACGTCACCATCTTCGGCGAGAGCGCGGGCGGGGCCAGCGTGTTGGCAATTCTGGCCACGCCCAGCGCCCGGGGACTCTACCACAAGGCCATCGTCCAGTCGGGCGGCGGCTGGGGCCCGCCCAGAACGCTGCGGGAGATGGAGGCCGTCGGATCCGCCGCCCTTGTCCAGGCGGGCGCAGCGCCGAGCGCGACGGCCAGGGAGCTGCGCGCCATCCCGTTCGAGCCGCTCGTTCCCCTCGCCGGCGACTACGGTCCCTTCCAGGACGGCCGGCTGATGACCGAGACGCCCGCCCAGGCGTTGGCCAGCCGCCGCGCCGCCGACGTGCCCCTGATCATCGGCTGGAACTCCGGAGAGGACTCGGTGGCCTTCGGCGGGCTTCTCGCAAGCACGCAGGCCGATCGGACTCCAGCCGGCCGGGAAGCCTTCACCGACCGCGTTTTCGGCGCCCCCGCCCGTTGGGTCGCCGCCCAGGCCGCGCCCGGCAAGCCTGCGTGGCTCTACCACTTCTCCTACGTCGGCACGCGCTTCCGCCCACGCGTCACCACCGCGGCCCACGCGGCGGAGATCCAGTACGTGTGGGAATACTGGGGACGCCGCACGCCGATGAGCGCCGTCTCCGACGAGGACCGGGCCATGGCCAGCCTGATGCACGGCTGCTGGGTCACCTTCGCCCGCACCGGGACCCCGACCTGCGGGGCCACGCCGTGGCCAGCCTACGATCCAAACCGCGACCAGCTGATGGAGTTCGGCTCGCCAAGCGGCGTGCGCACCAACTTCCGCAAAGCCCAGCTCGACGCCCAGGATGCTGGGCGGCCACAGCCCTAAGCGGCCGCGGAGCCCACGGCGCCCGCGGGGGGGTCGGCGCGGCGGCGCAGCTTCAGAGGCCACATGCGACGGATGCTCTGAAGCGCGAGGCGACCCCTCTTGACCCCGGGGCCGGCTGGGGGCTCCTCTCCCGCCTCCCACGGAGGACCCGTAGATGCCAGTGCCGCAGGCTGACGCGATCGTGCTGTTCGGCGCCACCGGCGACCTGGCGCGCCGCATGCTGCTGGCCTCGCTCTACTTCCTCGACGCGGACGGTTTCCTGCCGCCGGGCTTCCGCATCGTGGCCACGGCGCGCACGGAGATGGACACGCCGGCCTTCCTGGACGTGGTGCGCGGGGCGCTCACCGAGCGCTCCGAAGGCGTCGAACCGGCTGTCTGGGCGCGCTTCTGCGCCCGGCTGACCTACGTCGCCGCCGACGCCACCCAGGCCGAGGGCGCGGCCAGGCTCTGTACGGCGCTGCAGGGCGCGACGTCGCCGTTCTTCTACCTGGCCATCTCACCCAGCCTGTACGAACGGGTCACCGCGGCCCTGAGGGCCGCGGGCCTCGTGGACGACCACACCCGCATCGTCCTCGAAAAGCCCATCGGCCGCGACCTGGAGACCTCGCGCGAAATCAACACCGCTCTCGGAGCGGTGTTCGGCGAGAACCAGATCTTCCGTATCGACCACTACCTGGGCAAGGAGACGGTGCAGAACCTCATTGCCCTGCGGTTCGCCAACACCCTTTTCGAGCCTCTGTGGAACAACCTCACGATCGACCACGTCCAGATCACGGTCGCCGAGACCGAGGGCGTCGGGGAGCGGTGGCCGTACTACGACGAGTATGGGGCCCTGCGCGACATGCTGCAGAACCACATGCTGCAGCTGCTCTGCCTGGTGGCCATGGAACCGCCGGCCGACATGGAGCCGGACTCGGTGCGCAACGAGAAGGTGAAGGTCCTGCGCTCCCTCCGACGCGTCACTCGCGCCGACGTTACTGATCGGTCCGTCCGAGGACAATACACGCCGGGCGTGGTGGGCGGCAAAGCGGTCGAGGGATACGAGGCCGAGCGGGGCGAGAAGAGCGGCACCGAGACCTTCGTGGCGTTGCGAGCCGACATCGACAACTGGCGCTGGGCCGGCGTGCCGTTCTTCCTACGCACCGGCAAGCGGATGCCGGAGAAGCGCACCCAGATCTCGCTGCAGTTCAAGCCAGTGCCACACTCGATCTTCGGCCTGGCCTCGACCCAGGACCTGGTCGCCAACCGCCTGGTCATCGACTTGCAGCCGGATGAGGACATCAGCCTCACCCTGATGAACAAGGCGCCCGGCATCAGCCAGGGGGGCATGCGCCTGCAGTCCATGCCGCTCTCGCTCAGCCTGCTACGCGCCTACGAGGGACCGGGGGCGCGCCGGCGCATCGCCTACGAGCGCCTGCTGCTGGACGTGATCCACGGCGACGCCACCCTCTTCGTCCGCCGCGACGAGGTGGAAGAGGCCTGGCGCTGGGTCGACGGCGTCGCCGACGCCTGGGCTGAGGCCAAGCTGACGCCAAAGCCCTACGCCGCCGGCAGCTGGGGCCCCTCCGGCGCCTTCGCCCTCATCGAACGCTTCGGCAGGGCCTGGTCGGAGTAGAGGCCAGCCCGTGCACTTTCCTTTCCCGCTCCTGGGAAAGGAAAGGCCGTGGCGCGTTTTGCACCGCAAGCGCGTTACCCTCACGCCATGATCGAAACGTTCCCCCACGCCTCCGCCCTGGCCGATGCCGCCGCCGAGGCCATCACCGCGCAGCTCGCCCAGGCGATCGAGGCGCGCGGCCGCGCCTCTCTGGTCGCCACCGGCGGCCGCTCGCCCGGGGCCACTTACGACCGCCTGCGCGCCGCGCCGATCGACTGGAGCCTGGTCACCATCACCCTTTCCGACGACCGCGGGGTGGACGCCGGCACGCCCGACTCGAACGTCCGCCTGCTGCGCGAGCGCCTGCTGGTCGGCCCCGTGGCGCGGGCCCGGTTCCTGCCGTTGTGGCCCGCGCACGAGCTCGAAGCGCAGGCCATCGCCGACATGATGCCGTTCGATGCGGTGATGCTGGGCATGGGGGAGGACGGCCATATCGCCTCGATGATCCCGGGCGACCCTGGACTGACCGACGCACTGACCACCGAGGATATGATGCGCCCGGTGCCGGCGGGACTCGGCAAGCCTCCGGTTGCCCGCATAACGCTCACCCTCAGCGCGCTCACCAATGCACGGGCCATCTTCCTCTTGATCGCGGGCGGGGCTAAGCGCGAGGTGCTCCGGCGCGCCCAGGCGGGCGAAGACCTGCCGGTGGGCCGGCTGCTCTCGCAAGCGAAGGCGCCGGTGCGCATCTTCTGGGAACCCGGAGACTAGCCAGCATGCATCCCGTAACCGCCGAGGTCACTCAGCGCATCGTCGAGCGCAGCCGCGAGACCCGCGCCGACTATCTGGAGCGGATGGAGGCCGCGCGGGCGGCCGGGCCGGGGCGCGGCAAGCTCTCCTGCGCCAACTGGGCCCACGCGTTTGCCGCCCTGCCCGGCGAGGACAAGCAGCGGATGCGCAACCCGTCGGCGCCCAACGTCGCCATCGTTTCCGCCTACAACGACATGCTCTCGGCCCATCAGCCCTATGAGCGCTTCCCCGACATCATCCGCGCGGCCGCCCACGAGGTCGGCGCCACCGCCCAGTACGCCGGCGGCGTGCCGGCCATGTGCGACGGGGTCACTCAGGGCCGGCCCGGCATGGAGCTGTCGCTGTTCTCGCGCGACGTGATCGCCATGAGCACGGCCATCGCGCTCACCCACGACTGCTTCGACGCGGCATTGATGCTGGGGATCTGCGACAAGATCGTGCCGGGTCTGTTCATCGGCGCCGCCAGCTTCGGCCACCTGCCCACCATCTTCGTGCCCGGCGGTCCGATGACCTCGGGCATCTCCAACGGCGAGAAGGCCCGGGTTCGCGGCCTCTACGCCGAAGGCAAGGCTACGCGCGACGAGCTCCTCGAGAGCGAGATGAAGAGCTACCACGGCCCGGGCACCTGCACCTTCTACGGCACCGCCAACACCAACCAGATGATGATGGAAATGACCGGCCTGCACCTGCCGGGCGCCGCCTTCGTCACCCCGAACACGCCGCTTCGCGACGCCCTTACGGCCGCCGCGCCGAAGCGGGCGGTGGAGATCCGCGACGGCGGCAACGACTACACCCCCTTCTCGGCGGTGGTGGACGCCAAGAGCATGGTCAACGCCATCGCCGGCCTGCTGGCGACCGGTGGGTCGACCAACCACACGCTGCACATCCTGGCCATGGGCCGCGCGGCGGGCCTGCAGATCGCCTGGGAGGACTTCCACGACCTCAGCCACGTCACGCCGCTGATCGCGCACGTCTATCCAAGCGGCACCGAGGACGTGAACGCCTTCCACGCCGCCGGAGGCATGAGCTACGTCACCCGCACCCTCCTCGATCACGGCCTGGTCCACGACGACGTGGTCACAGTGGCCGGCGCCGGCCTGCGCCGCTATCAGCGCGAGCCGTTCCTGGACGGCGGCAAGCTGGTGTGGCGCGACGGGCCTGCCGAGAGCCTGAACCGCGACATCCTGCGCCCCGCCGACGATCCGTTCGAGGCAGAGGGCGGCATGCGGGTGCTCAAGGGCAGCCTCGGCCGCGGCGTGATGAAGACCTCGGCCGTGAAGCCCGCCAACCGCATCGTCGAGGCGCCCGCCATCGTCTTCGAGGACCAGGACGAGCTTCTGGCCGCCCACCGGCGCGGCGAGCTCGACCGCGACTTCATCGCGGTGGTCCGCTTCCAGGGCCCCAAGGCCAACGGCATGCCGGAACTGCACTCCCTGACCCCGACCCTGGGCGTGCTGCAGGACCGTGGCCACAAGGTCGCCCTGGTCACCGACGGGCGGATGTCCGGCGCCAGCGGCAAGGTGCCGGCCGCCATCCACATGACCCCGGAGGCCGCCGCCGGCGGGCCGCTGGCGTACGTGAAGACCGGCGACGTCATCCGCCTCGACGGCGAGGCCGGCACGCTGGAGATCCACGTCGAGGCCCGCGAGCTGATGCGAAGGCAGGCCGCGGTCTGCCCGCCCGCCGACCGCGGCTTCGGCCGCGAGCTGTTCGGGTGGATGCGCCAGGCCGCAGGCCCCGCCGACGCCGGCGCCTGCGCCCTGTTCGAGGCCGCCTGATGAAGCCTCAATGGGTGGGGCTGGTGGGCGACGTGGGCGGCACCAACGCCCGTTTCGCGCTGATCGACGGCCAGGGCCACATTCGCAACCCACGCACCTTCGCGTGCAGGGACTACTCGAGCCTCTCCGACATCATCGCCGAGTACATCGAGACCACCGCAGGCAAGAAGCGCCCGCCTAAGGCCGTGGTCGCTGTCGCCGGACCGGTGGTCGATGGTGAGATCGAGTTCACCAACCTCAACTGGACGGTCTCGGAGGGCGACCTGCTGGCCCAGTTCGAGTTCGAGGCCATCGACCTGATCAACGACTTCGCCGCCCAGGCGCTGGCCTGCCCGCGGCTGGAGGGGCCGGACCTGCGGCTCCTGGGCCCCGGCCCGAGCCGTGGCGCCCACGACTGCCCCATCGTGGCCCTGGGCGCCGGCACCGGGTTCGGCGTCGCGGCCCTCGCGCGCAACGACCGCGCCGATATCGCTATTCCCACCGAGGGCGGCCACGCCGCCTTCGCTCCGCACGACGAGGTGGAGGTCGAGATCTGGCGGCGCCTCAACGCCCTCTACGGCCGGGTCTCAATCGAGCGTCTGCTGTCCGGCCACGGCCTCTATGCGATCTATTCGACGCTCGCGGCCCTGGACAAGAAGCCCGCGACCCTGGTCGACGAGCGCGAGGTCACGCGCGAGGGGCTGGTGGGCGACCCCCTGGCCTCGGCGGCGCTGGACCGGTTCGTCGGCATGCTGGGCGCGGTGGCGGGCGATCTCGCCATGACCTACGGCGCCCGCGGCGGCGTCTACGTCTCGGGCGGCATCGCGCCCCGCATCGCCGAACGGCTGGCGTCCGGGCAGTTCCGCCGCCGGTTCGAGGACAAGGGCCGGCTCTACAACTACGTCCGCGACATCCCGACCTTCCTGGTCCTGCATCCGTACCCCGCCATCGTCGGCGCGGCGCGCCAGCTGGAGCAGATGGAGCGTCTATGACCCCAGCGGCGCCTCAGCCCGTTCCGGAGCACCTGCGCTGGCTGCTGGACGCCAAGGGCCGGCCCGGCGGTCCCGGTTCGGCGGTGGTCAGCGTCCTGGCGAGGAACGCGCTGATCCCGGAGCTCGCCTTCGACATGGCCGTCGACTGGCATCCCGGCGCCGAGGCCCCCGACGTCGAAGGCCGCGCGCTGGTGATCCTGTCGCTGCTCTTCAAGGAACTGGCCGCGGAGTGCGAACGCGCCGCGGGCGTGCGGTTCTCCGAGGGATAGGGCGCAGCCGGCCGCCTTCCTTTCCCGCTTGCGGGAAAGGAAAACCCTAAGGACACCCCGGCGCCGCGCTGAGCCGCTTGATCATCAGTCGCTCGTCCACCACCGTTGCCCCCGCCCGTTCGACGCGGTTCTGGGTGAAGCTCAGCACCCGGCCGTCCTTGACCGAGACGTCGGCGTCGGCGGTGGTCTTCTGGACGGCGCCCACCGTGGTCCCGGTGGTGACGCGGTTGATATGCAGCACGCAGCCGGGAGTCTTGACCGAGGTCTCGGTGACCACCCTGGGCGGCGGGCGCCGCCGCGTGTCGAGGGACTCCACCCGCCCCAGCGCCACCGGCCCGCGCAACTCCATCGCCCGCAACAGGGCCAGGTCGCCCAGCACGAGGTCCTGGGCGGCCTCGACCGGATCCTGGTTCATGCGCTGGTGGACGATGTTGCGGATCTGGTCGCCGGCCGGCAGCGCCGCGTCGATCTTGCCCAGGAACCTGGCCTTGTAGTCCGGCCAGTTGTCGACCGCCGTAACCATGCCATTGCGGTCCATCCGGAAGTCCAGCACCCCGCCGACGGCCGCCTGCAGCGGCGCCTTCATGGCCGGGCCGGCGGTATCGGCGACGGTGGCTTCCACCAGCGTGTAGCGCACCCGCAGGCCCTCAGGACTGACCCCCAGCACCTTGAGTTCGAAGACCTGGCTGTTGACCTGGGCCTCCATGCCGTCGCGGCTCTTCTCCGCGTAGCGGGTCTCGCTGCGGTAGCGGTAGGTGTCGCCCACGGCGTCCGGCCGCGTCCGCGCCTGCACCTGGGCCGACGCGGAAGAGCAGAGGGCGAGGCCGAGCAGCAAGGCTGCGGGGGCCAGCCTCACGCTCAGCGGCCCTGGAAGTTGCCGGCCCGCCGCTCGGCGACGGCCTTGACGCCTTCCTTGAAGTCGTCGGTCGCCCGCAGCGCCGTCTGCTGGATATGCTCGTGGTCGGTCTGTTCCTTCACGGCGGCTGCGAGATCCCCACGCAGGGTCTTGCGTGTGGCCACCACCGCCAGCGGCGCGTTCTCGGCGATCTCGTCTGCGAGGCGCAGGGCCGCGGCGCGCAACTCGTCGGCCGGCGCCACTTCGTCCACCAGTCCCCAGCCGAGGGCGTCCTCGGCCTTCACGCGGCGGCCGGTGAGGAACATCAGGTTGGCCCGATGCTCGCCGATGGCCCGCGGCAGGGTGTGGGTGAGGCCGAAGCCAGGGTGGAAGGCCAGCTTCACGAAGTTGGCGGCGAACCGCGCTTCGGGGCTCGCCACCCGGAAATCGGCGACCATGGCCAGGCCCAGGCCCGCGCCCACCGCCGCGCCCTGCACCGCCGCCACGATCGGCTTCTCGATCGAGAACAGCCGCACCGCCTGGGTGTAGAGGGCGTTGATCCCCGCCATCCCGCTCCCGACCGCGTCCGTCGGGCTGGCGAAGTCGGCCCCGGCGCAGAACGCCTTGCCGTCGGCCTGGATCACGCTGGCCCGGATGCGGACTTCCTTGTCGCCGGCCTCCAGGCAGAACGCCAGGTCGCTCATCAGGTCCACGCTGACGTGATTGAACGGCGGCTTGTCGATCGTCACCACGAGCACGTGGCCCTCGACCTTCGAGGTGATGTGCTCACCCCACGACATCGGCTTCATCGTCTGGTCCCCAGCATGTTGCGCGCCACCACCCACTTATGCACTTCGGTGGGCCCGTCATAAATCCGCATCGTGCGCAGCTTGGCCTGCATCAGCTGCAGCGGGATCTCCTTGGTCATCCCCATGGCGCCGAAGGCCTGCATGGCGCGATCCACCGTCTCGTAGGCCATCTCGGTGGCGAAATACTTGATCATCGAGATCTCGGACCGGACGTCACGCCCATTGTCGAGCTTCCAGGCGCAGTCGTAGGTCATCAGCCGGGTGGCGTGGATCTTGGTCGCCGCCTCGGCCACCCAGAACTGGATCGCCTGGCGTTCGCTCAGCGGCATCCCGAAGGTCTTCCGCTGCGGCGCGTACTCCAGGATCATGTCCAGCGCTCGCTGCGCCATGCCCACCGACCAGGCCGCCATCTGGATCCGCCGGGTGCCCAGGCGCGTCTGCATCGGCGCGAACCCGGCGCCCTCCTGGCCGAGCAGCTTCCACCCCTCGACCCGGCAGTCCTCCAGGGCGATCTCATAGGTGGCGGCGCCGGCGATCATCGGGATCTTGCGCAGGACGTTGAAGCCCGGCGTACCCTTGTCGATCAGGAACGCCGAAATGCCGCCCCGCGCCCGCTTCTCGGTGTCGGTCACGGCCATGAGAATCGTGAAATCGGCCTCTTCAGCCCGTGAGATCCAGATTTTTCGGCCGTTGATCACCCAGTCGTCGCCGTCCCGCACGGCCCGGGTGGTCATGCCCGCCGGGTCGGACCCCGCGCCGGGCTCGGAGATGCCGATCGCCGAGATGGTCTTCCCGGCCACGTAGGGCGCCAGGTAGGCGGCGCGCTGGCGGTCGTCGACCGTCTGCATCAGCATCCGCAGGTTCGGGCTGTCCGGCGGCAGGGTGTAGGGGGTGACGGTGCGTCCGATCTCCTCCTCGACGCCCACCATGGCGGTCATTGGCAGGTCCGAGCCGCCCACGTCCTCCGGCGCGTCCAGTCCGAAAAGGCCCAGCTCATGGGCCCGCTTGTCCAGGCGCTCGTAGTCTTCCTTCGGGATTCCGAGCCCCTTGCCCTCGGCCTCGCGCTGCATGACGCCGGCTTCGAGCGGCATCAGCTCGTCCTTCACGAACCTGGCGACCAGGTCCTTGAGCATGCGGTGCTCTTCGGAAAGTTCGAAGTCCACTGGCCGTCCCCACCGTCATTTGCTGTTCTTGTCGGCGCCCATCATAACGACGCGGGCGAGTGAGGGGAGGCGTAACGTGGCGGAAGTAAACAGGGCTGGCGTCAAGCCGCTGGCCGGCGCCGCCACCGGACCCTTGAGCGGCATCCGAATCCTGGACCTCACCAGCGTCGTCAACGGCGCCTACGGCACCCAGCTCCTCGCCGACCAGCGCGCCGACGTCATCAAGCTGGAGGATCCCGGCGGCCACCGCGGCGAGCGC
>NZ_CADEGK010000087.1 GCF_902826855.1 uncultured Phenylobacterium sp. | reverse complement strand
GAGCACGAGGCGTTCTCGTTCCGACCGGAAACCGGCGAGAGCCCCTACCACGGCTTCCTGGGCGTGCCGCTGCTGCGCGGCGGCCGCGCGATCGGCGTGCTGGTGGTGCAGAACAAGGCCACCCGCACCTACTCGGACGACGAGGTCGACGACCTGCAGATCGTGGCCATGGTGCTGGCCGAAAGGGTCGCCTCGGGCGAGTTGATCACGGTCGGAGAACTGGAGGGCGTCGAGATCGCCCCCCGGCGTCCGGAGCGGCTGATCGGCTCGAAGTTCGCCGAGGGCCTCGCATATGGCGCCGCCGTGCTGCACGAGCCGCCTGTGGCCTCCTCGCAGCTGCTCAGCGACGACGTGGCGGCTGAGGAACTGCGGCTAGGGGCTGCGCTCAAAGGCCTCAAAGACCAGATCGACAAGATGCTGGAGGGCCAGAGCGGCCTGGTCGACGCCTCCTATGAGGTGCTCGAGAGCTACCGGATGTTCGCCCACTCCACGAGCTGGAACCGCAGCCTGGAGGATGCGGTGAAGAACGGCCTCACGGCCGAGGCCGCCGTGGAGCGGGTGCGTTCCGAGCACCGGGCGCGACTGGGCCAGGCGCGCGACCCCTACCTGCGCGAGCGGCTGCACGACCTGGAAGACCTGAACGACCGGCTGCTGCGCCACCTGTCGGGTGACGGCAGCGTGGCGCGCGACCTGCCCGACAACGCCATCCTCATCGCCCGTAACCTCGGTCCGGCCGACCTCCTGGAGTACGACCGCACCAAACTGCGCGGACTGTTGCTGGAGGAGGGCTCGTCCGCCAGCCACGCCGCCATCGTCGCCCGCGCCCTGGACATCCCCTGCGTGGGCCGCCTGCAGGGCCTGCGCGACCGGGTATCGGAAGGCGATCCGGTCATCGTCGACGCCGAGACGGGCGAAGCCTACCTGCGGCCCCGTCCCGACGTGGTCCACGCCATCCAGGCCCGCATCGACGTGCGCCGCCAGCGGCGGGCCGAGTTCGCCAAGCTGAAGGACACGCCGGCCTTCACCCGAGACGGGGTGAAGGTCACCCTGTTGATGAACGCCGGCCTGGACGTGGACCTCGAGAGCCTGGCCGACACCGGAGCGGAGGGCATCGGCCTGTTCCGCACAGAGTTTCAGTTCATGGTCTCCGAGGAGATGCCGCGGTTCAACGCCCAGACGGCGCTCTACTCGCGGGTGATGGACGCCGCCGGCGGCCTGCCGGTGACCTTCCGCACCCTCGACCTGGGCGGCGACAAGGTGCTGCCCTACATGGAGGCCGAGCGGGAGGACAATCCGGCGCTGGGCTGGCGGGCCATCCGCATGGGCCTGGACCGCCCGGCCCTGCTGCGCCTGCAACTGCGGGCCCTGATCGCGGCAGCCAAGGGGCGGCCGCTCAGGGTCATGTTCCCGCTGGTGGCCAACGTCGATGAGTTCCGCGCGGCGCGCGCTGTGGTCGACACTGAGGTGGCCTGGGCGCAGCGGCGGGGACGGCCCGCGCCGTCGCGGCTGGACGTCGGCGCGATGATCGAGGCGCCGTCGCTGATCTGGCACCTGGACGCGCTGCTTCCGATGACCGACTTCGTCAGCGTCGGGACCAACGACCTGATGCAATACCTGTTCGCCGCCGATCGCGGGAACCCCCGGGTGGCCGACCGCTACGACCCGCTGTCGCCGCCGGCGCTGCGGGCGCTGGAGGCGATCCAGCGCGCCTGCGCCGAAACCGGCACGCCGGTCAGCGTCTGCGGCGAGATGGCGGGCCGGCCGCTGGAGGCCTTCACCCTGGTGGCCCTGGGCTTCGAGCGGTTGTCCATGCCGCCCGCCGGCGTCGGACCGGTGAAGCAGATGGTCCTGGGCTGCGACCGCGAGATGGCCCGGCGCGGCGTCTCGGCCCTCCTGAAGTCGAGCGCGGGCTCGGTGCGAAGCGAAATCGAAACCCTGGCGCGTAAACTGTCCCTCGCTGTCTGACGCCGACGCAGCCTAAGAGTAGGATGCTCGTCGTCGCGGAGCGCGCAGGACCGCAGTGCTAGGAAAGCGTACCTCGAAGAAGCCGTCGGACCGGGCCGCGCTGCGCAACCGGGCGCTGCGCGTCGTCGAGTCGACTGGCGGCCCCGATCCGCTCCCGCCGCCGCTCGCTGGCCCAATCGATCCGCTCTTCGACCACGACAGCCTGGGCGCCGCCCTCAAGGCGATCCGGGAGGCCAAAAAGCTCAGCCTTCAGGAGGTGGCCGACCTCACCCGGGTTCGGCGCGCCTACCTCGAGGCGATCGAAGCGATGGACATGGAGAAGCTGCCTTCACGGCCCTTCACCATCGGCTATATCCGCGCCTACGCCGCCATGCTGGGCGCCGATCCGGACATGGCGATCGATCGCTTCAAGACCGACGAACCGGTTCTGGAGGCGCAACTTCAGGCGCCCGTCGGCGTGCCGGAGGAACGCGACCCGCGGGTGGCGGCCTTCCTGATCGGGGCCGTGGTGATCGTTTCGGCGATCGTGCTGTGGAACGTCGCCCAACGCTCCATGAGCGCCAGCGCCCCGCCCCCACCGCTCGCCGCGCAGGCGACGGTCGAGAAGGCCCTGCGCAGCATGAAGCCCCAAACCATGGAGCTGGGCGCGCCTCTGCCTGCCCCCGTGGAGTCCACCACGCCAGCCCCCTACGAGACCCCAGGACTGGCCGCATCGATGGGGCTGCAGGCCAACGCCGATGCGCCGCGGCCGAAGGCGGTGAACGAGGGCACGGAGGTGGACCTGGCCACGCTGCCGACAACGTTCAGGCCGATGGGCAAGGTTTACGATTCCGGCAATCCGCAGCTGTCGTCGGCGGTGACCCTGCAGGCGCTGAAGAACGCCGCCCTGATCCTGCGCGGCGCCGACGGCTCGGTCTACTTCGCCCGTCAGCTCTCCAAGGGTGAAGCCTTCAGGGCGCCGCGGCTTCCCGGGCTGACCATCGATGTTTCCAACGCGAACGACTTCCAGGTGTTCGTCGACGGGCAGTCCAAGGGTGTGCTGCCGGCCACCCAGGTGCTGGCCTCGAAGCTGGCGACGGCGCCCACCGTGGCGGCGCCAGCCGCGGTGGCGCCAGCCGCGGCGGCGCCCGTCTCGCCACCCCCCGCAAGGCCGCCGCCCAAGGCTCCGGCCGGCTGAGGCTCAGGGCGCGGCGACAAGCACCCTTGGGTTCGCCGTCCGCTCGGCCTATTTTCCTAGCGTCATGACCGCCGAACACCACACCAGCGTCCGCCCCTGGCGCGCGATCCATCGCCGGCCCAGCCGCAAAATCCGGGTTGGCAAGGTGGAAGTCGGTGGCGATGCGCCGATCACCGTGCAGTCGATGACCAACACCCTGACGGCGGATGCGGCGGCGACCATCGATCAGGTGCGCCAGCTCGCGGAGGCCGGAGCCGACATCGTGCGCGTCTCCTGCCCGGACGAGGAGTCCACCGGCGCCTTCCCCGCAATCGTGAAGGCCTCCAGCGTGCCGCTCGTGGCCGACATCCACTTCCACTACCGGCGGGGCATCGAGGCGGCGGAAGCCGGCGCGGCCTGCCTACGGATCAATCCTGGCAACATCGGCAACGCCGGCCGGGTGCGCGACGTGATCCAGGCCGCCCGCGACAACGGCTGCTCGATGCGCATCGGGGTCAACGCCGGGTCCCTGGAGCGGGACCTGCTCGAACAGTACGGCGAGCCCTGTCCGCAGGCGATGGTCGACTCCGCGCTGCGCCACGCCCGCATCCTGCAGGATCACGACTTCCACGAGTTCAAGATCAGCGTGAAGGCCTCGGACATCTTCATGACCGTGGCCGCCTACCAGATGCTGGCGGAGGCCATCGACTGCCCGCTGCACCTCGGGATTACCGAGGCAGGTGCGCTCCGGACCGGCACGGTGAAGAGCTCGATCGGCATGGGCTCGCTGCTGTGGGCCGGCATCGGCGACACCATCCGCGTGAGCCTCGCCGCCGACCCGGTCGAAGAGGTGAAGGTCGGCTTCGACATGCTGAAATCGCTCGGCCTGCGCCACCGCGGGGTGAACATCATCGCCTGCCCGTCATGTGCGCGGCAGGGCTTCAACGTGATCCAGACCGTGGAGGCTCTCGAGGCGCGGCTGGCGCATATTTCCACCCCGCTCAGTCTGTCCATCATCGGCTGCGTGGTGAATGGCCCCGGCGAGGCGCTCATGACCGACCTCGGCTTCACCGGCGGTGGCAAGGGCGCGGGCATGGTCTACATGGCCGGCAAGCAGCATCACAAGCAGGACAACGAGGGCATGGTCGACCACATCGTGGAGTTGGTCGAGGCCAAGGCCGCCGAGATCCGGGCGGCTGAAGCGGCGGCCCCGCACGCGGCTCAGTAGCCGGAAAGTGACGCCAGCGTCACTCTTGCCTGCGCGCGCCTTCCGCGTTTAGGTGGCCGTCCTATTCCTTGGAGAAACTTCGATGTCCGCGGACGGCAACTGGAAGATCACCATCAACACCCCGATGGGCGCGCGCACGATGGACGTGAGCATCGTGACCAGCGGCGACACCTTCACCGGCAAGGTGGATTCAGAAATGGGCGCGCAAGAGGTCACCGGTAAGGTCGACGGGAACACCCTCACCTGGAACACCGATATCACCAACCCGATGCCGATGAAGCTGGAGTTCACGGCCAACGTCGACGGCGACAAGCTGAGCGGCAACTGCAAGCTCGGCATGTTCGGCAATGCCGCCCTGTCGGGCGAACGCGTCTAGCCATACGCCAGACAGTATGAGGGCCCGCTCCGGGACGGGGCGGGCCCGTCTGTACCGTGCCTACTTCGGCGTGACGGCCTCGCCGACGTTCTCGGCGGCATTGCCGATGCTGCCGGCTGCGTTCGACGCCGAGTCGGCGACGCTGGACGCGGCGCTGGTCACCGCGTCTGTGCGCATCGCGTCGTTGCGGTTCGACTGCAGCAGGAAGAAGGCCACGATGGCGACCAGCGCCAGCAGGGCTAGTCCAATGAGCACGGCGCCCATGCCGGAGCCGCCCTTGTCGACATAGGTGGTGCCGCCCGCGTCGCGCTCGACGACGCGCTCGCTGGTCAGGCCATCGGTGCGCTCAGTTACGCGTTCGGTCGCCATGTTGATGTCTCCGTTGTCCCGGGGGCCCTAACACCCGGCGCGGCGGAGCGTTCCCGCTAAGCTCTGCGGGGCGGAACCACGTCGGCGAAGGCGGGGAACGTCTTCCAGGCGGGCTCGATCGGCGCGGCGCCGGCGGCCGGCGCGTAGATCGACTCCTCACCGGCGCTCAAGTTGGGGATGTAGCGCGGGCAGTTCGGGAAGATGTGCGTCGGCGTCACGCGCACCAGGAGTTGCGCGCCCGGGACCTGCGCCATGGTCGCGTCGTCGCGGACGACCTGCGCCGTGCCATTGACTCGGATTCGCTGGGGCTTCTCGCCCAAGGTGATGAACAGGAGGCCGACGTGCGGATTGGCGACGATGTTGCCGAGGCTCTTGAACATGCCGTTCCCGTCGTAGTCCGGGAACACCAGCAGGTCCGGCGCGACGATCCTGGCGAAACCTGGCGGGCCGCCCTTGAACGAACAGTCTGGCCGGCCTTCGGCGTCGGCGGTCGCCAGGAAGAAGAAGCTCTGCGCCTGGATAAAGGCGGCGTCGCCCTCGGTGAAGCGGTCGTGCGCTACCGTCTCCTCCAGCCGGTCGGCCAGGGCGCGGCTACCGAAGGCGTCCTGCAGCTCGCGGTTACCTTGGTGGAACATGGCCATCGCTCGTCTCCGTCCGATCGATTTGTTGTAAGCCCAGCTCTCGGATAGAGACAGCGCCCCCAACGGATTCTGAAACGTGCGACTTCCTCAGGCCAGACTCGACCAGGTGCTCGATCGCTTCCGCGAGATCGAGGCGCGGATGGGCGCTGCCACCGACGGGACCGAGATCGTGCGCCTCTCGAAGGAACACGCCGAACTGAAGCCGGTGGCCGATGCGGTCATGGCCCTGGGGCGGGTCAAGGCCGAGGCGCCTGAGCTCGAGGAAATGGCCGCGTCCGGCGATCCCGAGATGGCCGCGCTGGCTCGCGACGAGCTGGAGGCGCTCAAGGACAAGCTGCCGGACCTGGAGCATGAGGTGGCCCTGCTGCTGGCGCCCAAGGACAAGGACGAGAATGCGTCCGCGATCCTGGAAGTTCGCGCGGGCACCGGCGGCGACGAGGCGGCGTTGTTCGCCGGCGATCTCTTCCGCATGTACCAGCGCTACGCCCAGACGCAGGGCTGGCGCGTGGAGATCGACAGCGTTTCGGAGGGCGACGCCGGCGGCTACAAGGAGATCGTCGCGGCCGTCACCGGCGACGGCGTCTTCGGGCGACTGAAGTTCGAGAGCGGCGTGCACCGGGTGCAGCGGGTACCGGCCACGGAGGCGCAGGGGCGCATCCATACCTCTGCCGCGACTGTGGCGGTACTGCCCGAGCCCGAGGACGTGGAGATCGAGATCCGCGACCAGGACCTGCGCATCGACACCTACCGCTCGTCCGGGGCCGGCGGCCAGCACGTGAACAAGACCGACTCGGCGGTGCGCATCACCCACCTGCCGACCAACATCGTCGTGACGAGCTCGGAGAAGTCGCAACACCAGAACCGCGCGCGGGCCATGAAGGCGCTGAAGGTGAAGCTGTACGACATGCAGCGCGAGGCGCTGGACAGCGCCCGCTCGGAGAGCCGCAAGAGCCAGGTCGGCAGCGGAGACCGTTCCGAGCGCATCCGCACGTACAACTTCCCGCAGGGCCGGGTGACCGACCACCGCATCAACCTGACGCTCTACAACCTGCCCAAGATCATGGAGGGCGAGGCCCTGGATGACGTCATCAATCCCCTGATCGCCGAGGACCAGGCGGCGCGGCTGGCGGCGCTGGAGGACGAGTTCGGGTGACCGGCCGTTCCAGACTAGAGTCGTAGCTTCTGCCGCAGGCCGGCGACCTGCTTGCGGGTCAGTTCGAGGATGTGGCGGAGGCCGGCAAAGCGCAGGCCCACCGTGTCGGCCATGGTGGCGCCGCGCGCGCCCATGGGCTCCGGCTCGCCGGTGGTGGAGTCGAGCGCGGTCTGGTGCTCGATCTCAGCGTTTATTTCCGCGCCGATCAGCACCAGCATCACGGAGAACCAGACCCAGATCATGAAGCCGATTACCGCGCCAAGGGAGCCATAGGTCACGTCCAGGCTGGCGACGTTGCCCAGGTACCAGGAGAAGCCCACCGAGCCCGCCATCCATAGCGTGGCCGCAGCCACGCCGCCCGGGACCAGCCATCGCCAGCGGGCCGGGGCTCGGCTGGGGCCGTACCGATAGGCGGCCGTGAACGCTGCAGCCGCCATCAGGAACACCAGTGGCCACCGGGCGGCCGCCACCCAGTCGCCACGCCGGCCCGCGGCCTCCAGTGCGATCGGACCGGCGATCAGGATGACGCTGACGACGATCAGGAACACGATCAGGGCGGCGGTGAAGCCAATCGTCAGCGCGGTGCGCATCACGTAGCCTCGCTTCTCGGTCTCGTCGTAGGCGATGTTCAGGCCGTCGAAGAGCGACTTCATTCCAGCGCTTGCGCTCCACAGCGAGAGGAGCAGGCTGCCGGCGAAGGCCATCGAAAGGCCGGCCGGCTCCCCGGTCGCCAGGCGCATCATCTGTTCGCCGATCAGGCTCAACGCCGCCGGTGGAAACACCGTCGACAGTTGGATCAGCTGTTCCTGCACCGCCTTCACATCGGCGATCAGGCCGTAGAGGGAGACGAAGACCCCGAGCGCGGGAAAGATGGCCAGCAGGGTGTAGTAGGTGACGCTGCCGGCCACGACGGTCAGGCGGTCGTGGTTTACCTCACTCGCCGTGCGCCACGCGATGTCACGCCAGCCCCGCCACGGGATGTGATGCGGCCAGTCGGCGACCCGACCGCGCTCCGGCTCCTGCCGCTCGAACTCGTCGGGTTGGGCGACCTGCTGGCGGCTGAGACCGGGCGTGGGTCTCGGACCAACGCGCGGCAACTGAGGCGGCGAGCGGGCGACGTCGCGCGAGGACCGAGGATCTGCGTCGCTCACCAACCGACTGCTCCCAACCGTCGCTGGCCAAACGGCGCCGGCCGCCGCGCGTTCCCCCGGCCTTGTGAAGCGCAGCCGTTTCGGCCAGAAGCCCGGCATGAGCGGCCACGTTGCGGGCATCTTCCGCCACCCGGTGAAGGGCTTCACGCCCGAGAGCCTGACGCACGTCGACCTCGCCCCCGGCGAAGGCTTTCCGCACGACCGCACCTACGCGGTCGAGAACGGACCGTCGGGGTTCGATCCCGATGCCCCGGCCTGGGTGACCAAGCAGAAGTTCACCGTGCTGGCGGCGATCCCCAAGGTGGCCGCGGTGAGGACGAGGCTGGACGATGCCTCCGGCGTGATGACCGCGGAGGCTCCCGGGCATCCGACGTTTGGCGGCCGCCTTGCCGAGCCGCAGGGTCGCGAGGCGTTCGTGGCGTGGCTCACGGCCATCCTGGAGCCCGGCGATATCCGCGGGCCGCTGAAGGTGGTCGACGCGCGGGGCCAGTTCCGGTTCACCGACCACCCCCTGGGCCAGGTGTCGATCATCAACCTCGCCAGCGTGCGCGACCTCTCGGCCAAGATGGGTGTGGAACTCGACCCGCTACGCTTCCGCGGCAACCTCTACGTGGAGGGATGGCCGGCCTGGGCGGAGAACGGGTGGGAGGGCCGCGCGTTGATGGCCGGGTGGGCCCGGGCCACCGTATTCAAGCCGATCGTCCGCTGCGCGGCGACCGATGTCGATCCCACGACGGCGCAGCGCGACCTGGAGGTCACCAAGGCCTTGTTCGACAACTACGGGCACATGAACTGCGGCATCTACGTGCGGATGACCGCCCCTGGGCGGGTGGGCCTGGGCGATGCGGTGACCGAGCCGCAGGAACAGGCCGCGCCGTGACCACCCTGGTGAAAGCCTGGGGCCTGGCAAAGGCCCGGCTGGACGCAGTGGGCATCACCGGCCCGGTGATCGACGCCCGCCTGCTGGTGGAGGCCGCCGCCGAGGCCACGCGGGCTGACATCATCGCCGATCCTCACCGCGAACTGACCACCCAGCAGGAAGCGACTCTCGAGGACTACCTGACGCGCCGCGAGCGTCGCGAGCCGGTCAGCCACATCCTGGGGCGCAAGGGGTTCTGGAAGATCATGCTGCGGGTCACGCCCGACGTGCTGACGCCGCGGCCGGACACCGAAACGGTGGTGGAATACGTCCTGCGCGACTTCCCGGAGCACGCGGCCTGGTCGGTGCTGGACCTCGGGGTGGGGTCAGGCGCCATCCTGCTGGCCATCCTGGCGGAGCGCCCGGCGGCCCGCGGTCTGGGCATCGACATCTCGGAGGAAGCCTTGGCCGTCGCGCGCGACAACGCCGCGCGCCTCGGGCTCGCAGGACGAATGGCCCTCATGCGCGCCGACTGGTCGAGCCTCCTGGAGGCCGACAGCTTCGACCTGGTGGTGTCCAACCCGCCCTACATCGCCGCCGAAGTCATCGAGACCCTCGAGCCGGAGGTGCGCGACCATGAGCCCCGCCTGGCGCTGGAGGGCGGCGCCGACGGCCTGGACCACTACCGCATCCTCGCGCCGGAGATCCTGCGGGTGCTGAAGCCCGGCGGGCGGTTCGCCGTGGAGATCGGCTACGATCAGAAGTCGGCCGTCGAAGCCCTGTTCCGGGAGGCCGGGGCCATGGGCGTCACCACCATCAAGGACCTCTCCGACCGCCACCGGGTTGTCGCAGGCACGAAAAAGGCCTTGGAAACCGCGGGGTGAGCCGCTACATCATCTGTTGTCTCCACCCAAATTCGTCGGTGTTGCAGGTAGATGCGTCCCCATGAAGGACGCCCGCCCGGCCCGACAGGCGCGACGCTTTCTCACCAAGTTGGCCTCACGCTGAAGAGCTCCCGGGCGGAAGACGGGGAACACTTACGTCTTCAACAATGAGAGCGGGCGCCGCCCGACCAAGCTGAAGGCAAAGCCGCCGACAAGGCGCTCAAGGGAAAGCCGAACGGTTTCCGAACTATGAGAGATTTCAAGGGTATGAAGCGCCAACGCGGGCGCAATCGTGGTGGTGGCGGCAGCGGGGGCGGAGGCGGCAAGCCGACTCAGAACGCCAACCGGGCCTTCGACTCCAATGGCCCCGACGGGGTCAAGGTGCGCGGCAACGCCCAGCACGTGTTCGAAAAATATCAGCAGTTGGCGCGCGACGCGAACGCCGCCGGCGACCGGGTCCTGGGCGAGAACTACCTCCAGCACGCCGAGCACTATTTCCGCCTGCTCCGGGCCATCCAGCCCAACCGTCCGGCCAGCGAGATCCTCGGGCGCGACCAGTTCGCCTCAGGCTACGACATCGATTTCGAGGACGAGAGCGGGCAGCCTCAGGGCGAACCCTACGACCCCAACGCCATCGAAAACGGCGGCGACGGGCGCCCGAGCGGCGGCGAGGATCGCGGCCAGTGGCAGGCGCGCGACGAGCGGCCACGCGACGATCGTTCGCGGGATGACCGGCCCCGTGACGAGCGTCCGCGTGATGATCGTCCCCGTGACGAGCGTCCTCGTGATGATCGTCCGAGGGATGACCGTCCCCGCGACGACCGCCCGCGCGATGATCGCCCCCGTAACAACAATGACGGCGCCCGAGATCGGGGCCCGTGGCGCGACCGCGACGGGCGCGATGCCCGCAACCGCAACCGCGACGACCGCCCCCGCGACGATCGACCGAGGGACGAGCGTCCTCGTGACGACCGGCCCCGCGACGATCGCCCGCCGCGCGACGAGCGTCCGCGCGCCGAGGGCGACGAACCGCGCCGTGAGCGTCCCGAACGTCAGGACCGGCCCGAGCGCGACCCGCTCCCCGTGGTCCAGCCGCAGGGCGATCCGCCGGAGCGTGGGCCTATGCTGCGAGACTCGGACGGCGGCGCCAGCCATGCGCCCGCTTTCCTGCAGGCCCGCACGGCCCCCGCCCCCGCGACCGACGAGGCCGCGGAAAAGCCCAAGCCCCGCCGCCGCCGAGCGCCCCGCACCTTCGAAGCCGGCGAAGGCCCCGCCCCCACCGAGACCGAGGAAGCGTAGCGGCTGCTCCACACTGGCCTTTGATGACCGGGCAGGGCGTTGATGCGCGCCCAGGATCGGAGTTAGCTGCCGGCATGGCGGACACCTGCGGCCACCACGAGCACCACACTCACCATGGCCTCCACGGTGCGGCGCTGGGCCAGGCGCTGGCCGCGGCTGAGGCGCGTTGCGTGGAGGAACAGGAGAAGCTTACCGCGCCCCGCCGCCGGGTGCTGGAGCTGTTGCTGGCCTCGGACGCGCCGCAGAAGGCCTACGACCTGATCGCCGCCTTTGGAGCCGGTGGCGAGTCGGCCAAGCCGCCGACGGTGTACCGCGCGCTGGAGTTCCTCGAGCGTCTGGGCTTCGCGCACCGCATCGAGAGCCTGAACGCCTACGTGCCGTGCCGGCTGTCGGGCGGGCACGCCGCGGCCTTCCTGATTTGCGACTGCTGCGGCGAGGCGGCCGAGTTCGTGCCCGATCTCGGCGCCCAGGTCGCGGCGGCTGAGGCCACCGGCTACGCGATCCGCGCCATCACCCTGGAAGCCCGCGGCCTGTGCGCCGCCTGCCGGGCCGGCTGATCACCAGAAGACGTTGCGCACCACCTGGACGACCTGTCCGCTGTAGTTGTCGACCAACAGCGCGTCATAGCCGGTGCGCACCCAGTCAAACCCAGGCGGGGCCAGCGGCAGGTCGTAGTTCCATGGGTCGTTGATGTAGTACTCCGGGGCGTACCATCCGCGCGGCAGGAAATCGCCGAAGCCCCACAGGCGGACGTAGTAGCCGGCGGGCGGACGCCAGCTGTGACGGTAGCGGTGCGAGCTGAAGTAGACGCCCGGATAGCGTCCCCGCTCCCAGTGGCGGCGATCACCGCGCCGATCGTGATCGTAGCGGCCGCCACGGTCACCATCGCGGCCCCGCCACTCACCCCGGTCGCCATCGCGGCCCCGCCAGTCGTTCCGATCGCCGCCCCGGCGGTCGCCCCGGCCGACTTGGTCGCCATCGCGACGGTCACCGCGACCCCGCCCGTCGCCGCGATCGCCGCGTCGGTCGTTGTCCGCTCGCGCCGGCGGCGCGCCGGCGGGCGGCGTGTCGCCTCGGTGGTCCCAGGCGCGGCGGTCTGGCTGGCGACGGTCGCCCCCGCCTCGGTGCTCGCCCCCGCGCCCGGCGCCGTCCATGCGCGGTCGGTCGGCTCTCTCACTGCGGGCGGAACGGTCGCCACGCTCGCGCTGCCCGCCGTCCCCCGGCGCGGCTATCGCGGAGCCCGCGGCCGCCAGGAACACGACGGCCAAGGCCGTCATTGCCATCTTCATCTACGCCATCCGCCTAGGCCCGCGCGTGCGGACCGCTAGTCCCTTGCAAGAAGAGTGCGCAGCCGTTTGGTGAACCAAGCTTGAACGAAGGCCGGCCTCCGCCCAAGTCATGCGGCGACCGAGAGGAGCGCCCGAATGCGGAGATTGGCGTGACGGCGACGCCCAACGACATCCTGGCGTTCTGGACAGGCGCCGGCCCCACCCGCTGGTTCGCCAAGAACCCCCGGTTCGACGATTCCATCCGCCTGCGATTCGAGCCGGTGCACCACTTGGCGGCGCGCGGGAAGTACGACGGATGGGGGGAGACGCCGGAGGGGACCCTGGCGCTCCTGATCCTGCTCGACCAGTTCCCGCGCAACCTCTACCGAGGCTCCGCCCACGCCTTCGCCACCGACCCGAAGGCGCGATCCTTCGCCCGGCCGGCTGCCGAGAAGGGTTGGCACCTGCAGGTGGAGACCGCGCTCCGGCAGTTCATGCTGCTGCCGTTCGAACACTCGGAGGATCTGGCGGACCAGGACTTCGGTCTGTCGCTTGCGGCGGACCTGGACGATCCCGAGGTGATGAAGTGGGCGCGCCTCCACCGCGACATCATTGTGCGGTTCGGCCGGTTCCCGCACCGCAACGCCGCCCTGGGGCGAACCACCACGACCGAGGAACAGGCGTTTCTCGACGAAGGCGGGTTCGCAGGATGAGTCCGGCTGTTTCGCCGTTGTGCACAGGGCGGCGCCAACCCTGTGGACGATGCGCCCCGCGGCCGAATCACCAATTCCCGAATCGTCCCGTTCGCGCGACCCTGCCAGGCAGATGAACGCGCCCGTCGCCCTTCGCCCGGCTTACCAGGCCGCCCCTGACCATCCGGAGCGCCAGTACCTCGAACTCCTCGCCGACATCCTGGCCAACGGCGCTGAGCGCGGCGACCGGACGGGCACCGGCACCCTTGGCGTGTTCGGCCGGCAAATGCGGTTCGACCTCGCCAAGGGCTTCCCGCTCCTCACCACCAAGAAGCTGCACAGGAAGTCGATCATCCTGGAACTGCTGTGGTTCCTGCGCGGCGACACCAACGTGCGCTGGCTGCAGGAGCGCGGGGTCTCCATCTGGAACGAGTGGGCCGACGACGCTGGCGAACTCGGCCCGGTCTACGGCAAGCAGTGGCGTTCCTGGGCGGCGCCGGACGGCCGCATCATCGACCAGATCCAGGCGGTGGTGCAGAGCCTGAAGACCAACCCCGACAGCCGCCGTCACATCGTCTCGGCCTGGAATCCGGCCGAGGTGGAGGACATGGCGCTGCCGCCCTGCCACTGCCTCTTCCAGTTCTTCGTGGCGAAGGGAAAGCTCTCCTGCCAGCTCTACCAGCGCTCCGCCGACGTGTTCCTTGGCGTGCCGTTCAACATCGCCAGCTACGCACTGCTGACCCTGATGGTGGCCAAGGTCACAGGCTACGAGCCCGGCGAGTTCGTGCACACCCTGGGCGACGCACACCTCTACCTGAACCACCTGGACCAGGCGAAGCTGCAGCTCAGCCGCGAGCCGGCCCCCCTGCCGGTCATGCACGTGGCCGACAAGGACGACCTGTTCGCCTTCGACTACGAGGACTTCCAGCTCGAGGGCTACCGGCCGCACCCCGCGATCGCCGCGCCAATCGCGGTGTAGACGTGCCCAAGGCCCCGCTTACCCTGGCCGAGGTATCCGCCGCGGCGGCCGAGATTTCCGACATCTATGCGGGAAAGTACGCCATCGCGCGCGACGACGACTGGTTCCTGATCAAGCTCCAGGAGGAGCTGGGCGAGCTGGCCCAGGCCCACCTGCGCCTCTCCAGCCGCGGCCGCGGGGAGGCCACGGAGCACGACCGAGCCGACGAGGCCGCCGACGTCCTGTGCATGCTCCTGCTCTACTGCCGCCGCTTCGACATCGACCCGGAGGCCGCGGTGCGCAGGAAGTGGCTGACGTGGCTGGAGCCGGTGGCCTAGAGAGAGGCCATGTCTCAGGTCATCCTCGCCGCCGGCCCGATCGCGCGCGCCCGCAATGGCGTTATCGGGCGCGAGGGCGAGCTGCCCTGGCGGCTGAAGTCGGACCTGGCGATCTTCCGGGCGATCACCATGGGCAAGCCGGTGATCATGGGACGCAAGACCTGGGACAGCCTGCCCCGGAAACCCCTGGTGGGCCGCACAAACATCGTGCTCAGCCGCGATGGGTCGTTCGAGCCGGCCGGCTGCGTGGTCTGCGAGGACTTCGCCGAAGCCGTGGCCATCGCCCGCGAGCAGGCGGAGGAGGACGGGGCGCGCGAGATCTGCGTGATCGGCGGCGCCTCCTTGTTCGAGCTGGCCCTGCCGAAGGCGCGCCGGCTCTACCTCACCGAGGTGGAGGCCGAGGTGGAGGGCGACGTGGTGCTGGCCCCGATCGACGAAAGCCGATGGCGCGAGGTCCGCTCCGAGCGGCACGAGGCCGGGCCGGACGACGAGTACGCCTTCACCGCACGGGTGCTGGAACGCGCCTGACGCGTTCGACCCGCACGGGAAGACGACATGGCTTAGTACAGCGTCGCCATGGCCTTGAGGTCGTAAGCTGAGAGCTCGTCGTGGCGGCCCTCGCGGATCTTCACCACCCACTGCGGGTCCTGCAGCAGGGCGCGGCCGACGGCAACGAGGTCGAACTCGCCGCGATCGAGACGCCGGTGCAGCTCATCCAGCGACGCCGGCTCGGACTTTTCCCCGCCGTAGCCCGCGATGAAATCGCCTGTCAGGCCCACCGAGCCGACGGTGATGGTCGGCACGCCGGTGACCTTCTTCGCCCAGCCGGCGAAATTCAGGTCGCTGCCTTCGAATTCCGGCTCCCAGAATCGGCGCTGAGAGCAGTGGAGCACGTCGGCGCCCGCGTCCACGAGCGGGCCCAGCCAGGCTTCCAGAGCCTTGGGGTCGTGGGCCAGCTTCACGGCGAAGTCCTGTTGCTTCCATTGGCTGATGCGGATGATCACCGGATAGTCCGGCCCGACAGCCTTCCTGACCGCGCGCAGGATATCGGCCGCAAAACGGGCCCGGCCGTTGATGTCCTTGGAACCGTAGGCGTCTTCGCGGACATTGGTGCCGTCCCAGAAGAACTGGTCGATCAGGTAGCCATGGGCCCCGTGCAGCTCGATGGCGTCATAGCCCAGCGCCTTGGCGGCCGCGGCGGCGTCGGCAAAGGCGCGGATGGCGTCGGCCACCTCCTCTTCCGTCATCGGGTCGCCGAACTGCTTGCCGGGGCTGGAGTAGCCGGACGGGCTGTCATAGGGGCCCGGCGGTTGCCAGGCGTCGCCGCGAGCGCGCACGGCGCCCACGTGCCAGAGCTGAGGCGCCATCAGGCCACCGGCGGCATGGACCTCGTCGATCACCTTCTTCCAGGCGGCGAGCGCCGTCTCGCCGTGGAAGCGCGGGATGTTGGGGTCGTTGAGCGAGGCGGGCCGATCGACGCCCGTCCCCTCTGAGATGATCAGGCCCACCTGGCCCTCAGCGCGGCGGCGGTAGTAGGCGGCGACCTCGTCGGTGGCGACGCCATCGGGCGACATCGACCGCGTCATCGGCGCCATGACGATGCGGTTGGGCAGGGTCAGGCCCTTGAAGCTGAAGGGCGTGAAGAGGACGTCGGAGGCCATGCGGATTCCCAATAGCTGCGCTGGACGCAATGTGATCGGCGTTCAGGCGCGGCGCCAGCTTAGAAAATCTGATCCCCTGCCGCCTTCCGGCCCGGCAGCAAGCTCCGCCTGCGGCCCCGTAAACGCACCGCGCTCGCACCCCGCTTCAAGCGCATCTGGGACCCGGCGCCGGCCTCATCGACCGTTCACAACCTGGATTGAAGTTGACGCCAGTGTCACTTTCTTGACTCGCCCAGCCCCTGGGGTCATGGTCACCGTCGACGGAACGCGGCGCCTGAGCCCGCGCCGCAGGGAGCTCGAACCATGGACGACGGCGCCATCGACCTGAAGCGCGCCGCCCGCGAGGCGGCCTATTCCATGCCGATCGAGGAGATCAATCCCGGGGACGCGGAGCTCTTCCGCACTGACACGCACTGGCCCTACTTCGAGCGCCTGCGGAAGGAGGACCCGGTGCACTGGTCGGTGTCGCCGGAAGAGGAGATTGGCGGCTACTGGTCGATCACCAAGTACAACGACATCATGGCGGTCGACACCGACCACCTGCGCTTCTCGTCCGAGCCCACGATCGTCCTGCCCGATCCGGCCGAGGACTTCACGCTACCCATGTTCATCGCCATGGATCAGCCGAAGCACGACGTGCAGCGCAAGACGGTTAGCCCGATCGTCTCCCCCGCCAGCCTGATGCGCATGGAGCCGATCATCCGCGAGCGGGCCGGCGAGATCCTCGACAACCTGCCGATCGGTGAGCAGTTCGACTGGGTGGATAAGGTGTCCATCGAACTCACCACAATGACCCTGGCGACGCTGTTCGACTTCCCCTGGGAGGACCGCCGCAAGCTCACCCGCTGGTCGGACGTCGCCACCGCCGGCCCGGATTCCGGCCTGTTCGCTTCCAACGACAAGGAGAAGGCGGAGGAGCAGCGCCGCGGCGAGCTGTTCGAATGCGTCGACTACTTCATGCGGCTGTGGAACGAGCGGGTGAATGCGCCCCCGCAGGGCGACCTGATCTCGATGCTGGCCCACGGCGAGTCCACGCGGAACATGGACCGCATGGAGTACCTGGGGAACTTGATCCTGCTGATCGTCGGCGGCAACGACACCACCCGCAACTCGATCTCGGGCTCGGTCTACGCCCAGCACCTGTTTCCCGACCAGGAGCGCATCCTGCGCGCCGACCACAGCCTGATCCCCGCGATGGTCTCCGAGACCATTCGCTGGCAGACGCCGCTGGCCTACATGCGCCGCACGGCGCTGGAGGACGTGGAGATGGGCGGCAAGACCATCAAGGCCGGCGACAAGGTGGCCATGTGGTACGTCTCGGGCAACCGTGACGAGGAAGTCATCGAGCGGCCCAACGACTACTGGATCGAGCGGCCGCGGGTGCGCCAGCACCTGTCGTTCGGCTTCGGCATCCACCGCTGCGTGGGCAACCGCCTGGCCGAACTGCAGCTGAAGATCATCTGGGAGGAAATCCTCGCCCGCTTCCCCAAGATCGAGGTCGTCGGGCCGCCGCGCCGCGTGCCGTCGCCCTTCGTGAAGGGCTACGAATACCTTCCCGTGATCATCCCGACGCGGAACTAGCAGGGCGATTGACGCGCTGCCGGCAAAGGGTTTCCATCCCGCCGCCCAGTTCGGGCTGCAGGAGACGCCCCATGACGAAACGGCTCGTACTCGCTCTCGCCGCCTTCGGTCTCGCCGCCGCGCCCACGGTCGCCGGGGAGACCAAACTCGCGGCCCACCTGATGGGCTCCGCCGCCGCCGATCCGGACGGCATGGGCCACGCGAACTTCAAGGTCGACACGGCCAAGAACGAGGTCTGCTACGACGTGTCCGTGGAGAAGATCGCCGCGGCGACCGCGGCCCACATCCACAAGGGTGCGGCAGGTGCGTCCGGGCCGCCCGTCGTGATGATGAAAGCGCCGGACGCAGCGGGCAAGGTTTCCGGCTGCGCCACGGCGGCGGCCGACGTGGTCCAGGACATCGTAGCCCACCCGGCCAACTACTACGTGAACGTGCACAACGCCGAGTTCGGCGGCGGTGCGATCCGCGGCCAGCTGAGCAAGTAGCGGCCTGGCCTAAGGCGCCTTCGCCCCAGCCGGCGCCTTAGGCTTCGCAACTTTGGGCGGTGCCGGCTTCGCGCCGGTGGACTGACCCACAATGGTCCCAACGGCCGCCGCATCTGGCCCGGGGTCCCAGGACCGCATCAGGGCGATCACCACCTTCGCAATCCCGTCAGCCGCGATGACAGAGTCGCCCGTGGATTCACCGCACGCCACGCGCCACTCCACCAGCGCGCCGCCCGTTTGTCTCACGTCGGTCCAGTC
>NZ_CADEGK010000086.1 GCF_902826855.1 uncultured Phenylobacterium sp. | reverse complement strand
GGTGGTGGCGATCTACTTCGGCCTGACCCAGGCCTTCGCCCTGGCTGCGCCGGTCTTGGGCCTGGTGGGGGCGATGGGGGCGGGAGCGATCACCTTCGCCTTCGGCCGCGGCGGCACATTGACCCTGATCCTGGCCGGCTCGGCGGTGTCCGGCCTGATGGCGGCCTTCCTGGCGCTGGCGCTGAACTTCGCCCCCAGCCCCTACGCCGCCTACGAGATCACGGTCTGGATGCTGGGGTCGCTGTCGGAGCGCGGCTGGGACCACATTGCCCTGGTGGCGCCCTTCATCCTGGTGGGCCTGGCGATCCTCAGCTTCATGGGCCGCGCTATGAACGCGCTAGCATTGGGCGAGGTGCAGGCCGCCAGCCTGGGCATCGACCTGGATCGCACCCGCCTGCTGGCGCTGATCGGCGTCGGCTTGTCGGTGGGCGCAGCCACCTCGGTGACCGGCGCGATTGGCTTCATAGGCCTGGTGGCGCCGCACCTGGTCAGGCCGCTGGTCGGCCACGAGCCGAGCCGCACGCTGCTGCCGTCCGCCCTGCTGGGTGCGGCCCTGCTACTGGTCTCGGACATGCTCACGCGGGTGATCCACACCTCGTCCGAGCTGCGGCTGGGCGTGGTCACCAGCCTGATCGGCGCGCCCTTCTTCTTCTGGCTGGTCCTGCGCCTGCGGAAGACCGCGCCATGAACGGTCTCGCAGCCACCGGCCTCACCGTGCGCAGGGGCGGCCGCGCCATCCTGGATGCGCTCAGCTGCGCGCTGGAGCCGGGGATGTTCGTCGCGGTGGTCGGCGCCAACGGGGCGGGCAAGTCCACGCTGTTGAGCGTGCTCGCCGGCCTGCTCAAGCCCGACGCCGGCCAGGTAATGCTGGACGGGACTCCGCTCGCGGCGTTGTCCGGCCGCGAACTGGCGCGGCGGCGCGCCTACCTCCCGCAGAGCCCACGGGCCGAGTGGCCGATCTCGGTGGAGCGGCTGGTGGCGCTGGGGCTCACCCCCCAGCTGCCGGCGTTCGGCGGCCTGCCCGGCGGGCTGGAGCCGCGGCTCAGCGACGCCCTGGCCGCCTGCGATCTCGCCGCCCACCGCCACCAACCGGCCACCACCCTCTCCGGTGGCGAACTGGCCCGCGCCATGCTGGCTCGCGCCCTGATCGGCGATCCCCAGGTGCTATTGGCCGACGAGCCCATGGCGGGGCTGGACCCACGCCACAGCCTGGACACCGTGGGCCGCCTGGCCGCCCTGGCCGCCGTGGGGAAGCTGGTGGTCGCCGCCGTCCATGACCTGACGCTGGCGGCGCGCCACACCACCCACCTCCTGGCCCTGCGCGACGGCCGCCTCGCCGCTTTCGGGCCAACCGCGGAGGTGCTGACCCCGGCGCTGATCCGCCAGGTGTTCGACGTCGAGTCGGTGATCGCCGGCGCTGGCTCGAGCGCCTACGTGGACCTGCGCAATCCCGCCTAGCTGCAGGCCTTACCGGCCGCCGAGCAGCATAGTCGCCGAGGCCTCGTCGAACCGCGGGCGCTGCTTCTGGTAGGCGGCCTCGGCGGCGGCGAACCGGGTGGTCAGGGTGGTGACGGTCTGGGCCAGGGTCGCCTGCTCGGCCATGAGCTTCACGCAGGGCTCGGAGGCCGCGAACTCCGGGGTCTGGACGCACTGCAGCTGGGCCTGTGCGACAGCGTCGGTCTGGGCCTGGGCGCCGGCGCGGAATGCGGCGGCCCGCGCCGCCAAGTCGGCGCGCGCCGCCTCCGCCTCGGTTCGCGCGAGCTCCACGCGCCGGACCAGCGCCGGGCGATCGGGTGTGGCGCCGGCGCGCGATGCCGCCTCGCTGGCCTGGGCGGCCAATTCGGGGAACCGCGCCTCCGCCTTCGCGGCGGCGGCGAGATCCTCGGCCGCCCGGGTGCTGAAGGCCTGGGCCATAGCGAGCGCCTGGCTCACCATCGCCACCGTCTCGGGGGCCACCGCGGCGGCCGCCGTTGGGAGCGCGACGGGCGCGATCGAGGCGACAGGGGGCGCGGGCGGGGCCGCCGACCTGGCCGGCGCCTTCGGCTCGCAGGCGCCGAGCGCGAGGGCCAGAACGCCGAGCGAGAACCAGGTCACCATCGCGCGCATGCGGCCAACTCCCGTTGCCTTGCGATACCGGCCCCGCCCGCGGCGGCTGTCAAGCTGGCGCCCGGCAGCGCTTTGCGGAACAATGGCCCCACCAGAGTCTCGGGGGAGGCGCGCATGGACCTCATCGTCGACCAATTCAGATGGGTCATGCTCGTGGGCGGTCTCATCACCATGACGATGCTGCAGGCCGCCTTCGCGCCGCGCGCGGCGTTCCGCACGCTGCTGGGCGAAGAGCCGCAGGGGCCGCTCGCGCTCCTGATTGCGCGCAACTGGGGCCTGCTGGTCGGGGGGTCAGGCGCGCTGCTGGTCTGGGGAGCCTTCCATCCGGAGATCCGCACGCCCGTGCTGCTGTTCTCGGCCGTCGGCAAGCTGTCCTTCGTGCTGCTGGTGCTGAGCCACCCGCCGTATCGCCGAAAGGCCATTGCCGCGATCGTCATCGACGGCCTGCTGGTGGCGCTGTTCGCGGCCTACCTGCTGGCTGAAACGAAGGCGGCCCCGGCGGCCATCTAAGGCGCCAGGGCCGCACACCCGTCGCTCCGGCTCGCAAGGGGGTTGCGGGGGCAGGGAGCGCGATCGGAGCCTAGGTGGGAAAGCAAATTCCCAACGCAAGTGGCGCCGTTATTTTCCGGTGAACTTCGGGTCCCGCTTCTCCATGAAGGCCCGCATGCCCTCGGCGCTGTCCTGCGTCTTCAGAAGCGGAAGCAGTTGCAGGAACACGTGGTGGACGTGGTCCTCGAAGCGCTCCGACAGACCCATCCGCATCAGCCGCTTGGAAGCCTGCACGGCGAGCGGGGCGTTGGCGGCGATCTCGAGCGCCAGCTTGCGCGCCTCGCCCGCCAGGACGTCGGCCGGCGCGGTGTGCGAGACCAGGCCGAGTTCCAGACATTCGGCGGCGCTCAGCGTTCGTCCGGTGAAGATGATCTCGGCGGCCTTAGACCAGCCGAGCAGGCGCGGCAGGAGCCAGGTTCCGCCGCTCTCCGGCACGATCCCGCGCTTGGTGAAGGCGGCCGCCAGCTTGGCGCCCTCGGCCATGATCCGGATGTCGCAGCCGAGCGCGGTGTCCATCCCGTAGCCGGCCGCCGAGCCGTTCAGGGCGCAGATGGTGGGCGTACCCAGGTTGAAGAGCACCGTCGGCGGTGTGGCCCGCACGTCGATGTCGGTGGAGGTCGACGCGCCCTCCAGGCCCGTCCCGCCGCCGCTGGTCGCGCCGCGCAGGTCCAGGCCCGCGCAGAAGGCCCGGCCGGTGCCGGTGAGCACGATGCAGCGCACTTCCCTGTCGCGATCGGCCTTGAGCAGCAGCTCGGTCAGCTGATTCAGCATGGGGCCGGAGATGGTGTTCATCCGGTCCGGCCGGTTCAGCGTGATGGTGGCGATATGATCGCTCACCTCATAGAGCACCTCGTCGGTGGCGGCGTCGGCCGCGACGGCTGCACTGTCGGCCATGGGGTTCCTCCCGGATTGCGTGACTTGTCGATCTTGAGCCAGCACCCTAAGCCCCTGCCGTAGCGCAATCCAAACGGGGGACCAGAAGATGACCCGCTTCGCCCATTTCGCCGCCGCGTTCGCCGCTCTCGCCGTCGCGAGCGTCCCGGCGCTCGCCACCGCCGCGCCGCTGAAGGCCGCCGACTACGCCAAGATCCTCGCCGATCCCTCGCGTCCGGAAGAAGACCGCAAGGACGACGCCGCGCGCAAGCCCGCCGAGGTCCTGGCCTTCGCCCAGATCAATCCCGGCGACACCGTGCTGGAGCTCGAGGTCGGCAGGGGCTGGATGACCGAGCTAATCGCCCGTGCGGTCGGGTCGAAGGGCCACGTGATTACCCAGAACCCGAAGGAGTTCACCTACTCCGGCCCGGCCATGGCCAAGCGCCGCGAGGGGGGCGGCCTCGCCAACGTCACCGACACCACCACGCCGTTCGACGCCCTGCAGCCCGCAGACGGGACCGTCGACCGCGTGCTCTGGGTGCTGGGCCCGCACGAGATCTACTACGCGCCGAAGGACCAGCCGCAGCTCGCGGACCCCGCCAAGACCTACGCCGAGCTCTACCGGGTGCTGAAGCCTGGCGGCGTGTTCGTGGCCATGGATCACGCGGCGAGCGCCGGTGCGCCGCCCACCACCGGCTCGACGATCCACCGCATCGATCCCGCCATCGTCCTGGCCTCCGCCAAGGCCGCGGGCTTCCGGCTGGACGCCAAGAGCGAGATCCTGGCCAACCCGAGCGACGACCGGACCAAGATGGTCTTCGACCCCACGGTGCGTCGCCACACCGACCAGTTCCTGTTCCGCTTCGTGAAGCCGAAATAGGCGCCGTTCTTCCACGGATTTCTCGTGGGTTCCGGGAAACCAATCACGGTTTTGTGCGCTACGGTCCAGGTCAGCAACCCTGGGGAACCCCAAAATGCGCCTCCTGATCACCACCGCCGCGGCCCTCGCCGCCCTTTCCCTCGCCGCCTGCGAAAGCAAGGCCGACAAGGCCGCCGAAGTTAAGGCCGACTCGTTGGAATCGCAGGCCGCTGCGGCGCCGACCGAGTCCCAGGAAAAGGCCCTGAACGCGGCCGCAGACACCGTCGAGCAGCAAGCCGGCAACGTCGACGGCGGCGCCACCACCGCCAACACGCCTGACACCAGCCCGTCGAAGTAAGCGTCAAGCTCCCGACGGACGGAACGGACGAAGCCCCCGCGCCGCAAGGCCGGGGGCTTTTTCCTGGCCGCTTGGCGTCCCCTACGGCGCCATGCCACGGTTCCGCACTCAGCCTGCAGGACCGACGCACATGCCCTCGAAACTCGCCAGCGACCCCCGCATCGACCCGCGCCTGAAGGCGCTGTTCGCCTTCCCCGATGCGCCGCCGGCCGGCGACATCGATTCCCGCGAGGCTCTGCTCGCCCAGGCCAACAGCCCGCAGGCGGTGGCGGCGGAGGCGGCGATGTCCGGGCTGTTCGACGCCTGCGACGCCGAGACCAACTCACCGAGCGCGGGCCTGTCGATCCGCGACGACAGCTTCGTCTCCTCGCCGGACGGCAACACCATCCGGGTCGCCATCATCCGCCCCGACACCACCGAGCGTCTGCCTTGCGTCTACTACATCCACGGCGGCGGCATGCAGACGATGTCGTGCTTCAACGGCGTCTACAAAAGCTGGGGCCGGATCATCGCCAGCCAGGGCGTCTGCGTGGTGATGGTCGACTTCCGCAATGCGCTGCGCCCGTCCTCCGCGCCGGAGGTCCTGCCGTTCCCGGCCGGCCTCAACGACTGCGTGTCCGGCCTCAAGTGGGTGGTGGCCAACGCCGCCAAGCTCAACATCGACCCCGCCCGCATCGTGATCGCCGGCGAGAGCGGCGGCGGTAACCTCACCCTGGCCACCGGCCTCAAGCTCCTGCGCGACGGCGATATCGGCCTCGTGGCCGGTCTCTATGCGCTGTGTCCCTACATCGCCGGCCAGTGGCCGCACCCGGACAATCCGTCCTCGGTCGAAAACAACGGCATCCTGCTTGAGCTGCACAACAACCGGGGCGAGATGGCCTACGGCATAGAGGCTCACAAGGCCCGCGATCCGCTGGCCTGGCCGGGCTTCGCCACCGAGGCCGACGTCAAGGGCCTGCCGCCGGTGGTCATCAGCGTCAACGAGTGCGACCCGCTGCGCGACGAGGGCGTGGGCTTCTACCGCCTGCTCCTGCGCGCCGGCCAGCCCGCCCGCTGCCGCCAGGTGATGGGCACCATCCACGGCACGGAGATCTTCTCCATCGCCTGCCCCGACATCAGCCGCGACACCGCCGCGGACCTGGCCCGGTTCGCGAAGGGTTAGTCGTCGACCGGCTGGGGGGTGCCTAGGTTGTCGCCAACGGCGTCCTTAGGCAGGTTCCAACGCACCTCACTTCGGCGTCGGCAGCTGATAGGCCTGCTGAGGCGTGCGGCGCACCTGACCGCCGCCCGCGCCGAGATAGGCCGCAGCCATGGCGGCTCTCGCCTGTGCCCGCTGCTGATCGATCTGCATCCGACATTGGGCGTACCCCTCGGTGCCCCGCGAATAGCCGTAGTCCTGACACCGATAGTCGTCCGATGCGGCGATCTCCTCTGCGGTAGGACTGGACGCACAGCCCGCGAGCGCCATACCGAGCAGGATGCCAACGTAGCGCATGTACTAACACCCTCCGATGGAGCCGGATGGTAGGATCGCACACGGGACTCGCTCAAGCTTTGGTATTGCACGCTGGCCTGATGCGGACCGCGTTCGACGCCCGCGGGGACCGCGATGAAGACCGATTTGCCCGGAGTGGCCGCTACCACTGATTGGACCGAAGCCCAATTCCCAGCTCTCACGGAACGAATTCGGCGGCATCTTCAGCGCGTTCGCGACTGCCGCGGTCAAAAGCGCTCTTGAGCGCCAGGTTCATCCTTGGGGGGCCGGTCGGCCATGTCTCGATACCTTGCTCGACTTCAGGACCCACTGACCGCCGAGAAGATCTACTCCGCGTGCGGACGGCTCGCCCTCAACTGGGGGCAACTGGAAATTACGGTGGACATGCTAGTCATCCATCTGCGCGCCCGCCAACGTCACCCGTCCACGGGCTTCAAGTATTTCGACTTCCCCGTGTCGTTCACGAAAAAGCGGGACGAAATCAAAGACCGCCTCAAGAAGGACCCGCCGCTAGCACCGGTCCGCCCGGCTGTGACCGCCTTCCTCTCCGAGGCGAAGAAGCTTCATGACATACGGGTGACGGTTCTCCACGGCATCTGCGAAGGCATGCGCGTGGATGGAAGGATCGCCTTCATGATCTCCGACATGAAGGGTTTCGGAGGCTGGCGGCACAAGTACCTGACCCTCACGCGAATCGAGGAAGCCGCCGACCAAATGCTGTCGCTCTACGACGTCGGCGGCCCGCTACTGCGGCTCATGCCGCTCAGCGACCCACCGACGGAATGACGCCAGGATTTGCACGGCCGCGCCGCGACCACCGAAATCAGAACAAAATAAAGAGCATCACCCCTTCGGCTTCCTTCTCCGCATTAACCCCTCCTGCGCGCAGCTCGCCACCAGCGCCCCATCCGAGGCGCGGTAGATGTAGCCGAGGTTGAAGCCGCGGCCGCCGGAGGCGGAGGGGCTTTCCTGCTGATAGAGGTGCCACTCGTTGAAGTCGGTGGGCTGGTGGAACCACATCGCGTGGTCGAGGCTCGCCATCAGGATCTCGTTGTGGAAGTCCCGAGCGTGCGGCAGGACCGCGGTGCCAAGCAGGCTCATGTCCGAGGCGTAGGCCAGGATCACCTGGTGCATGTGCGGGTCGGAGCCGATCGGGTCCTTGGCGCGGAACCAGACCTGCTGCAGCGGCTCGCGCGGGCCCACCGTTGAGACGGTGTCGAACCGGCCGCTGACGGTGCGCATCTCGATGGGCTGCGGCGCATCCATCCACTTGCGCATCTCCGGCGGCGCCTTGGCCAGCATCCGCCGCCGGCGCTCAAGGTCATCCTCGATGCCGTCGGGCCCCTTGGCGGGCGGCATCTCCGACTGGTGCTCGAAGCCGGTCTCCTCCACCTGGAACGAGGCGGCGAGGTTGAAGATCTGCTGGCCGTGCTGGATCGCCACCACCCGCCGGGTGGTGAAGCTGCCGCCGTCGCGGGAACGGTCCACGTCGAAGATGATCGGCACGTTGGGGTCGCCCGGCCGGATGAAGTAGCAGTGCAGCGAGTGGCAGATCCGGTCCTCGACCGTCTGGTAGGCCGCCAGCAGCGACTGGGCGATCACCTGGCCGCCGTAGATGCGCTCGCGCGGCTCCTCCTCCGGCGTGAAGCCGCGGAAGAGGTTCACTTCCAGGCGCTCCAGGTCCAGCGCCTTGACCAGGGTCTGGGTGTCCATCAGTCGGCCTTTCGCATGCGCAGCAGGCCTTCCTGGGTCACGGAGGCCACGAGCGTGCCGTCTTCTGCATAGATCGAGCCGCGGATGAACCCGCGGCCGTCCGCGGCCGACGGGCTGTCCTGGGCGTAGAGGTGCCACTGGTTGAAGTCGGTGGGCGTGTGGAACCACATGGCGTGGTCGAGGCTCGCCGACTGGAAGTTCTTGGTCTGCCAGTGCACCCCGTGCGGTCGCATCGCCGTCGACAGCAGGTTCATGTCCGAGGCGTAGGCCAGGATGACCTGGTGCATGTGCGCATCGTCGCCGATCGGCGTGCCGCACCGGAACCAGCTCTGCGACACCGGCGGCTTGGGGGCGCCGTCGCGCCAATAGGTGCGCGCGTCCTGCGAGCGCATCTCGATGGGCATCGGCCGCTCCAGGAAGCGCTTCGCCTCGGGCGGCATCTCCTTCATCAGCTCGGCCATCACCTCGCGCTGGTCGGGCAACGCGCTCCAGTGCGGCCCCTCCGGCATCTGCGACTGGTGCTTGAAGCCCTCTTCGGGGTCCTTGAACGAGGCGGCGAGATTGAAGATCTGCTTGCCGCGCTGGATCGCCACGACCCGCCGGGTGGTGAAGCTGCCGCCGTCGCGCGACCGATCCACCTCGAAGACGATCGGCACGGTGGGGTCGCCCGGGCGGATGAAGTAGCAGTGCAGCGAGTGGCAGACTCGCGCCTCCACAGTCTCGTAAGCCGCCAGCAACGACTGGGCGATGACCTGGCCGCCGAAGATGCGGCCCGGCCGCGTGTCCGGCGAGGTCCCGCGGAACAGGTTCTCCTCGATCCGCTCCAGCTGGAGGGTCTCCACGAGGGTTTCGTCTTGCGCGTCGTCTTCACTCATCTGGCGGCGCTTACGCGGGGGCGGGGCATTGAACAAGCCGTTCGCCTTGCGTCCAGGTGGTCGGCGCCCCCATCTTCCCGCAATGGGGGAGCCCGCCGACACCATCAGGCCGGTCTGGCGTACGCCGCTGGCGGCGGCCCTCATTGCGTGGATGGGGCTGGTGGTGGGCGTCACGCTGGCCTCGTCGCGCCTGCTGGAGGTGCTGCCGGCCAGCGGCCTGCCGTTTATCGCCATTGGGCTCTACCTGGCGCCCATCCCGATCCTGCTGGTCTGGAGCTTCTGGGCCATGCTCCGCGAGCCGATGACCGGCTGGCTGGCGCCGACCATCGTGCTGGCCTTCTGCGGCGGGTTCATCCCGCTGTTCCGCCCGCTGTTCGACGTGGGCGTCAGCCTCAACTTCGCGGCCCACCGGCCGGCCTACGAAGCCATTGTCGCCGACATCGGCGAGAGTGGTCAGCCGGGCCAGCGCGGCTGGATTGAGGGCCGCGCCGGCGCCGTCCGCTACGGCTTCCAGGCCGACCACCGCGACGTGGTGCAGTTCGTCTGGAGCGACGGCGCCTACCTGCCGTCCGGCGTCGTCTATGACGCCAAGTCCTGCGGGGTCCCCCGCTCCGCACAGCGTCGCCGCATCATCTCGACCTACGACCGCCACCTGGGCGGCCACTACTGCTACGTCCGCGACTTTCTGTAGGCGCTTGACGGCCAGCCTCTCGTAGCGCCTTCACCGCCCATGGCCTTCGACTGCACCGTGCTGACCATGTTCCCGGAGGCGTTTCCGGGCCCGCTGGGGGTCTCCCTGATCGGCACGGCGTGGCGAGAGGCCGGCCTCTGGTCCCTGGAAACGGTGGACATTCGGGGCTTTTCCAAAGATAAGCGCGGCTTCCTCGACGACACCCCCGCGGGTGGCGGTCCTGGACAGGTGATGCGGGCGGACGTGATCGCCTCCGCGCTGGACAGCGTGGAGCGGCGCGGACGGCCGCTTTTGTACATGAGCGCGAGGGGCCGCCCTCTCACCCAAGCGCTTGTAAAACAATGGGCTTCCGGGCCGGGACTGATCGTCCTGGCCGGGCGGTTCGAGGGGGTGGACCAGCGGGTGCTAGACGCTCGCGGGTTCGAGGAGATCGCCGTCGGCGACGCGGTCCTGGCCGGTGGCGAGGCGGCGGCCATGGTGGCGATCGAGGCGTGCGTACGGCTGGTCCCGGGTGTGCTGGGGCAGGCCGAGAGCTTGAGTGAAGAGAGCTTCGAGGACGGGCTCCTCGAACATCCGCAGTACACGCGACCGCGGACGTTCGAAGGGTTGGATATCCCCGAGGTGCTGCTGTCCGGGAACCACGCGGTCATCCGCAAGTGGCGCCAGGACCAGCGGCAGGAGACCACGCGGAAGCAGCGGCCCGACCTCTGGGCCAAGGCGACCGCCAATCAACAGGCAAAGGGCGATAAAGCCCGGTAAGGACAAGACCATGAACGTGATCGAGACCCTGCGTAAGGAAGAAGCCGACCGCCTGCTGGCCGTCCGCAAGGTTCCTGAGTTCCGCCCCGGCGACACGGTGCGCGTGAACGTGAAGATCAAGGAAGGCGAGCGCGAGCGCGTCCAGGCCTATGAGGGCGTCTGCATCGCCCGCGGCGGCCACGGGATCGACGAGAGCTTCACCGTCCGCAAGATTTCCTTCGGCGAGGGCGTGGAGCGGGTGTTCCCGATCCTGTCGCCGAACATCGAGAGCATCGAAGTGAAGCGCCGCGGCGTCGTGCGGCGCGCCAAGCTGTATTACCTGCGCGACCGTCGCGGGAAGTCGGCGCGGATCGCCGAGCGCCAGATGACGGCGCGGCCGACGGCGGAAGACGCGCCCTCCGAAGGCTAGAGGCGAGGGCTACGCCGCCCGCCGCGCCTGCGGGGTGCAGGCGGCGACGTAGTCGGCCTGCATCTGTGGGGTCAGCACCTCGATCATGATGCGGTTCTCGATCCACAGCTCGATCACATGGAAACGGCCGCGGCTGCGGCGCGCCGCAGGCCAGCCCTCGGCCGCGCTCACGGCGCAGACCTCGACTTCGCTCAGGTGTGTCGCCATGGAGAACGGTGCGAAGCCGTTGGCGGCGGCCGGGACCTGCAGCGCCTCGCCGCGGGGGCGGACCTCGATGGCCGGGCCCCGCTCGTCGTCCGACACCACGATCCACAGGCCGGGCTCGACGGCGGGATAGGCCTCGCCGGCGCAGATCCAGGCCAGGGACTTGGCCACGCGCTCGGGCTGATGGGCGTCGATGGAGAGGTGGAATTTCATCGGGGAAGCTCTTGGGTTCGGGGGAGCCCAAGGGATAGGCTGCGACGCGCCACTGCGAAATCAGCGTTATCGCACCGGTGTGCTGCATTGACGCAGACCGTCCGCCTGCCGAGCCGCATTCTCTGAGTCCGGAGTTCGCCGCCTCCGCCGGGTGGGGTTAGGCCTACGTCGCACGATCCTGCGGCGCCGCAGCACTAGACGATCCTGCCTCGCGCGACCTACATGCGGCCCATGGCCGGCAAGACCCTCTACGACAAGATCTGGGACGCCCATGTCGTCGACACCCAGGACGGCGAGGCGATTCTCTATATCGACCTGCACCTGATCCATGAGGTGACCACCCCGCAAGCCTTCGCAGGGCTCCGGGCCAACCGGCGCGCCGTGCGCCGGCCCGACCGCACGCTGGCCGTCGCCGACCACAACGTACCCACCGAGGGCCAGGCCCTGGGAGTTGACGCCGTCGCGGACGAGGAGGCCCGTCTGCAGCTGCAGACCCTGGCCAAGAATGTCAAGGACTACGGCATCGAGTTCTTCCCGATGGGCGACGTTCGCAACGGCATCGTCCATGTCGTAGGCCCCGAGCAGGGCCGCACTCAGCCCGGCATGACCATCGTCTGCGGCGACAGCCACACCTCCACCCACGGCGCGTTCGGCGCACTGGCGCACGGCATCGGCACCTCGGAGGTCGAGCACGTGCTGGCCACCCAGACCTTGCGCCAGAAGAAGGCCAAGAACTTCCGCGTCCGCATCGAGGGCGAGCCTGCGCCAGGCGTCGGCGCCAAGGACTTCGCGCTCGCCGTCATCGGCGAGATCGGCACCGCCGGCGGCACGGGCTCGGTGATCGAGTTCGCCGGCTCCGCCGTCCGCGGGCTGTCGATGGAGGGCCGCATGACCCTCTGCAACCTGACCATCGAGGGCGGGGCTAAGGCCGGCCTGGTCGCGCCCGACGAGAAGACCTTCGACTACCTGATGGGCCGACCGGCGACACCGAAGGGCGGCGCCTGGGAGATGGCGCTGGCTTACTGGAAGACCTTCTTCAGCGACGATGACGCCGTCTTCGACCGCGAGATCGTCCTCGACGCCGCCTCGATCGCCCCCACCGTCACCTGGGGCACCAGTCCTGAGGACGTGGTCGCTGTGACCGGCAAGGTGCCGGGGCCCGACACGGCCTCCACCCCGGACAAACGCGCCTCGATCACCAGGTCACTCGAATATATGGGGCTCGAAGCTGGGCAGCCGATCACCGACGCGAAGATCGACGTGGTGTTCATCGGCTCCTGCACCAACAGCCGCATCGAGGACCTGCGCAGCGCCGCCGAGATCGTTCAGACCGCGTTCCTGAACGGCCTGCTCGTCGCCCCCCATGTCCGCGCCATGGTGGTGCCCGGCTCCGGCCTCGTCAGCGCCCAGGCTGAGGCGGAGGGCCTGGACGCCATTTTCAAGGCCGCCGGCTTCGAATGGCGCGAGCCGGGCTGCTCCATGTGCCTGGCGATGAACCCCGACAAGCTGGAGCCCGGCCAGCGCTGCGCCTCCACCTCGAACCGCAACTTCGAGGGCCGCCAGGGCCGCGGCGGCCGAACCCACCTGATGAGCCCCGCTATGGCCGCCGCCGCCGCCATCGCCGGCCACATCGCCGACGTGCGGGACTACCTGTGAGGCGCCGTGATTAAGGGCCTCCACCACATCGCCGTTGTCGTCCGCGACTTCGACGCCGCCGCCCAGGGTTACCAGCGCCTGCTGGACGTGGCGTCGACGGCGCAGGACGGCGGCGGCGCGCGGCGGGCGTGGTTCTGGCTCGACAACATCGGCCTTGAGCTGATCTCGCCGGATGGCGACGGGCCCTCGGGCGACCGGGTCCGTGCCCGGCTCGAAGCGGCCGGCGAGGGCCAGTGGCTGGTCGCCTTCACCGCCTCCGACCTCGGCGCCGACAGCCGACTGCTCGAGCGTCGCGGCCTCGCGGTCAGCGAACGGACCGAGCGCGCCACCATGTTCGAACCCGCCTCGACCGGCGGCGTGCAGCTCGCGCTGATGGGCTTCCCGCGCCTGGTGTCCCAGGCGAAGGGTCCCCTGGTTGGGCTCGACCATGTGGTGGTGAACACGGCCAATCCCGACCGGGCGCTTGCGGTCTACGGCGCGAAGCTCGGCCTGGAACTGCGGCTGGACCGCAACAACGAGCAATGGGGGGCCCGGCAGATGTTCTTCCGCGCCGGCGACGACCTCGTCGAGATCGGCGCCAGCCTGAAGGCGCCCGTCACCGACGCCCCAGACAGCTTCGGCGGCCTGGCCTGGTTGGCCAGCGATCCGGCGGCGGTGCACGCCCGCCTTGCCGCCTCCGGCTTCAACGTCTCGGAGATGCGCAAGGGCCGCAAGCCCGGCACCCAGGTCTTCACGGTCCGCGACGCGCCTGGCGGCGTGCCGACCATCGTCATCCAGCAGACCGCCCCGGAGCCCGCCTGATGGACGCCTTCACCCGCCTGGACGCCAAGGTCGTACCGCTGCCGCTGGCCAACATCGACACCGACCAGATCATTCCCAAGCAGTTCCTGAAGACCGTGGATCGCTCCGGCCTGGCCGAGGGGCTGTTCTACGACCTGCGCTTCGACGAGCAGGGCCGCCCGAAGCCCGACTTCGTGCTGAACCAGCCGGCCTACAAGAACGCCGGCGTCTTGGTGACCGGGGACAACTTCGGCTGCGGTTCCTCGCGCGAGCACGCGCCCTGGGCGCTGATCGACTTCGGTATCCGCTCGGTGATCTCCACCAGCTTCGCCGACATCTTCTACAACAACTGCTTCCAGAATGGCCTCTTGCCCGTGGTGCTGAAGGCCCACGAGGTGCAGCAGCTGATGGACGAGGCCCGCGGCGGCAACCACGTGGTCAGCGTCGACCTGGAAGCCCAGACCGTGACCTCGCCGTCCGGGGCCGTGTTCACCTTTGAGATCGACCCGCAGCGCAAGATCAAGATGCTGAACGGCCTCGACGCCATCGGCGAGACCCTGCAGGCGGAAAAGTCCATCGACACCTATGAGATGAAGCGGGCGCTGTCGCAGCCCTGGCTGGAGGGCGCATGAAGGTCATAATCGCAGGCACGGTCAGCGTACCGCCGGAGAACGTCGAGAAGCTTCGGCCCCACATGCACACCATGCTGGCGGCCAGCCGCGCCGAGGACGGTTGCGAGACCTATTCCTACGGCTTCGACGCCAAGGAGCCGGGGCTGGTGCGTATCTTCGAGATCTGGCGCGACCGCGAGGCGCTGAACGCCCACATCAAGGCGCCGCACATGGCGCCCTGGCGCGCCGCCGGCGCCGAGCTCGGGGTTTCAGACCGCCGCCTCAGCCTGTACGAGGTCGCCTCCGAAACCCCGCTGGCCTGAAAGCGCTTCCCATGACCGACCTCTTGCTCCTGCCCGGCGACGGGATCGGGCCGGAAGTGACCGCCCAGGTTCGGCGCGTGGCCGAGAAGCTGACGCCGGACCTCAGCCTCGACGAGCGGCCGTTCGGCGGGATCAGCTACGACCAGCTGGGCACGCCATTGGCCGACGAGACCCTGGCTGCGGCCAAGGCCGCCCGAGCCGTGCTGATGGGCGCGGTGGGTGGTCCGCAGTGGGCCGCCGCCCCGCGGGACAAGCGGCCTGAGGCGGGGCTCCTGGCGCTGCGGGCGGGCATGGGCGTGTTCGCCAACCTGCGCCCGGCCCTCTGCTTCCAGCCGCTCGCCGACGCCTCCAGCCTGAAGCGGGAGATCGTCGAGGGCTTGGACCTGATGATCGTGCGCGAGCTGACCGGCGGCATCTACTTCGGCATCCCCCGGTTCATCGAGGACCTGCCGGGCGGCGGCCGCCGCGCCGTCGACACCCAGGTCTACACCACCGCCGAGATCGAGCGCGTGGCCCGGGTGGCCTTCGAGCTGGCCCGCGGCCGGCGCAACAAGGTCGCCTCCGCCGAGAAGTCCAACGTGATGGATTCGGGTCTGCTCTGGCGCGAGGTGGTCACCGACCTGCACAAGCGCGACTACGCCGACGTCGAGCTGACCCACATCCTGGCCGACAACGCCGCCATGCAGCTCGTGCGGGCGCCCAAGCAGTTCGACGTGCTGGTCACCGACAACCTGTTCGGCGACATCCTCTCCGATGCCGCAGCCCAACTGACCGGCTCGCTGGGCATGCTGCCCTCGGCGGCGCTGGGCGTCGCCGGGACCCCCGGCCTCTACGAACCCATCCACGGGTCCGCACCCGACATCGCCGGCAAGGGCGTCGCCAACCCGCTGGCGGCGATCCTGTCGTTCGAGATGGCGTTACGCTGGTCCCTGGACCGGCCCGCCGAGGCCGACCGCCTCTACGCCGCCGTCGGCGCGGCCCTGGAGGCCGGCGCGCGCACGGCGGACCTCGGCGGATCGCTCACCACCGTCCAGATGGGCGACGCGGTGCTGGCCCGGCTCTAGGCAGTGCCGGGCCGTCGCCCGGGAACTGGCCCTTGCCGATCGGCGACCGGGATCGCAAGTCCCGCGGCGAGACCTTTTTTCCGAGGACCCGCCATGCGCCAGTGGACTGTCGACGCCTTCGCCGCCCAGCCGTTCCGCGGCAATCCCGCCTGCGTGGTCGAGCCCTTCGCCGCCTGGCCGGACGCAGCCTGGATGCAGGCCCTGGCGGCCGAGAACAACCAGGCCGAGACGGCCTTCCTGCTGCGGACGCAGGACCCCGCGCGCTTCGGCCTCCGATGGTTCACGCCGGCCGTGGAGGTCCCGCTCTGCGGCCACGCCACGCTGGCGTCGAGCCACGCGTTGCTGAGCGAACTGGGCGTGGCGGCCCCGGCGCTGACCTTCGACACCGCGTCTGGGCCCCTGGTCGTGCAGCGGTCGGGTGACGGGTATGAGATGGATTTCCCGGGGCAGGCCCCCGTGCGCATCGACATCCCCGACGGCCTGGCCCTGGCGCTGGGGGCGGAGCCGCGCGAAGTGTGGGCCGGGCCATACCTTGTGGCGCTGTTCGACGAGCCGCAGACGATACGTAGCCTCGCGCCCGATCTCATGGCGCTGCGGACCATCGGTCACGCGGCCACGCTGGGTCCGGGCAACATCGGGGTGGCCGCCTTGGCCGCGCCGGGTGCGGACCATGACGTGGTCGCCCGCTTCTTCGCGCCGGGCTCCGGTATTCCGGAGGATCCGGCGACAGGTTCGCTCTACTGCCTGCTCACCCCCCTGTTCGCCGAGAAGCTGGGACGCGAGGCGATCCGCTTCCACCAGGCCTATCCCGGCCGGGGCGCCGACGTGGCGTGCGTGCTGGCGGGGGGTGGCCGGGTCCTGATCCATGGCCGCGCAGTGACGGTCGTGGAGAGCCGCCTGCGCCTATGACCGAGCGCGAGAACGCCCCCGGAGCGGAACTCCGGGGGCTCTCTTGCGGCTCAGGACGGCCTAGCCGCGACGGTTGTCGCGATCGTGGCGTTCCGCGCGGATCTGCGACTCCAGCCGGTCCATGCGGCGGTTGAGGTCCTGCCGCTCCCATTGCGACAGGCCGTTCGCCCGGTACCTGGACTCCAGCTGGGCGATCTGGCGAGACTCGCCGCGCAGGCGGTAGGCCTCGCGGCGGGAGAGGTCGCCGGTGCGGATGCCGCGGTCGATCCGGCGTTCCAGGTTCTGCTGGCGCTCGTTGATCGAGACGCGAGCCCCGCGGTCGTGCCCGCCGTTCCAGTCCCGAGCCTGTTCGTGGCGGCCCTGGTCGTGACGGGCCTGGCCGTAGGGCTGAGCGGCGGCGGGGGCGGCGACAGCGGTGACCGCAGCGATGACGGCCAGCGAGGCGATAAGGGTCTTCATCTTCGGATCTCCTGATCCATCTCCAGGCCGGGAGTGACCTTTCGACGATCAGAAGACCACGCCGGGCATGACCCCAGCCTGAGGCCAAGGTTGGCTGAGGTTCAGCTTGATGACGCCCCGTTCAGGTAGGTCAGGGGCTCGGAGGAAGGGCCGGTCAGGCCGCCGCGCCGGCCTCGGCCTGCACCGGGGAGATTCCGTCGGTGGCGGCGGCCTGCAGGACGGCCGAGATCGCGTCGTAGAGCTTGGCGATCTCGATCGGCTTGGCCACGTGTGCGTCCATGCCCACCGCCAGATATTCCTCGACCTGGTGGGTCAGCGCATTGGCGGTAAGGGCGATGATCGGCGTGCGCCGCCGTGTGAGATGGCGCTCCGCCTCGCGGATGGCGGCCGCGGCGCTGATGCCGTCCATCACGGGCATCTGGATGTCCATGAGGATCAGGTCGTAGACACCGGCGCGCCACGCTTCCACGGCTTCCTTGCCGTCGGGCACGATGTGGACGTCGATGCCGAGCGAACCCAGGACCGCGGCCAGCACCTGCTGGTTGGTGGGGTTGTCCTCGGCCGCCAGGATGCGCAGGTCGCCGTCGTCGCGCGACGACGGCAGTTGCGGCTCGGCCGGCTGGACTGCAGCGCCGCGCTCGAGCGGCAGTTCGACCGTGAAGGTCGAGCCGTGGCCCTCGCGGCTCTCCACATCGATCGAGCCGCCCATCATCTGGGTCAGCTCGCGGCAGATGGCGAGGCCGAGGCCCGTGCCGCCGAACCGCCGTGTTGCCGAGTTGTCCGCCTGAGTGAATTTCTCGAACAGGCTCGGCAGCTTCTCGGGCGCGATGCCGACCCCGCTGTCGCTTACAACGATCCGCAGGGCGCCGTTGGCGGCGACGTCGATGCGCGTGCCAATTGTGCCCTGGGGCGTGAACTTGATGGCGTTGGAGAGCAGGTTTCCGACGATCTGACGCAGGCGATCGGCGTCGCCACGCCACCAGCCGCTGGCCGCCTCGGCGACCTCGAACTCGAACACCAGTCCCTTGCCCTGGGCGAGGACTTCATAGGTTTCGCGCACCTGGCTGGCCACCGATCCCACGTCGAAGTCTTCGGTGAACAGACTGAGCTTGCCGGCCTCGATCTTGGAGAGGTCGAGCACGTCGTTCAGAACCGCCAGCAAAAGCCCGCCCGAGCGGCGGATCACGTCGAGGCGGTCGCGCTGCACGTCGGCCAGGTCGCCCAGGGCCATCACCTCGGCCATGGCCAGCACGCCGTTCAGAGGTGTGCGGATTTCATGGCTCATGTTGGCAAGGAACTGGGTCTTCAACACGTTGGCGGCGTTGGCGATGTCGCGCGCCTCCTCCAGCTGGCGCATAGCCGCCTTCAGGTCGCCCTCCCGCTCGGCCAGCTTGGCCAGGAGGTGATTGAAGCTCTCGGTCAGGCTCTGGAACAGCTCGTCGTTGGCGTCCACCGTCACCGGCACGAAACTCCCGCCGGCGGCGACGTCGTGCATGGCGGCC
>NZ_CADEGK010000085.1 GCF_902826855.1 uncultured Phenylobacterium sp. | reverse complement strand
GAGTGGGCCGGGGGTGGAGGCGACCTACTGGTTGCTGGGCGATACGCCGGTCGAGGCGCCGATGGCGGTGGACCCTTCGCGGATGATCCACCTGGCGGCCGGCGACGAGGTTGTGGTGTTCGAGGCCGGGGAGGCCTTCGTCTTCCGCGACCATCCGCCCAGCGCCGACGGGGCCGGCGCCGCCGGGGGCGACGGCGCGATCCGCGCCCCCATGCCCGGCAAGGTCACGCACCTCTCGGTGAAGGCCGGCGACGCGGTGAAGAAGGGCCAGCCGCTGCTGACGCTCGAGGCCATGAAGATGGAGCACGTCCTCACCGCGCCCTTCGACGGCGCCGTCGACGAAGTGGCCTGCGAGGTCGGCGCCCAGGTCAGCGAAGGGACAGCCCTGGCGAAGCTGAGCGCCGCTTAAGGCTTCGCCGCCCGCTCCCGATCCAGCTGTCGGGCGCCGGCCAGGATGTTCGGCAGCGAGTAGTTCCCCTCGTGGCAGGCGAACTCGTAGAGCGGCTGGCTTGCCCGGGCGAGCGTGTACTCCGCCAGCCAAGGGGCGGTGTAGATGGCGGGATCCACCACCGTGTACTGATAGAGCAGCTCCTTTTCCGAGACCCGCGTGTAGCGCTCGATCACCGTGGCGGCGGCGCTCACCAGCAGGGTCGGGAACGGCCGGATCGCGTCGCGCTGCGGCAGACGGGTGGTCTCGATGACCAGGGTCTCGCCCTCCCAGCGGGCGAATGCGTCGCCCAGCGGCGAGGCTTGGGCCACGTCGTGGCTGGCCTTCGCGGCAAACGGGATGATCCGCAGGTCCGGGCCGTATTCCGACAGGATCACCACGGCGTCGCGGGTCTGCAGGATCTGGCGCGGGTTGATCTCGGTGACGACGGCGATGGGCGGTTGGCCCTGGCCGACCACGCACCGCTCCCAGTTCGGTCGCTGCTCGGGGCCATCCGTGGGGAACGGCGCCTCGGTCGAGTTGCGCAGCACGCGCTCGATCATGGCCATCATGCCGCGGGCGCGCGGGGTCACCGGAAGCCGCCCATCCGCCGGCTGCACGATCTGGCGGGTGCGGCGCTGTCCGTTCACGACGCCCAGACCCACCCGCGCCGACGCGTGGCTGAGCTCCTGCACCTCGGGATCCTGCTCCAGCGCCTTGAAGGTGCGGACGTCGGCGCCCAGCCGCTGCGCATAGGCCATGGCCTCCGCCTCCGGCAGCACCAGCGGCGGCGCGCCGGTCGCCGGCGCCTCCAGCGGCAGCACGAAGTGGGTGTTCCAGACACCCTGCAGGTCGGGCTGGCCGTAGGCGGTTCGCGGCGCGCGATAGGGTTCGCCCCCCTGGGCGGCGGGCGCCGCGAGCAGCAGGATGGCGGCCAGCGCCCCCAGCCGCCACCGGCTCATCGCGCCGGGCCCGCCACCAGGCCCGCGTCGTGCAGCCGGCCGATCTCGCCGCTGCTGAGCCCAAGCACCTCGCTCAGCACCTCGTCCGTGTGCTGGCCCAGCGTGGGCGCGGGGGTCACCGGGAGCCGCTCGTCCTGCGGAATGGTGCCCATGGCGCCCGGCGCGGGATAACTCAGCCCGCTGGGGTGGCGGATGGTCTCGAAGACAGGGTTGCCCTTGTAGAGGCGCGGGTCGTCCAGCGCCGCGTGCAGCGTCTGGTAGGCGCCCCAAGTGACTCCGCCGGCGTCGAAGGCCGGACCAAGCTCGGCCGCGGTCTTGGCGGCGAAGGCGCGCTCGAACAGGGGATAGAGTTGCGCGCGGTGGGTGAAGCGCAGTCCCTCGTCGGTGGCGAACGATACGCCGAGGCTGGCCTCCACCTCGGCCACCGCGCCCACGATGCCGAGCGCCTCCAGGGCCTTGCTCCACTGCTTGGGCGTGACGCAGAGCAGCATCAGCTTCTCGCCGTCCTTGGTGGTGAAGTCGCGGCCGAAGGCGCCGAACAGATCGTTGCCCATCCGTGGGCGCTGGTGGCCCGTGTAGAGCGCCTCCGCCATGAACCCGAGGTTGGCCATGGTGGCGGCGCCCACGTCCGACAGGGGCGCGCGGATTTCGCGCCCGCCCTGCCCACGCATCCGCGCCAGCAGCGCCGCGACGAGGCCGAAGGCGCAGTAGGCGCCGGTCAGCAGGTCCCAGGCGGCCAGCACATGGTTCACCGGCCGCTCGTCGCCGACGGGGCCGGTCATCAGCGGCAGGCCGAGCGCGGAATTGATGGTGTAGTCCATCCCCTGCGACCCGTCCGCCCAGCCCATCACGCGCACGCAGATCAGGTCGTCGCGCAAGGCCTTGAGCTTGTCGTACGAAAGGAATCCCTCGACCGGGAAATTGGTGACGAACAGCCCGCCGTCCTCGCCGGGCGCCGCGGCCAGCCGCTGGGCCAGCTCGCGCCCCTCCGGCTTGGCGAGGTCGATGGCCACCGACTTCTTGGACTTGTTGAGGGCCTCCCAGTAGAGGCTCGAGCCGTTCTCCGTCAGGGGCCAGCGCCGGAAGTCCGGCCCGCCGCCGATGGCGTCGACCCGGATCACCTCGGCGCCCATCTGCGCCAGATAGAGCCCGCACGTCGGCCCCGCCACGAAGGCGGAGATATCGACGACGCGGAGACCTTTCAGGAGGTCGTACATTGAAACCCCGCTTGTCCCGGCGAATGCCGGGCTCAATTCGAATTCCTCAGGATTCGCTGTATCAGCGCAGCGTCCGTCGAACGCGCCTCTGAGTCAGTCCATCAGGGTCTGGCATTCGCCGGGATGAGCGGATTTATCAAGCCGCCAGCTTGCCCACCTCGTCGACCTCCTCCGGCGTCAACCGCCATTCGGCGGTCCCGGCGTTGGCCTTGACCTGTTCGGGCGTGGTGGCTCCGGCGATCACCGAACTCACCGCCTCATGGCCCAGCAGCCAGGCGAAGGCGAGCTCCAGGAGCGTGTGGCCGCGTTCCTTTGCCCAGGCCTCCAGCGGCTCGACCTTGTCGAAGCTGGCGTCGCTCAGCGCCTGGGCGCCGCGCGCGCCCCAGGCGGCCAGGCGCGAGTCGTTCGGCGGCGGGGCGCCACGCCTGTACTTGCCGGTGAGCAGGCCCGAAGCCAGCGGGAAGAACGGCAGGAAGCCCAGGCCGAAATGCTCGCAGGCCGGCAGCACCTCGGCCTCCACCCCGCGCTCCAGCAGCGAGTAGAGGTTCTGGGCGGATACGAACCGGGACTGGCCGGCCGCCGTCCAGTCCGCATCCGCGATCTGCCAGCCCGTGTAGTTGGAGTTGCCGAGGTAACGGACCTTGCCCTGGGTGACGAGGTCGTCGAGGGCCCGCAGCGTCTCGTCCACCGGGGTGTCGGGATCCGGCTGGTGGTGCTGATAAAGGTCGATGTAGTCGGTCTTGAGCCGGGTGAGACTGTCCTCCACCGCCTGCATGATCCACTTGCGCGATCCGCCGCGCTTCTTCGGATCCCCGCCGATCGGCATGCCGAACTTGGTGGCCAGGACGATCTCGTGACGGCGCTTGCCCAGCGCGGCGCCCAGAAACGCCTCGGACTGCGTGCCGCCGTAGATGTCGGCGGTGTCGAACAGGGTGATGCCGGCATCGATAGCCGCGTCCACCACGCCCTGGGTCTGGGCGGCGTCGATCCGCATGCCAAAGTTGTTGCAGCCCAGGCCGACGACGCTGACCTTCAGGCCCGAATTCCCCAGGCGCCTCACCTTCATCTGCCGTCTCCGGGACCGTCTTTTCGGGCGCGAACCTAGCCGCTCCGTCGGACGGCGCGCCAGCGGGGAATTGGCCTGCTGTTCAAATTCCTTACCGCCGGATTCACCTTCCCTACCGCGGAATTCACCCCGTTTGTTCTCAATGTCGAAACGCGGACGTCGTTAACGTGCCGGGCAACAAAGAAGAGTTGGCCGGGTTCCCTCATGCGCGTCGTCACGATCGTCAGCCTTGCCGCCTCCGCCGTCCTGGGCCTGGGGGCCATCTTCGTCGCCCGGATCGCGCTTCCGAATGCGGCGGCGGCGAAAACCACCATCGGCGCGCCGCGCGAAAACCAGGGTTCCCCTCTGGTGGTGGCCTCGCGGCCGCTGAAGTTCGGCGAGAAGCTCCAACCCGGCATGCTGACGGTCATCAAGGTGCCCGAGAGCGCTATCCCCCAGGGCGCGTTCACCGCCGTTTCGCAGGTCCTGGGCGCGGACAAGGGCGGCGCGCCCGTCGTCCTCACGCCGATCGCCCAACGCGAGGCGGTGCTCACCACCAAGATCAGCGGGCCCGGGTCGCGGCCGACGGTCGCGGCGGAGATCGCGGAGGGCATGCGCGCCTATTCGTTCAAGGTGACCGACGCGACCGGCGTCGGCGGTCACGCGTTGCCGGGCGACCGCGTGGACGTCGTGCTGCTGCGCGACCTCACGCCGCAAGGCCCCGAGCGCACCTACATCTCCTACGTCGTGGTCCAGAACGCCCGGGTCCTCGGTGTCGACCTCAACGCCGACCCCACCTCGGAGAAGCCGGCCAGCCCGAACACCGCCACCCTCGAGGTCTCGGTGGAGGAAAGCCAGAAGCTCTCGGTCGCCTCCACCTTGGGCACCCTGTCTCTGGCGCTGCGCAAGTCCGGCGAGGCTTCGATCGCCGACGCGCCGCCGCTGCGGACCGCGGACTTCCTGGTGGGCGGGCGCGGGACGGCCGGCGCCACGCGGACGGCCAGCCGCGGGCCGACGAACTTCTACTCCACCATCCTGATCGTGGAGGGCGCATCCGCCAGCGGCGGCAGCCGGCGCGGGCGCGCCGCGCCAGCCAAGGCCCCCACCGGCGGCGCGCCCGCCGCGCCTGCAACCAAACCTGCCGCGGCTGGCAGCGATGCGATCGGCTAAGCCAATGTTCAGCGCTTCCCAGCTCTTCCGTACCGTGCTCAGCGCACTCGTCGCCGCGACCCTGGCCGTGCCCTTGGCCGCCGCGCCCCTGGCGTCCGCCCATGCCCAGACCATGGCCTCCGAGCCGGTCATGCGCCGGACGATCCATGTGCCGCGCGACAAGTCGCTGTCGTTCCGACTGCCCGGGCCGGCCAGCAAGATCGTCGTCGCCCAGCCGGAGATCGCCAAGGTCACCGCCACCTCGAACGCAAGCTTCTACGTCCAGGGCATCGAGTTCGGGGCGACCAACATGCTGGTCTACGGCCGCGGCGGCCAGCTGGTCGAAGTGATCGACGTGCGCGTGGGCTTCGACTCCGATGGCCTGCAACAGGACCTTTCAGCTGCCTTCCCCGGCGAAGCCATCCAGGTGCGCAACCTGGGCGAGATGCTGATGCTGGGCGGCCACGTGACCGACACCGGCGTCCAGCTGGGCGCCGAACGCATCGCTGAGAAGTTCGCGCCCGACGCGGTGATCTCGCGCCTGACGGTCAAGGAGTCGCAGCAGGTCATCCTGGAGGTCCGCATCATCGAGGCCGACCGCACGGCCATGCAGGACGTGGGCTTCAACTTCTCCGCCATCAATCCGTCCTTCAGCTTCGCGACGGGCCAGGGCCTGATCGGGATCGCGCCACCCAACGGCCTGTTCACTACGAGCGGCGGCTCAGGCGCCACCAGCCTGGAGACGGCGCTGGGCGTCCTCGAGCAGCGGGGCATGATCCGCACCCTGGCGCGACCGAACCTGGTCGCCATCTCCGGGGAGAAGGCGAGCTTCCTGGCCGGGGGCGAGTTCCCGTTCCCCGTCCCCGAAGACCTGGGCAAGATCGTCATCCAGTTCCGCCAGTACGGTGTGAAGCTGAACTTCACGCCCACGGTCCAGACCAACGGCTGGGTGAAGCTGGCCGTCGAACCTGAGGTCAGCCAACTCGACCCGAACAACTCGCTGACGGTGCTGGGCATCACCGTGCCGGCCCTGACCGTGCGCCGCGCGTCGACGACGCTGGAGCTGAAGCCGGGCGACACCTTCGTCATGGCCGGCCTGTTCCAGCGCAACCTGCAGACCGACGTCGACCAGACGCCGTGGCTGGCCGACGTCCCGGTGCTGGGCGCGCTCTTCCGCTCCTCGCGCTGGAAGCGCTCGGAGACCGAGCTGATGATCATCGTGACGCCGCGCCTGGCGACCGCCGAGGACCGCGCCGCGCCGAAACTGGACGCGATCCCGGGCAAGGAACCCTCCGCGAAGGACCTGCAGCTCTTCGGCCGCGCCCTCGACCAGAAGGTCAGACCCGGTGATCCGACCCCGCTCGGCAGGAACTAGTCCCAGATGTTGCGTAACAAGTCCGCGTCCCCGCCCGTATCCCTGAAGGGCTGCCGCATCCTCGCCCTGGGGGCGGCGCTTGGCGCCCTGCGCGAGGGGCCGCTGGCCGGCGCGGCGCTGGAGATCGGCGGGATAGTTCAGTTGGAACAACTGGCCCCGGGCGGCTGCGACCTGATCATCATCGACGCCGACTCCTTCGAGACCGGCGTCCTCGCGGCGGCGCTGAAGGCGATCTCGGCGCTCAGGCCCGCTCCTCCGCTGTTGATGGTGGGTGACACCCTTCCCGCCGGGCTGGTGCGCAACGTGCTGCGCCTGGAGGCTGCCGATATCCTGGAGGCGCCGTTCACGTCCGAGCAGTTGGTCGCCGCGGTGCAGTCCCTGCTCGCCGAGTCGCAGCCGGCGTTGGCGCCCACCGGCGGCGATTCCCGCTGCTGGGCGATCACCGGCGCCGTCGGCGGCGCGGGTGCGACCACGATCACCATCGAGATCGCCCACGCCCTGGCCGTGGCCTCGGGCAAGGACCGCAGCGTCTGCCTGGTGGACCTGAACCTCGCCGACGGCGCCTGCGCCGCCTACCTAGGCGCCTCGCCCACCCTCAAGCTCGCCGATTTCGGCACGGCCGCCGATCGGATCGATTCGGCCATGCTGCAGGCCTTCGTCACGCCGGTCTCCAAGGGCCTCGACTTGATGGCCGGCGTCCGCGACGCCAACGCCTTCGACGGCGTCGGCCGCGACGCGGTCCTGCGCCTGCTGGAGGTGGCCTGCGAGTGCTACGACTGGGTCATTCTGGACGTGCCGCGCCATCGCCGCGCCTGGACCCTGGAGGCCCTCGCCGGCTGCGACGAGATCCTGGTGATCTCCGAACTCACCGTGCCGGCCCTGCTGGCGGCCGGAGCCTATTCCGACGAGATCGAAGCCGCCCTTGGGACCGGCATGCGCCCGCGCATCGTGCTGAACCGGCTGGCCAGTCGAATGTTCGGTCCCGCGCCCTCCATGGTCGAGGCGGAGAAGGCCCTGCAGCGCAAGGCCGATGCCGGGATCAGCTCCGACTGGGAAGCCGCCGCCGCCTCCGCCAACCTTGGGGGGCCCATCGCCCAGCACCGGCCGAAGTCGAAGATCGTCAAGGACATCCAGACGCTGGTCGACCGCCTGGCCTCCGCGCCGGCGCGCCGCGAACCCGCCCCGAAGGCCGCCTAGATGGGCCGCTTCAGCCTCGCGCGACACGCGCCCCAACCCTCCCAGCCGTCCCAGCCCGCCGCTCCGGTAGTCGCCACCCCGGCCGCGCCGGCCGTCGCGGCCCCGGCGGCTCGGGCGGAAGCGAAGCCGAAGGGCCCGCCGCGAGACGCCTCGCTGGACCTGCGACTACGCCTGCACACGCGACTGATCGACGAGCTCGACCTTTCCAAGCTGGATAAGCTCGAAGAGTCGGAGCTGCGCCGCCAAGTGCTGGGCCAGGTCACGCAGTTCGCGCGGGACGAGCGCATGGCGCTCAACACCAAGGAACTGGAGGCGCTGGGCGCTTCCATCTTCGACGAGATGGTGGGGCTGGGGCCGATCGAGCCGCTGCTGAAAGACGAGTCGATCAACGACATCCTGATCAACGGCCCCTTCCAGGTCTATGTCGAACGGCGCGGCGAGCTCGAGCTCACCCCCATCCGCTTCCGCGACAACGACCACCTGCTGCGTATCGTCAATCGCATCGTCGCCGGCGTCGGGCGGCGTATCGACGAGAGCCAACCGATGGTCGACGCCCGCCTGCCCGACGGCAGCCGGGTGAACGCCGCCATCCCGCCGGTCGCCATCGACGGCTGCTCGGTCTCGATCCGGAAGTTCTCCAAGAAGCCTCTGACGCTCGAGAAGCTGGTCGAATTCAACGCCATGACCCAGTCGATGGCCGACTTCCTGCATGGGGCGGTGAAGGCCCGCGTCTCCACGGTGATCTCCGGCGGCACCGGGTCCGGCAAGACCACGCTGCTGAACGCGCTCTCCGCGGCCATTCCGGAGGGCGAGCGCCTGATCACCATCGAGGACGCCGCCGAGCTCCAGCTGCAGCAGACCCACGTGGTGCGCATGGAGACCCGGCCCCCGAACATCGAGGGCAAGGGCGAGATCCGCCAGCGCGAGCTGGTCAAGAACGCGCTGCGGATGCGCCCCGACCGGGTCATCCTTGGCGAGGTGCGCGCCGACGAGGCGTTCGACATGCTCCAGGCCATGAACACCGGCCACGAAGGCTCGATGGCCACTATCCACTCGAACAATCCGCGCGAGGCCGTCAGCCGCCTGGAGCAGATGGTCGCCATGGGCGGGCTGAACATCGGCCCCGAGGCCGTGCGCTACCAGATCGCCGCGGCCGTCGGGCTGGTGGTCCAGGTCAACCGCCTGTCGGACGGCAAGCGCAAGGTGACTCACGTCACCGAGATCGTCGGCATGGAGGGCAACGTCGTGCAGATGCAGGACATCTTCCTCTACAACCGCACCCACACCGACGCCGACGGCACGGTCCACGGCGAGCACCGCGCGACCGGCCTGCGACCGCGCTGCCTGGACGAGATGCTGCGCCGCGGCATCGCCTACGACACCACCAACTTCGACCCGAACAAGGTCCTCTGAACCATGGTGGTCGACGGCAAGACCATCGTCATCGTGCTGATCGGCGCGGCGGTGTTCGCGGCCGCCCAGGGACTGATCGGCATCGCCTCCGTGGCGACCCAGAAGAAGAAGGTCAACCGCCGGCTGACGGTGGCCAACAAGGTCGAGGGCATTTCGGCCCTGGTCGTGGAGCTGCGCAAGCAGCGGGGCCTGACCGCCTCGGGGGCTCGTAGCGCCCACCTGCGCTGGCTCTCGGACCTGATCGTGGCGTCCGGCCTGCCCTACGACCAGAAGAAGTGGCTGTTCTACGTGGCCGCCGCCGCCGTCCTGGGCGCGATGCTGCTGGGCCTGCTCACCAAGAACCCCCTGGGCTTCGCGGGCGGCGCGGTGGTTGGCGGCGTGCTGCTGCCGCTCGCCGTGCTCCGGTTCAAGGCCAACAGCCGAGCCAAGGCGCTGGGCCACCAACTGCCCCAGGCCCTGGAGGTCATCGTCCGCTCGCTTGAGGCGGGCCACCCGGTGCCGGCCGCCGTGGCCCTGGTCGGGCGGGAGATGTCTGACCCGGTCGGCACCGAGTTCGGCATGGCCGCCGACGAGATCGCGTACGGCGCCACCCTCGAGCAGGCCGTCGAGCGCATGGCCGAGCGCTGCCGCCACCCGGACCTGGACCTGTTCGCCGCGACCGTGCGCCTGCAGGAAAAGACCGGTGGCAACCTCACAGGTCTTTTGAAGCTCAACGCCTCGACGATCCGCGAACGCCACAAGATGCGGCTGAAGATCAAGGCCGCCTCCTCGGAGGGCCGCGCCTCGGCGATGATCCTGACCTCGGCGCCGTTCATCGCCGTCGGCATGATCATGGTGATCTCGCCGACCTTCTACGGCGACGTGATCAACGAGCCGATGGTCAAGTACGGACTGGCCGGCATGGCGTTCTGGGTCTTCCTCGGAAACATGATCATGCGGCGCATGATCGACATGAGGCTTTAGCGGCATGGCCGGGATGTCACTCGAGACCATGATCTACGCCGCGGGACTGGTCCTGACGCTGGGCGCGCTCGCCGGCCTGGGCTGGGTGGGCGCGGCGGAACTCCGCGTCCGGTCCCTTCGCCGCGCGCGCCTGGCCGGCGTGTCCGCGGGCGGCAGCCGTGGCCCGGTGGTGGAGAAGGCCGGCGGCGGCATCAGCGGCCAGGTGCTCTCCACGGTTCGGCGCCTCGGCCAGCAGAGCGCGGTTCGCGACCCGGTCAAGGTTTCGGTCCTGCGTTCGCGCCTGATGCAGGCCGGCTTCTACGCCCGCGAGGCGCCGGTGATCTTTCTGGGCGTGAAGGCCATAGCGCTGGCCTGCGCCACCGTTGGGGTCGTCCTCACCCTGCCCGCGATGATCAGCCAGAAGGGCGGCAACATGGTCGCCCTGGGGGTGGCGGTGGCCCTCTCCCTGGGAGCGCTCTACGGCCCGGACTTCGTGCTGAAGACCCGCAGGACCAACCGCGAACGGGAGTATTCCGACGGCTTCCCTGACCTCCTGGACCTTCTGGTGGCCTCGGTCGAGGCGGGCCTGTCATTGGACGCGGCGGTCACCCGAGTGACCGAGGAGCTGGCGCGACGCTATCCGAACCTGACGATCCACCTGCGCTTCCTGGTGCTGGAGCTGCGCGCCGGCCGGGCCCGCAGGGATGCCTGGTCCGCCTTCGCCGACCGGCTGGGCATCGACGACGCCCGCGCGCTCGCCACCATGCTGCGCCAGGCCGAAGAGATGGGCACCAGCCTGGGCGAGACCCTGTCGGTGTTCTCCACCGACATGCGCGCCAAGCGCATGCTTCGCGCCGAAGAAAAGGCGCTCGGCCTGTCCGCCAAGCTGACGGTGCCGCTGATCCTGTTCATCTTCCCGGCTATTCTCGGCGCGCTGATGCTGCCGGCCGCAGCGCGACTGGTCCGCGTCTTCGGCGAGGGTGGGTCCGCCGGCTAGAGGCCCAGCGGCCGATACGGCCCCATGATCAGTTGCTCGAACACGCCGATCCCCACCTGGTCGGCCTGGCCAGGCTGCGACAGCGTCACCTTGCTGATCGCCTGGATATGCAGGTTGCCGAAGTCGTTCTTGTCGAAATTGGCGCAGTCGATGTCCTCGCGCGCCACCGCCAGCTCGCCCTTGAGCTCGCCGTGCCGCCAGCCACCGCCGTAGCCGACGCCGCGCATCAGGAACGTCGACTGAGGTTCGAGCTTCACCGTCGCCGCCCCCTGCTCCATGGGTATCGTCAGGACCCCGGACTTGGCGTGCCGAGTGCCAGGGATCAGCTCGGTGGCCATCGTCGCCGCTTCGGTCTCGTAGCCGCCGTGCGGGCCCGCCCCGTCCGGCAGGATCACCGCGCGCGTGTTCCACGGCTTGCCGTCCGGGTCGGCGTTGACGTGGAAATAAACGGACCGGTCGGCGAAGTTCAGCGGCGTCCACTGCCAGAAGAAGCCGGCCATGCCCGCACCCGGCGTCGGCTGGGGGTCCGGTGCGCCGACCGGGCGGATGCCCCAGGAACGGTCGCGTGTGCCGAGCCAGCCGGTCAGCTCGATGCGCTCGCCATCCACCTCGACCCAGCCCGAGACCCGAACATTCTGGGTCAGTCGCGTGTAGTCCATGAACAGGCGCGGGCCGTTGCGCTTGACGAACCGCGGCTCCTCGATGGGGAAGGCGCGGCCTTCGAACGTGAGTTCTCCGGCGATGCCGTCGGTCTTGGCGATGGTGACCTTCAACCGCTGCAGCGGTTCCAGGATCTCCAGCGCGATCGGCCCCACCGTCGTGTCCATCCGCTCGAAGCCCAGGATGCGCGAGGCGTGTAGGCAAGCCTCCTTGCCGTCCTTGACCACTGCGACGTGCGCATCCGCGACATTCAGCGCCGGGTAGACGCCGTAGGCCACGGCCACGAACGCCGAGCCGTCCGGCGCGTAGGCATTGAAGAAATAGCGGTCGTAGAAATTCCGGTCCGAGCCCGCGAAGGCGATCGGTTCCGGTGTCTGGTGGATCGGAAAGTCGTCGCCCTTGGTCAGCATCGCAGGTCCTCGCTGGCGGCTCATTTGGGCTGGCGCGCGGTCAGCCCTTGCGGGGCCACGCGTTGCCGGTAACTACTTCCGGGCACGATACGGACAAACAGGAGGGCCCGTCTTGCGTGACCACGCGTCAGGCGGCGGGCTAAGAGGGCCATGGGTTTGATGACGGCGGCGGACCACCGGATCCCGCAGGACCTCGCGGACACGCTTTGCCAACCCCCGGCCTATGCCGACGGCAGGGTCTTCGAGACCTACCGCTGGCTGCGCGCCAACGAACCGTTCGGCATGGCCAAGGTCGATGGGATGGATCCGTTCTGGGTGGCGACCAAGCACGCCGACATCCTGGAGATCAGCCGCCAGAACGACCTGTTCCACTCCGGCGACCGTTCGCCGACCCTGACCAGCCAGGTGGTGGACAAGCGCGTCCGCGAGATGATGGGCGGCAGCCCGCACCTGCTGCGAACGCTCATCCACATGGACGCCCCGGACCATCCGAAGTACCGCGCCCTGACCCAGGGGTGGTTCATGCCGCAGAACCTGCGCGGGCTGGAGGACCGGATCCGGGTGATCGCGCGGGCCGCCGTCGACCGGATGGCGTCCCTGGGCGGGGAGTGCGACTTCGTCCAGCAGGTCGCCCTCCACTATCCGCTGCACGTGATCATGACGATCCTCGGCGTGCCTGAGAGCGACGAGTCCAGGATGCTGCAGCTCACCCAGGAGCTGTTCGGGGCGGCCGACCCCGAGCTGGGGCGCAAGGAGGGCGGGGCGCCGACCCTGGGCGCGCCGGAAAACCCGCAGATGGACTTCGGGGTCATCATCGACTTCTCGAACTACTTCCGCGCGCTCAGCGAGGAGCGGCGTAGAAACCCGACGGACGATCTCGCCACCGTGATCGCCAACAGCCAGGTCGACGGCCAGCCGATCTCCGACCTGGAGGCGATGAGCTACTACATCATCGTCGCCGCCGCCGGGCATGACACCACCTCGTCCTCGGTCGGGGGGGCGATGTGGGCCCTGGCCGAGCGGCCGCAGGAGCTGGCCAAGGTGAAGGCCGACCCGTCGCTGATCGGCGGCCTGGTGGACGAATCCATCCGCTGGACCACGCCGGTGAAGACCTTCATGCGGACCGCCACCGCCGACACCGAGGTGGCCGGGCGGCAGGTGAAGCAAAACGACTGGATCATGCTCTGCTACGCCTCGGGCAACCGCGACGAAGAGGTGTTCGAGGCCCCCGACGAGTTCCGCGTCGACCGCAAGCCGAACAAGCACCTGGCCTTCGGCTACGGCGCGCACCTGTGCCTGGGCCAGCACCTGGCGAAGATGGAGATGCGGATTCTGTGGGAGGAGATGCTCCCGCGACTGAAGTCCGTAGAACTGGCCGGGACGCCGGCCATGAGCGAGGCGGTTTTCGTCAACGGGCCGAAGCGGCTGCCGATCCGTTTCGAGTTCGCCTAGGTGCCGCCACACCCCCTGGAACCGCGGCTGACCAGCTACATCGCGGGCAAGATGCCCGAGGCCGATGTCGCGGTCTCAGGTCTGGAACGCATCGCGGGCGGGGCCAGCCGCGAGACCTACCGCTTCGAGCTGCACTGGACCGAGGGCGGCGGCGCTCACCAGCGGAAGATGATCCTCAGGCGCGACCCCCCGGCCAGCCTGATCGACACCGAGCGGCGTGTGGAGTTCGAAGCCTACCGCGCCTTCCGCAACTCCGCGGTGCCGGTGCCGGAGGTGCTGTGGCTGGAGGAGACCAGCCGCCATCTCGACCATCCGTTCTTCATCGCCGAGGAGATCGCCGGCCACCAGGCCTCGCCGCAGGTGCTGTTTTCGGGCGCTTTCGACAGCGTTCTCCCCTCCATCGCCGAGCGCAAGTGGACGATCCTGGGCGAGATCGCCAAGGCCGACCCCCGGGCGCTGAAGCTCAACCGGGTGATGCCGGTCCCGGCGCTCGACGCCTGCTGGCGGCGTGAGCTCGACCACTGGGAAGCGCTGATCGACAAGGACGCCACGGAGCCGCTGCCCATCACCCGGGCGGCCATCCGCTGGCTGCGGGCCAACCCGCCACCCCCGGCCCAGAAGCTGAGCGTCGTCCACGGGGACTTCCGGACCGGCAACTTCCTCTACGACGCCGAAGGCCAGATCCACGGCGTCCTGGACTGGGAAATGGCCCATCTCGGCGATCCGCTGGAGGACCTGGGCTGGAGCCTCCAGCCGGTCTGGAGCTTCGGCCGCCCGGGCCTGGCCGGCGGCCTGACAACGCCGGACGAGGCGATCGCCACCTGGGAGCGCGCCTCCGGCCTTACCGCCGACCGAGACGCCCTGCACTGGTGGACGCTGTTCAACTGCGTGAAGGGCCAGGGCATCTGGGTGGGCTCCGCCGCCGCTTTCAACACCGGGGCGAACCGGGCGCCGATCATGGTCTATCCGGCCTGGTGGCTGACCAACGCCCAGGACCGGGCGATGCTTCAGGTGATGGGCCGCCTATGACCCCGCAAATCCCCGCCGTCCTGCTGGAGCTCTCGGACCTGCTGATCCGCAACGGCCGGCCGGGCGTGCCCGAGGCCGAGCGCGCCAGCGAGCTCGGTATCTCGGCGATGCTGCTCAGCGTCACCGCCGAGATCTGGGATCGCCAGGCCCACATCCTGGTCGAGGAGAACCGCGCGATCCGCGCGATCCTGGGCCAGGCCGGCGACGACCCCGACCTGCATCTCACCGCCCTGCAGGCCGAGAACAACCGTCTGCGCGCCGCCCTGATCGAGGCCCACGCCGCCGCCGAAGCCGCCGGCGACACGGGCAAGGAGGCCGCCATCTGGGCCGAACTCCGCGCCTCGACCGAACGCCGCAAACTGGCCTCCGCGCCGGTCTAAGCCAACCGCCATGCGCACCCGCCGAACCTGCCTCGCCGCCCTTGCCGTCCTGGCCTTCGCGCTTCCCGCCCTGGCCGCCGACCCGCCGCCGGAGACCGACCGCCAAGCGATCCTGGCCATGGCCGGGGACTACAAGGTGCGGTTCGACATGCGCGAGACCGTGCCGTTCGTGGCCGACTACAAGCCGCTGGCGCCCAAGACCAGCGGCGGACACGAAGTCGTGCGGGTGATCGAGGACCGCGGCGACTTCATCAGCCTGCAGCACATGCTGGTGGTCGGCGACGACAAGGCGCCGTCGGTGGTCAAGCACTGGCGCCAGGACTGGCGATGGGAGCCGGCCACGGTCGTGGTCTACGAGAGCTCCGGCCGCTGGACGCTGAAGGACGTTCCCGCCGCGGCGCGTAAGGGCGCCTGGTCACAGACCGTCTGGCAGACCGACGACAGCCCGCGATACGGCGGCGTCGGCCGCTGGGCCCACGACCACGGCGTGGCGCGCTGGCAGAGCGACGAGACGTTGCGGCCGCTGGCCCGACGCGATGCGATCCGCCACCCGGTCTACACCTGGTACGTGGGTGTGAACCGCCACGCGCTGACGCCGAAGGGCTGGGTGCACGAGCAGGACAACGCCAAGGTCGGGGTGCGGGACGGCAAGCCGGTGACCTACGTCCACGAGGTCGTGGTCAACACCTACGACCGGTTCAGCGGCTATCCGGTGGCGGCCGCCGACGACTATTGGGCCAAGACCAAGGCGTACTGGGCGCAGGTCCGGCAGGCCTGGGACGCGGCGATAGCTAAGGAAGGCGGCGTGGCGGTGACGGAGGAGGCCCAGAACGGCTCCGTCACCGGACCCAGGCTGATGGGCCTGGCCGACGACATCGCCGAGGGCAAGACCGACACCCTCGCGGCGGTCGCCCAGGCAAAGGCGCTGATCGCGGGGTCGGAGCGCACCCGCCCGCTAGCGGCCGCGTCAGCGCCCAAGCCCTGAAAACGCACAATCTTTCGCGGCGTAAATCGGGCCTAAACCCTACCGGCCCCAGGATCGCACCCAAGAAGACCGGGTGGGACTACGATGGCCGCGAACAAGCCAAAGACCGACGACGAGACCGATGTCGTGACCCGGCTGATGGACGGCCACTACGACCGCCTGCTGGCCGACTTCGAGGCCCAGCTGGAAGAAGCCACCGCCGCGCTCCGCCGCTGCCACGCCGCCATGCGGGCGGAGAACACGCTGGTTTCGTAGGCGGGCGTCGGCCCCACCGGGCTGGCCGACAGGACGGACGCGCCGGCGACACCACGGTCGCTCAGGCCTCGCCTCCGACGCACTCGCGCCCTGCCGGCTCCCTCTCAGGCGGTTGGGACTGTCCCGCCGTCGATGAGGTACTCCGCGCCGGTGATTGACGCCGCGCGCTCGGAGGCCAGAAAGGCCACCAGGTTCGCCACCTCCTCTGGCTTGGCTGGCCGGCCCAGCGGAATGCCGCCCAGCGACTGCATGATGATCTGCCTGCCGCCCTCGCGGTCGACCCCGGCGTCGCGAGCCAGGCGGTCGCTCAACGCCACCGCCGCCTCGGTCTCGATCCAGCCCGGGGCGACGCGCACCACCCTCACGCCTTTTGGCGCAACCTCCTTGGACAGGCTCTTGCTGTAGGTCGAGAGCGCCGCCTTTGCCGCGGCGTATGCCGTCGTCGCCTCTGGCAACGGCATGCGATGCTGGATCGAGGTTACGTGGATAACGACGCCCCTGCCCTGCGCCGCCATCGCGGGGACGAGCGCCCGATCCAGGCGGACGGCGGGCATGAGGTTGAGATCGATCTCCCTGGCCCAGATGTCGTCGCCCAGCGCTGCGATCCCCCCGGGGGGCGCCGATGAGCCCCCCAGCATGTGGACGAGTATGTCGACGCCGCCCAGCCGCTCGCGGGCAGCCCGTGCGACGGCGTCGCAGCCCTCAGGCGTACTCAAATCGGCTTCGACGAACATCGGGTCGGGAGCACCCTCCGCCGGCGACCGCGCGACGGTCAGGACGCGGGCGCCCAACTCACGGAACAGGGCCACCGTTGCTGCTCCAGCGCCCCGGGTGCCCGAGGTAACCAGCGCCCGGGCGCCCTCGAGAGACAGGAAGCCGCTCATGCCCCGATCTCCAGCGCCTTGATATGCTCGCCTGCCAACCGGAACGCGAAGGTCAAGGTCACGGGGCTGCCGGGGAAATTCCCGGTCACTCGTGTTCGCACGACGGTTGCGCCGTCCGTCCGCGTCGCCTCCAGCGGCTCAAGGAGCGCCTCATACTGCGCCTTCGTCTCGGACCACCATGCGCCGATGGCCTCGCGGCCTTCGTGGGTGCGCCCCTCGTCGGCCACGGTCGCGTCCGGCCCGAAGACCTCGGTGACGGCGTCTTGGTCGCGACGCCGGTCGGCGTCGAAATACGTCTGGATCGCGGGATGCAGGTCCATGTCTGGTCTCCTTGTTGCTCCGTCCCCTTACCTAGCCGTGGACAATCGTCGCGATAAGGCGGACAACTCGGGATCAACGGTTGCGAATTTAGGGACAATGTACCGGGCGGGCCTGGGCGATCTCGACGCGGTGCTCGCCGTCGCCCGAAGGGCCTCCTTCCGGCGTGCGGCGCTCGACCTCGGCGTCTCAACAACGGCGCTCAGCAACGCCGTCGCCAAGCTGGAGGCCTCCGTCGGCGTGCGCCTCTTCAACCGCACGACCCGCAGCGTCTCGCTCACCGACGCCGGACGCACCTTCGTCGATCAGGTCGGCCCCGCGCTGCAGGACATCCACGGGGCCATGGACCTCGTTCGCGGACAGCAGGCAACGCCATCGGGCGTGCTGCGCATCAATGCGTTCGCCACCGCCGCCCGCGAGGTCTTGTCGCCGCTGATCCTGGAGTACTTGCGGCGCTACCCCGATGTGCATGTGGATCTCGTGACCGAAGGCAGATTGGTCGACGTGGTGGCCGAAGGCTTCGACCTTGGGGTCCGCGTCGCAGACCTGGTGCCCAGCGACATGATCGCCGTGCCGATGGGCCCGGCGCTCCGCTACGTGGTCGTGGGCGCTCCGAGCTATTTTGACGCCCATCCTGCGCCGCAGGTCCCGAGCGACCTCCTCGACCACGCCTGCATCCGGATCCGGCTACCGAACGGCGCGCTCTTCCGCTGGCCGTTCGAGCTTCGCGGGGAGCCCATCTATGTCGACGTGACGGGCCCCATCACGCTCGACGAGGCCGGGCTCTCCAAGACCACCGTGCTGGAAGGCCTGGGACTCGGCTTCTTCATGGAGCCCGACGTCCGCAGCGAGATCGCGGAGGGCCGTCTCATCCCGGTGCTGGAAAGCTTCGCGCTCCAGCGGCCGCCCCTCTGCCTCTACTACCCCGGCCGGAAAAACCCCTCCGCTGCCTTCAAGGCCTTCATCGGGCTTGCCCGGCGCATTGCCGAAGCCGGGCATTCGCAGGTCAACAGATAGGGCGTCGGCCGCCCCGTCCGCCGGAAGGCGATAGCCGCGCAACGCAGGTGCTGCTTTCATTCGCTCATGACTGATAGGCCCCGCCACCGAACGGCCACGGACGACGAACTTCTTGAGGACCTGCGCCGTCTCCTCGACGAGCACGGCAAACTCACGATGAGCCTCATCGAGGCCTCACCGATTACGCGATCTCCCAACACCTACGTGCGCCGGTTCGGCAGCTTGACCGCCGCCTATGCGCGGATCGGATACAAAATGAGCGAGCGGCAGTGTGCCGCGGCCGCTCGCTTCCGCAGACCGCAAAGGAACGGATAGGTCACTGGCGCGCGCCCGCCCGGAATTGGATTTCCTCTTAGCCCACATTTCCCAAGTAAGGCGCTGATTTCGCTGTCCTGACCATTATATTT
>NZ_CADEGK010000084.1 GCF_902826855.1 uncultured Phenylobacterium sp. | reverse complement strand
AAGGGGTACAGCCCCCGGGCACCGCCAGGCGGGTCAAGATGGCCGACACCGCAGACAACAGCGCCCTCAGCCGCCTCTCCCAGCCCTCCACGGAGGACCACTGGCGCATAGAGAAGTACCGCCGCGCGGCGGCCGTTCTGCAGAGCTGATCAGGAGGTTGGAGGCCCGACCGGGAATCGAACCCGGGTGCGCGGATTTGCAGGCCAGTATGGGCGGTTTGAATTCAACAAACTAACTGCAAACTGGGACGGTGTCCGCTCCAAACAACTCAATGGCTTACGGGCAGCCGGCAAACCGGCTGCGGCTACCTGGCGCGTGGCGGGGTAGCGATGAGCATCGCCCGAAACTCCTGGGCGGGAGACCAACGCGGGATCTCGCCGCTGGCGAAGCTCCTGTTGATCCGCCTTGCCGACGCGAGCGACGAGCAGGGGTGGATCAGCTGGCAGCTTGAACACACTGCCGCCTGGTGCGGTGCCACGGCAGCTGAGATCGGGGTCGCGTTCGGCGACCTGGTCGACGCCGGTCTCGTTTCCCACGTCGACGACCGGTGGCGGCTGCCGGGCGGTGACGCATGAGCGTTGCGGCCAAGAGCGACGTCGTCGATGTGACACGTTGGACGAGCCAGCGGCTCGATTGGCATTTGCAAATTTGCTCCGATCCTACGTTGCCCGGCCGGGCGAAGCTGTTGGCGTCGCTGCTGCTGCATGATTTCGACCTGCGCAGGGGCGGCTTTGCGTGGCGTGCGCAATGGAGCTCAGACGACGGCGAAGACACCCTGTCGAAGCGCGCGGGTTGGAAGACCAAGACTACTGTGCAACTGGCCGCGAAGGAGCTTGAGGCGGCCAGCTATATCCGAATTAAACGGGGTCAAGGCCGGGGCAGGTCCAACCATTACTGGCCGGTGTTTCGCACTGAAAAGGGGGACCCTGATCCCCCTTTTAGCGATCCGGAAAAGGCATACCAGGAGCCGCCTTTTAGGCCAGAAAAGGCATATCCTGATCCCGTAAAAGGCATACGTACATCACCCCTACACCGTAAGGACTCCGCTAACTCTCCCGCTAAATGCGCGCGAGCGTCGGGTTTCGAACGGCTGGTTGAGGTTTGTCCCAAGGGCATGCTCAAGTTCGCCGACCTCGCCCTAGCGCGCAGACATCACGACGACCTGGGGAATGCTGGAGAGGACTTGGTTGCCATCACGGCCGGTCTCGAGCGGATGGGGGTGTCGGCCGAGTACTTGAGCCGCAAGCACCCGCCACAGCTGCACGCCTGGCTCGGCAAAGGCATGTGGCGCGGTTGGTTGGCTGGTAGCGATGAACTGCCGCCGGCAACGGCATCGGATCGAGCGGTCGCTGTGCGGCCGTTTACCGGTCCGCCCGCGGTCGAGGCGGCGGTGCTTGCCGTCGCGCCTCAAGCCGCCGTGTGTTTGGCCGGCGCAGCCTGGCGTGGGGCCGATCGAACTATCCTCGTCCGCACTAGCTGGGCGGCCGATCAGCTGGTCGAGCGGGTAACTTGCAAGGGCTTGGCGGCCCTTGAACTGCGGGTTGAGGTCGCGTCCTCGGCCTCCACTTCTCCGGCCCCGGCAGACCGGCCCGCTGAGCCGGTGGACCAGAGGTGACAGGCGCGAACGGCGTTCGCGCCCTGCGGGGGCGGGGCAAAAGTCCAGCGCGACCGGCACGGACACCGGTGCCTAGGATAGAAAAAATCGGCGCGGGTTTTTGAAGGATCTATTTTTTTGAGACCAGAAGCACACAGCTCGGCCAGCGAGAGAACGGGCCTTGCTGATCATCTAGGTTTTGCTGGAAGCGCCTCACCACGGTCTGCTGGTACGATTGTTGGTAGCAGACTGCCAGTCACGCGCTCCCGCCGACTGGCCGTGGGTCCGTGCAGAGAAACCAGCGATCTAACCTTCGAAATTGCGCAGTCGCCCGCCCGACTACGCGGCACGCGGATAAACTTGAGCCTTGGTCACTCCAAGTCGACCATTCCCGGGCAGGTCAATGGCGCGCCTCACCCGGCATCCGTCATTGAGCGAGGTGACCGCTCCGGACTTTTTGATCATGTGACGAGCGAGGCTTCGGCTCGCGGTAGTGATCACGAGACGTACGGTGCCTCGCCCTTCCAATGCGACAGCACGAAACACGTCCATCAACCCGATGCGATTTAGATCGTCGAGATGCGCTACGGGTTCGTCGAGGAAGAATGTGCCCCCAAGGCCCCTGGCGCGTGCAAGGAACAGGGCTAGCGCCAAGTCCTGCCTTTGCCCTTGGCTGAAATCGCGCCCCGGATCGAGGTACGCCGCCCCAGCGTCAGCGAGCCAATGGAGGAAAGTCTCAGCTTCACCTAGTCCGATCCGGTCCACGATCCGGTTGGCATGCATCCTGAGAAATAGCGCGTTCACCACTCGACTTAGGCCGCCAACCTGCTCTTGGCTTGTGGCGATATAGCTTTCACGGAATTCGGCTCGCATCGCATCCGCTGTGCTGGTCGTACCCTTGAGGCGGTCAACCTTGACCCTAAGGGGCTCAAGTTCGCCTTCGATCCGAACTATGCGCGCGTGTTTTGTCTCGCTCTCCCAGCCCGCGCGGGCTGCCGCCAGCGTTCCGTCCACCTGATCGAGCATCACTAGGCGCTCGGCGAGCTCATCGCGCAGGCGTTCAAGCCCCTCGGTGGACCAGTCCTCTTCGCCTGCGGCGGCCGACCACAAGCCCAGGATGCCGGCCTGTTCACTTTCCGCCGTCGCCAAGTCACGTCGAACCGCCGCAAGAGCATCCTGGCTGCTTCGCTCGACGGCAACGTGAGCGGTCAGCTGGGCGCGGCTAGCGTCTGCTTCGCGCCGGGCGTTTGCCGCGACTTCATCCAACGCCAGTCTGCGTTTGGTAAGCGCATTGTCCAAGGCACCCTGCAACTGGTTGATTGCCAGGGCCGATGTCAGGAAGCGAGCGCCGTCATCTGTGACGACGCCGAGCGTCGCCGCCTGCTCGTTGCTAAGGTCGGCAAGCGCTTGCGCCAGGTCTAGGCGCCGTTCCGCCCACTCGAGAACACGGCGACGCTCCTCACCGGACAGCGGTGCGTCCACCGCCTCAAACAAAAGCCGATCCCGATTGAGCTTCGTCTCGAGCGCCTGGGCCTCCTGGTCCAGGTTGTCGGCTTGCTGGCGCAGTTGCACGGCGTCGTCATGGGCCTTTCGCGCGAGAGCAGCTTGCTGCGCGGCGCGCGTGGCCACGTTTCTTGCGGTGCTCACGAGCGCCGGCGCCGCGTTCAGCGTTTTTTCGACGGCCTCGATCAACAGTGATCGTTCACGCCAGTCGTGGCCGCAGAGGGGACAGTCGGAATCGTCATCATGTTGGTGGCCCACGACGCTACGGCCGGCCGATTGCAGCGTCGCAACCGGTCCCGCAAGCGCCTCCGCGTCGCGTTCGGCGGCGGCCGCGGCCTTCTCACTCTCGTCCGCCGCGTTCCTCAGCTGTTGAATGCCTTCAGGGGTGGGGAGCGACACCTGGAGCTGAGACCGTCGCCCGGCGAGTTCGGCCTGATCCGCCAGTATCTGATCGATCCTGGGCTCCGCCGCGACAGCAGCGCGAACGCGGTCTCGCAGGGCCTCCCGAGCAGCGTCGTCCCATCGGGCCTCGGGGGCGGCGGTCAGCAGCGCTCCTAGAGTGAGATCGCCTGAAGGCAGGAACGGGTCAGCTAGTGCAACGGCGCCCAGTACTGCCGTTAACCGGCTTCTAAGGCCATCCTCCGCAGCACCTAGTCTTCCGACGGCGTCCGCCGCGGTTTGCTCGATGGACATGCGCTCGCTCACGACCGAGTCCGCCTGTTGACGTGATGTCTGCGCTTGCTGGAGTGCGGTGACCGCGTCGGTCTCCGCCTTCCGCAGGACGGCAACCTGAGCCGCCAACTCGGGCATACGCGACCAAACGGTCGCAAGGCGATCTAGCGCATCACGGCGCCGCTCCGATTCGTGTCGGGCTCGTGCCGCGGCTGCTGCCGCAGCCTGAAGGCGCGCCGCCACATCGGGGCCTGGGGGGCGGGTGCCCAGGAGTCGCTCAGCTGCCGTCAAGTTGTCGGACGCTGACGCCTCGTTGGCTTGCCCGCTCGACAGTTCGGCACGCAACTGCACGGCTTCGTTCTCCAGACGCCGGCAAGCCGCCTCCAATTCCCGAATCTTCGGTCCGAGCTCGGCGATGAACCGGGCGCACCCCTGCTCGGCATCCCGCAAGTGTCGAATGCCCAGCAAATCCGCGAACACGTCCTGGCGTCGCGTTAGGCTTTCAGGACTGTTGTCCACCAATGCCGCGAGGGCCTCGCTTGTGAGGAACCTCGTCCCGCGCAGGTAGTGCTGCCGCAGGTTGATCGCGTTGTTCTGATGCCGGTTTGGCGCCGCGGCGGCTGGCGCGAGTAGCTGCAGAATGTCCCCGGGCCTCTTCGCGCTACCAGAGCGGTTGTCCAACCATGCTCCGTCAGGCGTCCGCCACAGGCGCCGCTGCTGGCCGCCTGTGAGTATCGCCGCCTCCACCTCGGGTGGGACGTCGTCCAAGAACGCAGATCGCAAGACGTCGTTGTTCCACGTCCCTTCCCGCAGTCTTTCAACCTGGCCTGTCAGCAGCCATTCAATCGCCTCGCAAAAGGTGGTCTTCCCCGTGCCATTGGGTGCGTAGACCATCGTGATGGGTGCCGTTAGGTCGAGCTCCAACGGTGTCGTGACCCCGCGAAATGCGGAGATTTTGACGCTGTCTATGGTGAGCGGGCCGCTCAAGGGCGCCCCTCTTCTGTCACGGCTGCGCGCACCGGGCCGAGCCTTTGGATGCTGGACCACAATGCGGCAGCCTGACCGGTCAGCGACGGCCAGGCCGGCTCGCCCGAAGCAGACGTAACCCCCGCCGGAAGGCCCAGAACGGTGACTTGGTCGAAGCGGCGCCAGTCGCCGGCCTCATCAGGCCAAATGACGTGCTTCCTGCAAACCTGCGTGGAGAGCTCGATCGCTCGAACGAGAGAGGCGCAGTCCTCAGTTGCAGCGGTCGGCAGCGCGACCAGCAGGTATCCGTCAACCACCCGCGCGCCACGTCGGTGTTCTTCCTCAGACAGGTATTCGGCAAGCCAAGCTTCGCCTGCGTCCGTCGCTTCCCGAAGCACCTTCTCGTCTCCGGGCCAGAATAGGACCGCAGCGTAGTCGGCCGCCCAAAGCGAAGCGCCGGCGGGGGCTCCGAGTACGTGTGCGGCAGGAGAGAGTCCGACCGCACGGCAGAGCGGGTCGAGTACTGCCACGCCGGCGTCTTTCCATGAGCCGTCAGTCATGCTGCTTGCGCCGCCAGGGTTAGGTAGTCGACCAGGGCCGCCATTCTCGCAGCGTCCTCGTCCGCTTCGTAGTTCACATATAGGTCGGTAACGCGCTCGAGACTGACGCAAGCCACTGACCGTAGAGCACGCCGCTGGGTGATGTCTGTGGGATCATCGGCCAAACCTCCATCCGCACTCAAGGCAGCGGCCGAGTCGGGCGCAGCCTCGATATTGTCTCGCGGGTGACCGACCAGGGTTCCCTCGGGCAACTGGCCATGTGGCCCTGCGGCGAGCACCAAGAGAGGGGGATGCTCTTCAGGCTCCTGCGCCCAAGCCCCCAGCGCATGTTTCATCTGCAGACCTGAAAGGCTCGGGTCACGCCAGACAAGCACGTTCGCGACAGCCTGGCCGAGCGTGAGTTGTCCGGTCTTGCCCTGATCTGTCCGCCATCCGAAGTGGGCATCCTCGGACACCAACGTCGCCAGGCTGTGCAATCCTTGCCGCAAGGCAGAGCCGTGCGGCTCTCTTGCGACTTGGTCGGCAGCACAGCGGCCGTCATTGGAAACGCCGCGCAACAAGCTCGTCAGGAGCTCCTCGCCCTCTGGCGGCGCGCCCGATTCGACGTGCGTGCGGATCAAGTTCAGTCCCGTGCCGACCCTGGGACACCAGGCCTGCTCCGCCGGTACACGACGCGTGAAACGCGCCAGTTCGGTACATTCAATGGTCGGGGGACGGTCCACCGGCACCGCGAAGCCCCCACCGTCAATCGGTGCGCCCATCCCAGCTTGCCAATAGAAGCGGTCGCCGGTCACAGGGTGGGGCCCCCAAGACAGCTGACCGCCCGCGGCGTAAGGCGCGGTCGTTCGAAGCACCGAGCCGCGAACGCTCGGTGTTCCGACCCCGCGGGCCACCCTCACGCTGGTTTGGTTGTGCGGCATCACCGTCATTCGACCGAAGACGCCCGTGAGTGACCGCCAGGAGTCCTGTTCCTCGTCGAAAACAGGTTGATCGACAGAGATGTTCGATAGCGCAACGAGCGCGGCTCGACCCAGCGTCGCCTGGTTCAACCAGTTATCTACGGCGACGGCCCAGTTCGGATTGCTCGGAACGCCTTGAAGGAGGGAGCCGGTGATGAGGGCCGGTTTGCCACCAACCTCACCCTGCAGGGCAGCGCGCACACGATGGACCGCTGTGGCATCACCTTCCGCGAATGTCTGCACCATGTCGGCGCAGATTAGCGGGAAGAGGTCGAGGTCTTCGAACGAGACACGCAGGAGGTGGGAGCCCGATTGAATCCACTCAAGAGCAACAAGCTCCGTGCCCTGCTCCATGTGGTTCTTCAGAAAGACGACGCACGTCGTGTCCAAACCAAAGCCATGGATCCAACACCACGCGCCGTTGACTGGACGGACGGCGGAGAGCTGCGCCGTTTGCGCATTCCATGTTAGTCGCCGGGTCGTCGCGCCTTCCTCCTGGGCCCAGGCTTCTACCGTCGCTGCGACGGTCGCTCCGAAGCCTGCGATGAGGACGAGAGGCCGCTGTTGTTGTCGGACCAAAGCATCCAGCTCCGCCCAATCTCCGTGGCCGAACGCATACTCCGGAGTCACCACGATGGCGGGGCTCGGACCTGGGACCAGATCGGTCAGGACGGCGGTGTTATGGCCGGCGCCTCCAACGAGTAGTTGAGCCATCGCTGCGCAGGCTGCTGGTCGCTGGAGATCGCCATCAATCTGCGCTCCGGAGCTTCTCGCCAGTTGAAGGAGACACAAGTCCAGACGTCCGCCCTGCGTGCGGATGGGCGCTGGAACCACCAAGGTGGCCAGACGCAAAACATCATCGAAGGTCACTGCGGGGGCAGGCAGGGCTCGCGGTTCCTCTGGTTGTGGCCCCGCAGGGTGACCAACGGTTCTTGTGGCTACGCTACGCTACGATGGGTCTGCGAGACAAATCCTGAGGTTGAAGCAATGCAAACCACACCCAGCGTTCTCGCCCACTTTCGCCAGGCGCATTTTAGAGCTTGGTTGGTAGCTCCGTTGGTACTTTGCGGGCGCACACGCCCCCCGGACACGGATGTATGGGTCCCGGGACGCCCACCACGCTGGCGCTGCTGACTCCATGCTGACGTGCGGAAGGTCCGCGGAGGGCGGCCTGCGACCGCATATGCAGTCGCCGGAGGGCGCCTTACTAGTGGAGACATTGCTTCTTGGGGGGCGGTCGAGTGGCGACGTCCGAGGTGTTCGATCGTGCGGCAGACCTCTGGCCGCAACTGGTTGAGCGGGCCGGTCTGACCGGGGCCGGTCCAGGCCGCCGAGCGGCCTATGACCAGGACCTTGTCACGGAGTTGCGGGAGCGGCTGTTTCCCGGCGAGATGGGCGACCTAGAGTCCCTGCTTGAGGCCAGCGACCTGACGGCTGAGGATTTGATCCGGGCCTTTCTCGCGACCCTAAAACCGTTCGCGGAGATGAAGGTCGACATCCTCTCCATGCTCGCCGCGGCCGGAGCGCACGCCAGCGGCGACAGCCTCCCACTGCGCTTCAACTTCGATCCCGACAATGAACCCCTCGACCTGTTGCTGACGGAATTCCGCGGACAAATGGAGCGGTTCGAGCAGGTGATGTCGCCGACGCTTGTTCTGGTCTCCCATGACGACCTATGGGCCATCCCGCAGGCGGGCGACGCCGATCGGCGGACCTGGGGCGTCGATCCGGACGGCGTCACGGCAGGGCTCACCGCCTGGCTGAATACCTATGACGCTGGAGGCCGGTTCGAGTCCTGGCCGGAGGACTGGGCGACCGGCCGCGAGGACGTCGATCGCCGCCTAGGCCGCGCGGTGGCGCTGGCCAACACCTTCATCGCCGCGTTCCGCCGCCACGGAATCGACCACGAGCTCCTCCGCGCCGCGGGTGCCTCCGAAGCGGGCGAACAGCGTGACGTCACAGGCTTCACCATCCGTGAGCTTTGGATCATCGAGAGCGATTTCTGGCATCGCTCGCTGGCGCATTGGCTGATGGCGCGTCGCGGGGACGTTCGACGCGGCGACGAGGTGGCACTCGTCGCCATGATGGCGGAGATCGACCGCATCCTGCCGGAGAGCGCGGCGCCGGCGCGGGAGCTGCGGAAGGTGCTGGACGACATTCTGGACCTGCCGGTGTGGCAACACCGGCACGAGGTCTACGCCGTTTGGCTGGGCGCGCAGATCTTCACCGCTTTGTCTGACGCGGGCTGGAGATTTCAATTCCACCTTCAGGATGGGCGGCTGGAATTCGCCTTCCGAGGCGTCCACCTCGCGACACTATCCGACCGAATGGGTCTGTCGCTGTTTTGGTGGACAGAGCTGAGGACGGAACACGACGACCTGCCCAGCGCACATCGCACGGAGGGCATCCAGCCAGATTATCGGGTCCGCCGGCCGCCGATCTCTGACCCTGGGTCCGATCTTCTGGTGGTAGAAGCCAAACAGCACCTGCGGTCCTCCACCCAAGAATTCCTGGACGCGCTAACAGATTACGCCTTCGCCTGTCCGAACGCGGCGGTGTATCTGGCCAACCACGGGCCGGTGAGCGCCAACGTCCTGCAGCGCCTTGACCCGGTGTACCTTGCGCGGTGCGCGGCCTTTGGGAGCCTGCACCCGGGCTTCCCTGAGAGTGTCATTCAGTTCCGCCGGGGCTTAGCGGCGAGCCTAGGATCGGCTTTGGACGGCGCGGCATCCGCGATGTCGCCAGGCCGCGTCGAGGTGCGCCTGACTTGGGGCGACAAACCGTCAGACCTCGATCTCTACGTGACCCCCGTCGGTGCTGAAGATGAAGGGGTAAGTTTCCGGCGCGGCGAGGCGCCCGGCCTGCGCTATGAAGGCGACGTGACGACGGGCTGGGGACCAGAGGTCGTCCACATCGACGGCGTCGGCATCTACGACGTCACCGTCCATCGCTATTCAACCGACGGGGAGCTTGAGACCAGCGGGGCGATGGTCACGGTGATCTTCCGGGGTCACGGGCCGGAGCGGCGTAACGAGCAGCAGGTGCCGACGCCCTTCTTCGGCCACTGGTGGCGCGCCGCGCGTATCGACACCCGCGGTCGCACTATTGAGGCGCTGGATGGAGACTAGTGGCTCTTTCCTCGAGTCGCGCAGCCGTCGCCTGATGATAGTGACCGGAAGGAAAGGGGTGAAGAGGGGCCGCTGGCAGGAGCGACACCAACTTCAACTCAGGACGCCTTGCGGTCCTCCGTTGGTAGGTTTGCTGGTAGTTCGGCCCGCTTTTCGTGCAAGCAAGCAGCGTGTGGGTGCTGGAGCCTCCACCATATCAACTAATTGGTTCCTGAAGTTCTGAGTTGGGTCGCTTAGGTTCAGCCTTCCAGGTCTCGCGATGCGGCCTCGATCGCGTCGATGGCGGCCACCGCGTCGCTAAGCTTGTCCCTCAGCGTCAGCAAGGCGACGCCTCGAGCCGACCGGCCGCGCCTCGATAGCAAGAGCACGACATCCATCACGGCATCCGAGTGCCTCATCAGGCTGACAAGGTTCTCGCCGCTCGGTCCGTTGTTCCCTTCGAACCAGTTTCGGACGGTGCGGTCGTTGGCTCCGGTCAGCCGCGCCACGTGCTTGACGACCGACCGCGCCGAGCCGAAGTCAGCCTTCAGCGCGCTCGCGATGGATTCGTTGAATGGCGTAGCTTCTCGGGAAGGCGGAAAAGATCTGCCGCTCTCTGGCTGAAGTTTTCGGTCGTTCTCGGTAAAGGACATACTGGTCCTCCATCCATAAGGTCTCCTTCTCTCTAGAGTGTGGGATCGCGCCGGTGGCCACCGCTGTTGAAATCCTTGAGGCGAGCATTTCTAGCAAAGCGCCGCTTATCAGGGCAGCGCAGTACGTTCGGATGTCGACCGACCACCAGCGATACTCGACGGAGAACCAAGCAGACGCGCTCGCCTCGTATGCGGCGCTGCACGGGATGGAGATCGTCGCCACATACGCGGACGAGGGAAAGAGTGGCCTCAACATTGGGGGACGTGAGTCGCTCAAGCAGTTGATCGACGACATCGATAGTCGGCGCGCCGACTTTGAGGCGCTGCTCGTCTACGACGTCTCGCGGTGGGGACGTTTCCAGGACGCGGACGAGAGCGCGTTCTACGAATACCAATGCCGCCGGGCTGGGGTCCGGGTCATTTACTGCGCCGAGCAGTTCGAAAACGACGGGACGCCCGTCGCCACCATCGTCAAGAGCGTCAAGCGGGCGATGGCTGGCGAGTACAGTCGCGAACTCTCGTCAAAGGTCTTCGCTGGCCAGTGCAGGCTGATCGAACTGGGCTATCGGCAGGGCGGCCCGGCCGGGATCGGCCTTCGCCGCGTCCTCGTCGACGAGCGGGGCGAGTCAAAGGGCGTCCTTCGGCGGGGAGAACAGAAGAGCCTGCAGACGGATCGCGTGATCCTGGTTCCTGGTCCGCCGGATGAGGCGGACCTGGTCCGGAGGATCTACCGGCTCTTCATCATCACCGGCATGACCGAGGCCGCGATCTCGCTCCTCCTGAATTCCGAAGGCGTCGTCACCGACCTCGACCGGCCGTGGACGCGGGCCGCGGTTCATCAGGTCCTGACCAACGAGAAGTACATCGGCAACAACGTCTTCAATCGGGTCTCCTTCAAGCTGAAGCAGAAACGGGTAGCCAACCCGCCGGAGAAATGGGTGCGCGCCGAGGGCGTGTTCGAGCCGATCGTCCCGCACGACGATTTCCTTAGGGCTCGCCAGATCATCCTGGCGCGATCGCGACGGTTTTCAGATCAGGAGCTGCTTGATCAGCTCCAACGGCTCCTCGAGCGGCATGGGGCGATCTCGGGCCTGATCATCGACGAGCGGGCCGACATGCCTTCGAGCAGCGCCTATCGCTCGCGGTTCGGCAGCCTGCTGCGCGCCTACCAGCTGATCGGCTACCGGCCCAGCCGCGACTACCGGTACCTCCAGATCAACAAGCGCCTGCGCGAGCTTCACCCCGAGGTCCTGGCCGAGATCCACGCGGGCATCGCGGGGACAGGCGGCGTGACATCATGCGACGAGAACACCGGGCTCGTGACGATCAACGGCGAGCTGACCGTGTCGGTCGCGATCGCCCGCTGTCATGAGACCTCAGGCGGGGCCTACCGTTGGCGCTTCGCCTTCGACAACTTGCTGCTCCCGGACATAACGGTCGCCGTGCGCATGGGCGGCGGCAATGTGCGGCCGCTGGACTACTTCCTGTTCCCCAGCCTGGACCTTGAGGGCGGGCGGATCCGGGTGGCCGAGCAGAACAGTCTATCGATCGATGCCTACCGGTTTGACGACCTCTCCGAGCTGTTCGAGCTCGCGGTCCGGATCCCCTTCGCGAGGGCTGCCTGATGGACGACGTGGGGATCGTCATCGAGCTCGTGCCCATCGACAAGATTGCTGTCCTCAATCCAAGAGGCCGCGGCCGCCGGGTGCACCGCGAGATCATCGACAACATTGAGGCTGTGGGACTGAAGCGCCCTATCACGGTGAGCCGCCGCAAACTTCCTGACGGCAGCGAGCGCTTCGACCTCATTTGTGGAGAAGGACGGATCGAGGCCTTCCAGGCCCTCGGCGAGAGCCAGATCCCGGCGATCGTCGTGGATCTCCCCGAGGAAGACTGCTTCGTCCGCAGCCTGGTCGAGAACGTCGCCCGGCCACTCCACCGCGGTGTCGACTTGATGCGTGAAGTCGGCGCGCTCCGGAAGCGAGGCTACTCGGATGCCGAGGTGGCGCAGAAGATCGGCGTCACGCCGAGCTGGGTCTCGCTGATCGTCGGCCTCTTAGAGAAGGGCGAGGAACGCCTGATCGCGGCGGTAGACAGCGGGCTTATCCCGTTGAGCCTGGCTGCCACGATCGCGCGGAGTGACGACGCTGGCATCCAGCAAGCACTGGCCGACGCCTACGCCGACGGCAAGATCAAGGGGAAGAACGTCGAGCTGGTGCGCCGATTGTTGGAGCGTCGACGGCGCCGCGGCGCACTCGGGGCACAGCGCTTTGGCCGCACTGGCAGTCGCACCCGGACGACCCCTGACCAGCTGGTGCAGATCTTCCGCAAGGAGGCCGACCGGCAGCGCCTAATCGCCAAGAAAGCGGACTTCGTCCAGAGCCGGCTGCTATTCATTGTCCAGGCGCTCAAGGAGCTCCGCCAGGACCGAGCCTTCGCCAACGTGCTTCGGTCCGAGCAGCTCGACACGATGCCCCGTGCCCTCGATGCGCGCCTCAGTGGTGGCCTACCGTGAGCGCCTCCTCGCCCGGCGGAGTGACCTGGGGGTTTGAACGGGGGAGCGTGAACGTCCCCATCGACGCGCTGATGGCGATGAAGCCGTTGCGGCCCGACGTAAAGATGAGCGCGAAGTACCGCCAGATCGTCACCTCGATAAAAGCGGTGGGCCTGGTCGAGCCGCCTGTGGTGATCCCGGCTTCGGACCAGCCCGGCGTCTACTATGTCCTGGACGGCCACCTCCGCCTGGAGGCGCTGCGGGATCTGGGCATCAGCGCCGTGGACTGCCTGGTCTCCCGAGACGACGAGGCCTTCACCTACAACAAGCGTGTCAACCGGCTCTCCGCGCCCCAGGAGCACCGCATGATCGCTCGCGCCATCGAGCGCGGAGTCTCAGAGGCGCGCCTTGCCGAGGCGCTCGGCATCAACGTCACCGGTATCCAGCGGCGCGCACGCTTGATGGATGGGATTGCCGAGGATGTTGTGGAGCTTCTCAAGGACGCTCCCTGCTCGTTCGCGGTGTTCGATGTGTTGCGAAAGATGGGCCCAATGCGCCAGCAGGAGGCCGCCGAGTTGATGGTGGGGCACAGCAATTTTGGCCGACCGTTTGTGATGGCGATCCTTGCCGCAACACCAGACGTGCAGATGGCTTCGAGCAAGCGGCGAAAGCAGACGACCAACACGGTGACACGCGAGCAGGTGGCTCGGCTCGAGCGGGAGCTCGCGACACTGCAGGTCCAGATCAAGGCTGTGGAAGAGACGTACGGCCTCGATAACCTGCATCTCACGGTGGCGCGGTCCTACCTGGTCAAGCTGCTTGGCAGTGTCCGCGTGGTGCGTTGGCTGGCGCAGCACAAGCCAGAATACCTCACCGAATTTCAGAGCATCACAGAGCTGACCAGCCTGCCGACGGAGCAAGTCGCCGAGGCAGCTGAATAGGGGACCGGGACCCGTAAGCGCCGGGACCGCCGGAGACGCCGCCGTGTGGGGCGGATCAAGGGCGGCGGTGGGAATGGCGGCGAACCCGCTCGGAGCACACTAGGCCGATCGCTATCAGCTCGGCCGACGATCGCCTGGAGAAGCCCGTCAGAATTCGGCGGGCTTCTCCGGCTAGGCTTAGCGAGAAATGCGGTCCGCGTTAGCAGACCGTGGCCACGCGACGTGAAGGTTCTGCTCGGGCACGGAGACTCGAGCGGCTCGCCGTTCCCCAGTTCGCTACGACGGGATGCCGTCCGGGACTCTTGGCCAAATCCTGGACGCTCATCACATTAGGCCCACCGCTTCTCTTGCGAACCACACAACGATGATGACCTACTCGCGACGTGCTACCCAGGCGGGCAGAACCACGGGGAACCACTGAAGCGCTATGCTTGAATTTGGGGGCGCCAAGGGTTCCAACACCGGCGACGCATTTCACGAGCTATGGGCGGTCCGCCAAGCGCTGCGGATGCTCGAAGCCGACTCAGACCTAGCGGGGATCACGCTTGAAGGGCTGCGGGTCTCAGACGAGGCCGGCGTGGAAGGATCGCGCTGGCTGGGTGTCGATTGCGGGCTCTACTACCGCGGCGACAACGGTGCCTGGCTCGACGCCCAGCAGCTCAAATATTCCGGGGCAGATCCCAAGCGATCCTGGACGGTAGCCAGGGTTTCCGCCGCCAAGGGTGGTGGAAGCACAGGGTCCGGATCCGTTATCCGCCGACTTGCCGATGTCTATCGTGGGTGGGTGATTGAGAAGAAGAATGCCCCTCAATCTTTCACGGTCTCGCTGGTCACCAATCAGCCGATATCTACAGATCTCCAACGCGCAATCTCATTGGCCAAGAAAGGAGTACCCGCGGAGTACAGCAAGCGCCTCGGTAAGAACGCGCCGCCCCTTCACAGGCTAGTCAAGGCCAGCGGTCTGACGCCCACACAGTTCGGGAGCTTTGCGGCTCGCCTTGAGCTCGTTGGAGGAACTGCTTCTCGTTTCCTGCTGGAAGACCAGATCCTGCAGGCCGTGATCGCATGGACAGAGGCCGACAGCTTTGAGGTCGCCGAGCGATTGAGACGGTTCGCTCGCGATCGGATGCTCCCCGAGTCCAGCCGGGAAATGATCACGGTAGATCGGATCCTTGCGCAATTTGCGGCCATCGATAGGCAAACACTATTCCCGTGCGCTGCGGATGTGCGGCGCATCGAGAGCGCTGTCCCGCGCGAGACTATCCGCAAAGTCACCGACGAGCTCGTCGACGGACACCAGCGGGTTTGCCTTCATGGAAGCGGAGGCGTGGGTAAGACAACAGCGCTTCAACAACTCGCGAAGGGCCTGCCGGCAGAATCCATAGTGATCCTGTTCGATTGTTACGGTGGAGGTTCCTATCTCGATCCGGAGAAGCTCCGACATCGGCCGAGCGATGCCTTCCTCCAGCTCATAAACGAGACGGCGGCGAGGCTGCGTCTTCCGCTCCTCACTCCGGCGGGCCATTTTCCAGACCCCGTGCGCAGCTTTCACCGGCGCCTCAAAGCCGCCGCTGAGACCTTCGCTGCGGCGAGACCTGGCGCGCTCCTGGTGCTTGTGGTGGATGCGGCGGACAACTCGGTTTCGGCTGCGAGCGGTCGTATTCCGTCCGAAGTCAGCTTCGTCCACGACTTCGCCGCGATCGGGGAAATTCCGGCTAATGTGCGGTTCGTCATTACGGCGCGGACAAGCCGGGTCTCGAGCCTCAAACTCCCTTCGACGTTTTTGCATCGGGCCCTTGGGGCCTTCACGCCCGAGGAGACCAAGGCCAACGTCGCTCGAGTATTCGCGGCAGAACCCCACTGGATCGAGGACTTCCACTCCCTCTCCCAGGGCATCCCGCGCGTCCAAGCCTATGCGTTTGGCTCCGCGACCGATGACCCCAAATCGGCGATCGACGCACTTCGCCCGGCAGGCAAGAATCTCGATGCGATCTTCCAAGCCCAGTTCGACTTCGCCCTCAAGAAGGGCGGCGGCTCGGACACCGATGTTCGAACGCTTTGCGCCGCGTTAATCGCTCTGCCGCGGCCCGTCCCGGTTGATGCGCTCGGGCGTGTCACCGGCGTGCCTCAGGATCGCCTGGTCGATATCGTCCAGGACTTGGCGCCGGGCCTGCGGCATGAAGCCGGGTTCGTCGCGTTTGCTGACGAAGACTTCGAGCACTTCATCCGGGAAGCAGGCGCGCCAGTTTTGGCAGAAGTGCGGGTGCGCGCCGCGGAATGGATGATGACGGCTGCTAACCAGGACCCGTACGCAGGGCTCCATGTAGCGACCGCGCTCTTGGCGGCCGAGAAGCGCATCGAGCTCTTGGCCTTCGTAGAAGGACAACCCGAGCCACCGGCGAGCCTGTTCCCGGATCCGGTGCGCCGCAGTGAGGCGCATGTTCGAAGGCTTCAAGTGGCGACGAAGGCATGCAGAGAGGCCGGTGATCCGGCGCGGGCCATGCGGTTCGTACTTCAAGGCGCAGAGGCGGCGCGACGCGATGCGTCGGTCAGAACGATGCTGGCCGACAATCCGGAACTCGCCGCGAGATTCGCTCGAGACACAGCCGGGCGCTTGGTCCTCGGCGATCCAGACGCGCAAAAGAAGTGGGGTGCCCTCATACTGCAGATGATGGCCGCTGACGCCCGCACTGGCGACTTCGTAGCGGTTCGGGAGGGAGGCCGTCGCTTCGACGCTTGGCAGGTGGCGCGGCAGGACGCGTACCGCGCAGATGAAGCTCGATGGGGGCGCGCGCAGGGCTGGGAAATCAGCGAGGCAGACTTCGAGGCCTACGGCTACGTCATCGCCGTCGAGAAGGGGGGGGCCGCGGCCATACGATGGCTCCTAAAGAACAAGTCGTTGCAGCCGGCGTGGGGCGCGGGCCTCGATCTCGTTGACCGCCTGTTGGCGGAAGGCCGGCGCGTCGAAGTGGCAGATATGGCGGCCGCGGCTCCCACCCCTTTCGTTCCGTTCATTTTGGGCCCACTCGCGTGCGCCGGGGAACCCATCGATGTGCGCGCACTCTTGGCCGGACTGCAGGCGCTCCGGCGCACGAGGCTTCTAGACTTCGCTAGGTTCGCTGAAGGCCATGCCTACGCCGACACGGGCGCGCTCCGCTTCTTCGAGAGCTACCTGGTTGGCTGCGAATTGCTTGCGAGCCACCCTGAGGCCAGGGGAAGCCTGGCAGGCCTTCTGGAGCCATTCCTGAGGCCGGAGTTTCGTTGGGCGCACAAGCGACACCTGTTCGAAGTCCCCACGCTCGATCTGATCGTGCGTGCGGCCGCGCTCAATGCTGCGGATATGGGAGCGGCCCTGGAAGCCAAATCCTTGTTTCCGATTGAAGCTCCGGAGAAGGACGAAAATGGCGAGGCGAAGGTCCGCCGCGGGCAGCGTGGCGGCGAAGAGAAGCTTCACGCCTTCGTAGGTCCGCTGATCCAGTTTTACGAACCTCGCGCCGCGGCGCTGATCAGCCCCTCGGCCCACCCGGATCTCAGGGCGCACCTCCACGGCTCGCGGAAAGCCTTCGATCCCAGTTGGCGTTATGAGGCACCGCATCAGGCGAGTCAGGTGTGGGGACGCTTGGCGGTCGCGATGTGCGTCTTCACCGGACTCGCGTACTCGCCCTCGGCGATTCTGGATCTTGCGACTGAACTCCGGGGTGGATGGAGCCGCGATCACGACGGCGCGCTCCAGGTCGTTGTGCGTCGCTTGTCCGCCCACACGAGCGTCCATGGGGAACTTCTAGCCGGTCTCACCGCAGTCGCCAGCGCGCTCCGGAATGCACGCGTGGGGGCCGAGGCGCGCATGGACGACCTCGTTTCCTACGCCCGCCTACTCGCCGCTTTCAGTCCTCACGATGCTCAGGTCATCTTCCAATCCGCGGTCGTTGTGGCCGACGAACTTGATGCCGAGGTCTATGACCAGTGCCGCCTGATCGACGCGTTGTCCCAGCGCGCCGCCGATCGGGCACCGCCCGTCGCTCGGGATCTGGCCGAGGTCGCCTACGATGCGGGCGTTCGGCTCGCCGATCACAGATCTTGGGGATGGGGGCCCGCCATGCAGGCGCTGGCCAGGCTCGATCTCGGGTTCGCCTTGGCATGTGTCTCACGATGGGATGACGCAAAGATCGCCCCTCGAGATGACACCCTCGACTCAGTTCTCGCGATCGGTCTCGAGGCCGGACGAATTCCGCCGCCAACCGCCGTCGCACTGATCGTTCTGCAAGGATATGCCGGAGAGGCGACACTTGCCTCTCTCAACCGCGCGGCGGGGGAGACATGGCCAGCCTTGTCGGATGCGCTCGCCCATCACGTGCTTCGTGGCTCGGTGACGTTAGAATGCAAATCCTTCGTCGCGATGGCGCCTAGCGACGCAGAGCCCGGTTCCCCAACCGCCGTACTGCTCGCGCGTGAGACCATGCTGGCAGACCTCGAACCGCCGCCCCCGCTGGTGCGTAGCGCGCCAGATCCTCGGCATGGTCCGCCGAGGCCGCCCCCGCCGCCGCCGACTCCCTTCGACTTGGCCGAAATCATGGATTCACAGCGCCTAGCTGCCGCGATCGACGCCCGCTTCGAGACTGCGAGGCAAACGGGCCAACACCCCGACTTCAACCAGCTCGTCGCGCTCGCGTGCGAAGCGGTGCCTATTCCCCGCCGAATTGATTTCTTGGAGGCCTTACGCGGGCTTCCGCTCGACCCGATGCTTGATCAGCGCATGGACGCGATCATGGCGACGATTCACGGTTGGTCTGACTCGCTCGCTGTTGTGGCATGGTCCGATCGAAACGCTGCCGCACTGGTGCGGGAGCACTTCGGGCATGTGACGCGATACGTGGGCTATGACCGGACCGCACACAGGTCCGCCCTGGCGCTCTGCAAAGAGTCCGACGCCGAAATGTTGGTCCTCCTGCTCGAGGGAATCGAAATTCACGGAGAGGCCAAGGGGGCAGCCTGGACGTTGGGCATTGCGGTCGAAGCGGCCGCGCGGATGACGCCTGAAGACGCGGCGGGCCTGCTGCTTTGGTATGTATCCCGCCTGCGAGATCGACTTCCCGAAGCGGCCATAGAGGGAGCCCCGGTCGAGGTGCTGACGCCGACCAAGGCGGTCGCGCGCACGTTCTACGCGGCGATGTCGGATGTGGATCAGCGCATCCGGTGGCGCGCGGCCCATGCTCTGAGACAACTCGCGGCGTTGGGCGGATCTGCGGACCTC
>NZ_CADEGK010000083.1:6698-18725 GCF_902826855.1 uncultured Phenylobacterium sp. | reverse complement strand
GCCATCGGCGGCGGCATGGCCAACACCTTCCTCTATGCGCAGGGCCACGATGTCGGGGCCTCCTACTGCGAGAAGGAGCTGGCGGAAACGGCGCGGGAGATCATCCGCCTGGCGGGCCAGAACAACTGCAAGCTCTTCCTGCCTCTGGACGTGGTGGTGGCCGAGAAGATGGCACCCGGCGCGCCGGCGCGGGTGCGCGACCCGGGGTCCATCGACGACGACGAGCGCATCCTGGATGCCGGGCCGGAAACGGTCGAGCGCCTCAACCGGGCCATGGGCAATTCGAAAACCCTGATCTGGAACGGCCCGCTCGGCGTGTTCGAGATCCCGCCCTTCGACAAGGGCACGGTCGAAGCGGCTAAGCATGCCGCCAAGCTAGCCCGAGAGGGGAAGCTGGTGGCGGTGGCCGGCGGGGGTGATACCGTAGCGGCCCTGAACGCGGCCGGCGTCACCGACGACTTCACCTTCGTCTCGACGGCGGGCGGCGCGTTTCTTGAATGGATGGAAGGCAAAGCGCTGCCCGGGGTGGCTGCGCTGGCCCAGTAGAGGACAGTGGGGAACCGGAGATGGCTCGGATTACGCTTCGACAGTTGTTGGACCACGCCGCGGAGCACGGCTACGGCGTCCCGGCCTTCAACATCAACAACATGGAACAGGCCCTGGCCATCCTGGAGGCCGCCGACAGCGTCGATGCTCCGGTGATCATCCAGGCCAGCCGGGGCGCGCGGACCTATGCCAACGACATCGTGCTGAAGCACCTGATCGACGCGGTCGCCGAGATGTACCCGCACATCCCGATCTGCATGCACCAGGACCACGGGAACAACGAGGCGACCTGCGCCACCGCGATCCAGTTCGGCTTCACTTCGGTGATGATGGACGGCTCGCTGAAGGCCGACGGCAAGACCCCCGCCGACTATGACTACAACGTCGCGGTCACCAAGGCCGTCTGCGACATGGCCCACTGGGTCGGCGCCTCGGTGGAAGGCGAGCTCGGCGTGTTGGGCAGCCTCGAGACCGGAATGGGCGAGAAGGAAGATGGCCACGGTTTCGAGGGCAAGCTCGGCCATGACCAGCTACTGACCGACCCGGCCCAGGCGGTGGAGTTCGTGAAGGCCACTGAGGTCGACGCCCTGGCCATCGCCATGGGCACGAGCCACGGCGCCTACAAATTCACCCGCAAGCCCGATGGCGCTGTGCTGGCGATGAACGTGATTGAGGAAATCCACCAGCGCCTGCCCAACACGCACCTGGTGATGCATGGCTCCTCGTCGGTGCCGCAGGAACTGCAGGACATCATCAACAAGTATGGCGGCGAGATGCCCCAGACCTGGGGCGTGCCCGTCGAGGAGATCCAGCGCGGCATCAAGCACGGCGTGCGCAAGATCAACATCGACACCGACAACCGGATGGCCATGACCGGCGCCATCCGCAAGGTGTTCGCCGAGAACCCCGGCGAGTTCGACCCGCGGAAGTACCTGGGCCCTGCCCAGGCGGCGATGCGGGCGGTCTGCAAGCAGCGCCTGGAAGAGTTCGGTACGGCCGGCTGGGCCTCGAAGATCAAGCCGCTGCCGATGTCGGCGATGGCCAAGCGCTACCAGTCGGGCGAACTGGCGGCGAAGATCGGCCTCACCCGTCAGGCGGCCGAATAGCTTTCAGACCGCGGGCCGGGCCATCCGGATCTCGCACCTGCGACCCGAAGCCTCGGTGGCTGGGCGGGCTGACGGCTGGCCCACCGTGTTCCTTCCAGGTCAGGCGCCCCGGCTCGACGTCCAAGCTGGACGCGCGTGGGTAACGCGTCTCCACGCTGAAGGTTCGCCGGTGGACCAACGACCTTCCGTCGCGCGGCCCACAGGTCGGGAGCTAGCTTCGCCGTTCGCGCGTTGGGCCGTCATGGACGTGAACGCATCGCGCGAGGAGGGCTATGCCCGGGGTCTGGCCCGCGCCGGCGCCGGTGCGCTGATCTTCGGCTTTCCGCTGCTGATGACGATGGAGATGTGGGAGCTGGGGGTCCACATGGACCGCTTCCGGCTGGCTCTGTTCGTCGCGGTCACCGCCGGGGTGGTCTTCGGCCTCAGCCGCTTCGCCGGGTTTCGCGACGACACGACCTTCGCCGACGATGCGCTGGATGCGCTGGCAGCGCTCCTTGTGGGCGTCGTCGTCTCGGCGGCGCTGCTGGCGGTCATGGGCTTGATCGGCCCTGGCACGGCCTTCCGGGAGGGTCTGGGGATGATCGCCGTCCAGGCCGCTCCGGCGAGCATGGGGGCGGTGCTTGCCAACAAGCAGCTGCAGCAGGGGATGAACCGGGCCGCCAAGGAGGATCGCGCAGGCTACCTTGGCCAGTTGTTCCTGATGGCCGCCGGCGCGCTGTTCTTCGCTTTCAACGTGGCCCCGACCGAGGAGATGATCCTGATCGGCTTCAAGATGACCCCATGGCACGCGGTCGTGCTGGTCCTGCTGTCCCTCCTGGCGCTGCACGCGCTGGTGTTCACGGTGGGCTTCGCCGGGCAGCATGATCGCGAAAGTCACCTGCGCGCCTTCCTGCACTTCACCTTCGCCGGGTATGGCGTCGCCCTGCTGGTGAGCCTCTATGTGCTGTGGACGTTCGGGCGGCTGGACAGCGGTGTCAGCGAGGCGATCCGCGCGGTGGTTGTGCTGGGTTTCCCGGCGGCCCTCGGCGCGGCGCTTGCCAGGCTGGTGGTCTGACATGGCTGCGCGCAAGAAGCCTGCGAAACCGGCGCTGCGGCGAACGCCGATCCTGGAATGGGCGGCGGCGACGCTGGGCCTGCTGCTGACTCTGGCCGTACTGGGGTACTCGCTTTGGGAGGGCGCGACGGACCGCGACGGGCCGCCCAGCCTGACCGTGACTGGCCGGCCCGGGGAGAAGACCGCCGGCGGTTACGTGACGATGCTGACGGTCCGCAACGCCAGCCACGCCACCGCCGCCGGCGTGGAGGTGCGCGCGACCCTGGAAAGGGCCGGCCGCGTGGTCGAGGAACGCCGCGCCAGCTTCACCTACGTGCCCGGGAAGGGGAAGGCGACGGGTGGGGTGATCTTCCAGACCGACCCGGCGAGCGCACGGCTGCGGATTGAGGCCGAGGGCTTTCAGGACCCCTGAGCTTCAGTCCTCGATCGGGTTTCCCCGCATCTCCTTGATGAAGAAGAAGCCCACCACAGCGGTGAAGGCCGCGACGCTGATGGGATACCAAAGGCCGTAGTAGATGTTGCCCGTGGCGGCCACCATCGCGAACGCCGTCGTCGGCAGGAAGCCCCCCAGCCAGCCATTACCCAGGTGATAGGGCAGCGACATCGAGGTGTAGCGGATCCGAGCCGGGAACATCTCCACGAGGGCTGCGGCGATGGGGCCATAGACCATGGTCACATAGATCACCAGCAACCAGAGCAGCCCTACCACCAGCGGCTTGTTGACCAGAGCGGCGTCAGCCTTGGGCGGATAGCCTGCGGCTTGCAGCTCGGCCGTGAAGCCCTTGGTCCAGGCGTCCTTGGCGGTCTTGAACTCCGCCTTGCCCAGGGCGCCGCCCTCCAGGCTGGAGACCTCCTTGGTCCCGATGCGGACCACCGTCGGGGTCCCGGGGGGCGCGGCAGCGTTGGCGTAGCCGACCCCGGCGGTCGCGAGCGCCCCCTTGGCGACGTCGCAGCCGGATGTGAACGACGCCTTGCCCACCGGATCGAACTGGAAGGTGCAGGTCGCGGGGTCCGCGACCACCGTTACCGGCGCCGAGGCCGAGGCCGCCGCGAGTTGTGGATTGGCCGCCGCGGTCAGGGTCTTGAAGATCGGGAAGTAGGTCAGCGCGGCGAGCACGCACCCGGCCAGGATGATGGGTTTCCGGCCCACCTTGTCCGACAGCCACCCGAACACGATGAAGAACGGTGTGCCCAGGATCAGTGCGACGGCGATCAACTGGTTGGTCAGCGCCCCGTCGACCTTCAGCATCTTCTCCAGGAAGAACAGAGCGTAGAATTGGCCGGTGTACCAGACCACCGCCTGCCCGGCGGTAAGGCCCAGCAGCGCCAGGATCACCAGCTTCAGGTTGGGCCAGCGCAGGAAGCTCTCCGTCAGCGGCTGCTTCGACGTCTTCCCCTCGTCGACCATCTTCTGGAACACCGGACTCTCGTTCAGCCGCAGCCGGATCCACAGAGAGACGCCGAGCAGCAGGATCGAGACCAGGAACGGGATGCGCCAGCCCCAGGCCCTGAACGCCTCCTCCCCGATCTGGCCGCGGACCACCAGGATCACGATCAGGCTGAGGAACAGGCCGAAGGTGGCGGTCGTCTGGATCCAGCTGGTGTAGAGCCCGCGCTTGCCGGGCGGCGCGTGCTCCGCGACGTAGGTGGCCGCCCCTCCGTACTCGCCGCCCAGCGCCAGGCCTTGGAGCAGGCGCATGGCGATCAGCAGGATCGGCGCGGCCACGCCGATGCTCGCATAGCTGGGCAGGAGGCCCACCACGAAGGTGGACAGCCCCATGAGCAGCATGGTGACGAGGAAGGTGTTCTTGCGGCCCCACAGGTCGCCCAGTCGCCCGAAGACGATGGCTCCGAACGGCCGCACGGCGAACCCTGCGGCGAAGGCCAGCAACGCAAAGATGTAGCCGGTGGTCTCGTTCACGCCCGAGAAGAAGTGGGTGGTGATGAAGCTGGCCAGGGAGCCGTAGAGGTAGAAGTCGTACCACTCGAACACCGTGCCCACCGAGGCCCCCGCGATTACCCTCGCGTTGGACCCCCGCACAGGCGCCGCTTCCTCAGCCGCCGCCGCCATCCCCGTCTCCCCGTCGCTTACGCTTTGCTTGACCGCGACCCTAGGGCCATCGCCCACGGCAGGCCACCCGGCGATGGCGCCACCGCCGGGAATGACTACCAGCCCGAACTGCCGGGCCACCGCTGGCCGGGGCGGAGCTGCTCCCAGGGCGGGATGTAAGGCTCGGGCCAGGGCTCTGGTGGAGGATCGGGCGGCCGGGGCGGCGGCTCCGGTTCGGTCGCCGCTTCAGGCGGCTCCGCTTCAGGAGAGTGGGTTTCGGTTGGCGCGGGTTCGGGCGCAGCCGCCGCGGCGGGCTCATCCGCGACCGCGACCGGCGCCTCGGCAGGGTCATCGTCGCGTTCGGAGCGGGTCGCAGCGTCGGGCGCATCGTTGTCCGCCTCTCGCGCGCCCGCGCCGATGTCGAACTCCTCGCTGAGGCGCGCGATCAGGGCCTCGGCGGGGGTGTCCAGGAAGTCGGCGTCGTCGGCGAACTCGAACAGGCGCGCGTCGAGGTCGTTGAAGACTTCCTGGGCGTCGTCGGCCTCGTATTCGTCCCAGACGGCGCGCTCGAAGTGACGGCGCACGCGCATGCGGTGGCGGCCGACCGCCTCGACGCGGGCCCGCTCGGCCGCCTGGCGCTCGGCCCTGGCGTCGCCCTCGTCAGCCCTGGCCTCGGCCTTCAGCTCGCGCCGCAGCCGCGCCTGGACCACGATCGTCTGGCGGTAGGAGCGGGCCATCCGCTGGTAGGACCGGGCCAGGTCCATGGCCTTGCCGTCCTCGTCCTCCGGCAACGCCTCGATCCGCCCGGCGAACCGCTTGGCCAGCCGCAGATCGCAGGCGGCCAGATCGCTCAGACCCTCCAGGGCCGCGTCGATGGGCGTGACGTCGGACATCGGCGCGGAGTGTAGGACAGGGGTGCGTCAGAAGCGGACGTAGGAGACGGAGCGCCGCGACCGTTTCTCCGGCCCGCTGCGGGCCGCCAGGCGCATTGAAGGCTCCTATCGACTATCGGACAGCTTGTCAGCTTCTGCCTGCTGCACGCGCGATCGACGCATGCTGGGGCGGTGACAACACCCTCAACGTAGAACGCGTTATAAGCTGGTAGACAGGCCGCGAGGAACGAGGCAACTTCAGCTTAGCAGGAGCAAGGCGCGAAACAGCGTCGGTCCTGGCCCGAGGAGACACCCAATGACCCGTTCTAACGCGCTGTGCGCGGCGTCCAGCCTTGCCTTGCTTTTCGCCGCGGATGGGGCTCACGCCCAAACCGCGAGCGGACCTCAGGCCAGCGCAGGGTCGGCCGTCACCGAACTCGTCGTCACGGCCCGCCGCCGCGAGGAGGCGGTACAGGATGTGCCGGCCACGGTGTCGGTGTTCACCGAGGAAAAGTTGTTCGACACCGGCACCACGTCGGTCGAGGACCTTCGCAACATGGTGCCGAACTTCGAGTTCGCCAGCGACGGCGCCTTCCGCTCGCGAATCGCCGTGCGCGGTCTGGGCAGCGACCGCTCCGGCGCGCAGACCAATGGCGTCGGCTTCTTCATCGACGGCGTCTACCAGGCCGGCACCACCCGGCTGAACGCGCCGTTCTTCGACCTGCAGCGGCTGGAGGTCCTGAAGGGACCCCAGGGCGCGCGCTATGGGCGGAACTCCTTCGCGGGCGTCATCAACATCGTCACGCGCAAGCCGGACGACGAGCTGCGGATCTCCGGTCAAGGCGTGCTCGAGAACGCCGGCGGCCGGGAGTACGGGGGCATGATTTCCGGGCCGATCCTACCGGGCCAGCTCTTCGGCAAGCTGTCCGTCTCGCACGTCGAAACCGACGGCGACTACAAGCACAACATAACGGGCAAGCATATCGCGGCGCAGGATTCCGTCTTTTACGGCGGCCGGCTCATATGGCGGCCGGTGGACAACCTCGAGTTCGACCTGAACGCAAACAGGTCCGACCTGAATGGTCCGGCATACGCCTTCTCGATCGTCGACAGCCTGCAGGACCTGAAGGAGAATTTCCTTCTCCGGGACGACAATCGCGCGGGCACGCGGCTGAAGGAGGTTTCGCTTCGGACGACGTGGACCCAGCCGAACTTCCAGGTGAGCAACCTGTTCGCCTACCGGGACAGCGAGGGGGACCTGTTCGTCGACGCGGAGGTAACGCCGCTCGACGGCCTGCTGGCGATCATCTACTCCGACGGGGAACAGTACAGCAACGAGGTGCGTGTTCAGTCGGTGGGAGACGGGCCCCTGACCTGGCTCTTCGGCGGCGAGTACGTCAAGAGCAACGGGGGCGCAGATTTCAAGACCGTCTTCCTGGTCGACGCCGACGCCAGCCTTGGGTTCCCGCCGGGATTCCTCGCCTCCGTCGGGAGTCCGCCCGGCTCCTTCGTCCAGAACAGCATCGCGACGAAGGACAAAAACTGGGCGCTCTTCGGCGAAGTGTCATACCTGTTCTTCGATCGCCTGGAAGCGACGGCCAGCGTTCGGTATGACGACATCAGCAAGAGGGCGCGCAACATAGCTGGCGCCGGGAGCACCGTTGGAACCTTCAATGATTCCGCGCTGCAGCCGCTGTTTTCCCTCCGCTACAAGATCGACGACGACACCTCCGTCTACGCTACCGCGGCGCGAGGCATACGCGAGGGCGGGTTCAACAGCTCCGCGCTGACCAGGGACTACGGCATCTTCAAGTCCGACAAGGTCTGGAGTTACGAGGCCGGCCTGAAGAAGACCTTCGAGGGCGGCGCCTACCTGAACCTGGCTGCCTTCTACATGGATGCGTCGGTCTACAATCAGGCGGCCATCATCCGGACCGACGGCGGCTCGCTCGCCAACGGAGCCCTCACGCTGGGCGGCGCCGAGGCCTACGGGCTCGAACTCGATGCGCTCGTGCCGCTCGGCTACGGCCTCAGGCTGTCCTTGAACGCCGGCGTTCTCGATTGCACGCTGAAGGGCATCCCCCCGTTCGCATCGCGCTCGCCTGACTTCCAGCAGGTGAGCCCCGGGGTCAAGAACGGCAACGAGTGCCAGGACTCGGCCGCCTGGTCGGCCTTCACCGCGCTGGATGGCGACTGGGACCTCGGCGGTTCGGGCTGGCGGCTCTTCGGCCGGGTCTCGCTGTCGGGCAAAGGCGAGACGCGGCTGACGAGCGACGCCGGCGTGGACCCGACCCCGGCCACCCCCAACATTGTGTCGGAGCGGATCTTCCGGCGGGACGAAGAGATCCGGGAGCCGCTGTATCTGGTGGGCGCTTCGATCGGCATCGACAACGGCAAGTGGAAGATCATCGCCTTCGGCGAGAACCTGACGGACGAACTCTACGCCACCGACCACTTCTCGCACGAAGGTCTCTTCGACTCCGGGATCGTCGCCCTTGGCGCGGGCAAGTTCATCACCACTCTGGGGCCGCGTCGGCGCTTCGGGGTGCGGGTGCGCTACGACTTCTGAAGCAGGCGCAGCGGCCTCGCCTCCGGGCGAGGCCGATCCGTGGCGCTTGCCTGAGAGCAAACTCTCTGGACGCGACTTGCCGCTTCGTCCGGCCCGGCCGAGTCTTCGCCAGGGCCGTCCGCGCACGGCCTGAACGATCGGGGGTGGAGCATGGACTGGCGTCGCCTAGGCGGACTGGCGGGCATGGCGGGCGCCTTGCTCTTCGTGACGGTGTTCATGGTCGAGGGGTTCCTGCGGCCGGGCTATGACCCTGTCAGCATGTTCGTGAGCGAGCTCTCGCGGGGGCCGCGCGGCGGGATCCAGATCGCCAGCTTTGTCGTGTCGGGCGCGCTGCTGTTGCTGTTCGCCCGCGGCGTTGCGGCGGAGCTGAAGGCCGGGCGCGCGTCGAGGGCCGGGCCGATCCTGCTGGCGATCATCTCCATCAGCCTGCTGGTCTCGGGGCCGCTGGTGATGGATCCCGCGGCGACGCCGCGCGAGCTGATGACGCTGAACAGCCGGCTGCACTGGGCGTTCGGCGCGCTGGTGTTTTCGCTGGCGCCGGTCAGCTGCTGGGTCTTCTGGTTCCGGTTCCGCCGTGACCCCGACTGGCAGGGTTTCCAGGGTTGGACGCTGCTCGCCGCGATGGCGACGACGGTGGCGGTCGTCTTGTTCTCGGCCGGCCCCACCCGCCCGCCGGCGGCGCCCAACGACTTCAACGCCTATACGGGCCTGATCCAGCGCTCGTTGCTGGTCCCGTACCTGATCTGGATATTCGCCTTCGCGTGGCGTCTGCGTCGGCGGGCCGGCCGCGCGGCGTGAGATGCGAGCGGGTCCAACGCTGACGGCAGCCTAGCCGCCGCGCCGCCCTCTCCCGGCCTCTCCCACGGCGCTGCGCGCCTGGGAGAGGAGATCGCGGCGGCTAGGCGCCCGCCGTTTCCGGGGCCCGGGCGCCGACCTTCGGGTGGAGTTGCAGGAAGCCAGGGGCGCGCATGGTGTCGCCGGGCTTCAGGCGGGTGGCCATCTCCGGGAAATTGGGCAGGGCCTTGGCGGTTTTCGGGTCGTAGTGGGCGTGTTCGCCGAAGAAGCGCAGGGTGAGCGTGCGGCGCCGCTGGCCCGGGCGGGTCGGGGCGCCGCCGTGCAGGGTGCGGAAGTGGAAGAAGATCACGTCGCCGGGCTCCACCGCCCAGGAGACGGTCGGCCACTTGTGCTTCTCGGCCTCGATCGGCGGCAGGTTCGGGTAGGGCAGGCTCGTGTCGTGCGGAATGGTCTCGTCCTTCGGGTCGAACTTGGAGGTGTTGTAGACCGTGCCCAGGTGCGATCCCGGGATGAACTCCAGGCTATCTTCCTTGGTGAGTGGCTCGAAGGTGATCCAGGCCACCGCCACGTCGTCGCCGTCCATCGGGATGTAGGAGCCGTCCTGGTGCCAGGGGGTGCGGCGCGTGTCGCCGCCCTCCTTGAGGAACACCTGCTCGTAGATGAACCACACCGGGTCGGTCCCCCAGAGCCGTGCGCAGGCCTCCGGGATCGGCGAGGCCTCCAGCATGTCGCGGTACCCCTCCATCACCTTCGGGTGGTAGCTGTCGGCGTAGAACAGCGGCGAGCCGTCGCGCTTGAGGTTCGGCGCATTCATCGCCGTCGGGTTTGCCAGGCTCCATTCCCACGACTTCAGCGCCGCATCGAACTGCTCGGGGTTCAACAGGCCGGGCACGTGCACCACCCCGTCGCGCTTGTAAGCCTCACTCAACGCCGCCCAGTCGACCGCCATTGTTTCCTCCGTTATTTAGAGCAGACTCTAATTTCAGTGCGGCCTTGTCAACGACAAGTCGCGCCGTATCGTGAACGCCGGAGGATGTGACGCGATGGTCGACTACCGGGGCGCGGCGCCGCTGAACGAACGGGTTGAGTTCTTTTCGACCGAGTGGATCGCGGCGGCCGAGGCGGAGCTGCAGAAGATCGTGCGGCGCCACCCCGAGGCCCTGGCCGGCGTCGACTATTCGCTGTCGGAGGCGTTTTCCGACGCGCCGCCCCACCTCGGCGCGCCGGAGGGCCGCGTGGGTTGGACGCTGCGGTTCTCCGGAGGCGGCGTCACCGTCGAGCGCCGACCCGACGAAGCGGCCGACATGGTCGTCGCCGGCCAGTACCAGGCGGCGATGCCCGTCGCCCAGGCGGTGGGCCCGATCGCCACGGCACGGGCCGCCAAGCTGGCCGCGCACCTGTTCGGCAAGAAGGCGCTGCGGGGCCGGGGCGCGCCGCCGCCGCCGGGCCTGGCGCTGGTGCTTCGCGAGTTGCACGACCACCTGGCGCGCAGGACGGTGGAGAACCCTGATCTCACGCACCGGCTGGGCAGCCAGGGCCTGAAGCGCAAGGCCCGCGAGCTGGCGCGCGACGGCTACACGGTGCTGGAGAACGCGATCCCGCACGACATCGCCGACGAACTGCGCGAGCTCTCGCTGGACATCATGCTCTCGCACAAGAGCCCCGGCAGCCGGAACGGGCGGATCGACTGTATGGGGCTGATCTCGCGCGGGCGGGCTTTCGAGGAGATCGTCCAGCACCCGACCCTGCGCTCGATCGCCGAGTCCTCGCTGGGCGGCGCGATGATCCTGCAGACGGTCAGCAGCGCCATGAAGGCCCCCGGCCCCAGCGCGGTGCCGGCCCACGCCGACTACGTCGCCGTTCCGGCCCCCTACCCGAAGTACGCCTTGGTGGGCGTGGCGGTCTGGGCGCTGGACGACTGGACAGTCGAGGCCGGTCCGACCTGGATCATCCCCGGCAGCCAGAAGCGCAGGCGTCCGCCGGAGCCTGGCGACAACCTGGAGGGCGGCGTGCCGATCCTGATGCCGAAGGGGTCGGTGACCTTCTTCACGCAGGGCGTCTGGCACTGGCAGGGCGACCGCACCGCGCCCGGCGAGCGCGTGTCGCTGCACAACACCTACCAGCGCCCGTTCATGCGCCAGGCGGACGACTTCTCGAACATCGACGCGGTGCTGCACCGCAATTCGCCGGTGCTGAGCACCCTGACCGGCCACGACGACTACTTCGGGCGCAGCGACTACATGGGCCACGACTTCAAGCGCAGCGGCTACATGAGCCGCCGCCAGCGGTGGGACGCGCAGCTCGCGCTGTGAGCCTGGGCAGGGGATGGAGGCGACGATGACGGCCGTTCTGACGCGAGACGTGGAGGCCGCCCGGCGCGACCTGGACGTGTTCGGCTACTGCCTGCTGCAGGACGCGCTCTCGGCCGAAGAGGTGGCGCGTTACAAGGCCGCGCTCCAGGCGGCCGCCGGCTCGTCGGGCGGGGTGATGAACCTGATCGGCCGCGCCCCGGCTTTCCTGGACCTGGTCCAGCATGCGGGGGCGCTGGAATTCGCGGACTATCAACTAGGCCCCGACTTCCTGCTCTCGGGCAGTAACGCCATCATCCAGCGGCCGGGCGCGCCAGCGCAGCGAATGCACAACGACCAGGCCTATGTGCCGCCGCCTTGGAACTACCCCGTGACGATGAACATCGTCTGGATGCTGGACGACTTCACCGCCGCCAACGGCGCCACGCGCGTCGTGCCGAAGAGCCATCTGCTCAACGTGGAGACGCCCAACGGCATTCGCAGCTTCGAGGCGTGGCTGGGCAGCCCGATCTTCACCGCGCCGTTGGGCGAGCCGATTGCGGTGGAGGGCCCGGCAGGGACGGCGCTGATCATGGACGGGCGCATCTGGCACAACGCCGGGCCGAATTCGACGACCGACCAGAGGCGCCACGGGGTCCAGACCTACTATTGCCGGCCGCACATGCGCCAGCAGACCTGCTTCCACCTGTCGCTGCCGGCCGACATCCTGGAACAGGCGAAGCAGTC
>NZ_CADEGK010000083.1:0-6598 GCF_902826855.1 uncultured Phenylobacterium sp. | reverse complement strand
AGACCTGCTTCCACCTGTCGCTGCCGGCCGACATCCTGGAACAGGCGAAGCAGTCGCCCCTGCTCAGCCGGCTGTTCGGCTTTGACACTTATTACGGCGTGATCGGCGTGATCGACCGCGAGGCGGCGACGGTCTAGGGACTCGCCCCCTTCCTGTCCCGCTTGCGGGAAAGGGAAGCGCTCAGCGGAAGGCCTGGCGGCCGGCGTTGGCCATGCGCTGGGGATCGTGGCCGGTGAAGCTGCTGCGGCCGAAGGGGTCGTCCATGCCCATGAGGGCTTGGAAGGCGGGGCCGTTACGCTTGAGCTGCTCCTGCGGCAGGCGCATGTCCTCCAACTGCCGCACGAAGACGCGGTTGTAGCTGGCGTGGATCGCCACCCGTGCGCCGGGTGCGGTCCGGTCGCCCTGCCAGTGCCAGACGTCGTCCCGCCAGAGCGCCACCGAGCCTTTCGGCATTTCGATAGGCACCGCGCCGTCGATACCGTCGCCCTTGCGCGGGCGGCGGCGCTGGAGGTGACTGCGCGGGATAACCCAGGTGGGGCCCGCCGCCTCCGTCCAGTCCTCGAGCGCCCAGCAGGCCGTGACCACATGCGGCCACTCCGGGAAGGGCTCGTGGACGAAGGGGGAGTCGACGTGGAGCGGGATCTTGCCCGGCCCGGCCTCCTTGTAGGTGCCCGACATGGCCCCCAGGATCATCGCCTGGCTGAGCGCGCTCTGCCCGACGGCGCAGACCCAAGGGTGGGCGGCGATCTCCTCGAACACCCGGTGGCGGCGGATCAGGCCGTTGGTGGTGAAGGGATCGTGGGCCAGAACCTCTCGCTGGACGTGCCCGCGCACCTCATCGGCGAAGGCCTCCGAGATCGCACGCTCGATCACCGTGTAGCCCAGCTCGGCCAGTTCCTCGGCCTGCCGGCGCAGCCCGAGGCGGTTCAGCCGGTGCTCCAGGTTCGGGTTCTCAATGGTCCTGGCCGCCAGGTGGTCGTGCAGCTCACCCAGCACCGGCGCGACGGCGGGGGGAACCTGGCCCGCCACCCGAAATGCCGACGTCCCGGCGCGGTGGATCAGCTCTCGGCGCGCCCGGGCCACCGCGTCCTCGCCGGCCGCATAGACGGTCTGGGCGAGCGCCAGGATGGCCTGGTAGTCGCCGTCCACCTGCACGTCGGCCCCCTCCAGGACGCCGGGGCCGGCCTCGACGACGCCGTCTCGCGCCCGCAGCCACCAGGATCCGTCGATGCCGGGTGGCGGGTCGGCGAAGCGTTCGCACAGCGAGAAGTCAGCCGCGCAGCCGCGCGCGCTGACGAACTGGCGGGCCTCGTCGATCCAGGCCTGCGACAGGAACTCGAACCGCTGACCCATGTCCGTGACCGGCATTGCGACGCTCCTTTCCGACCATTGTTCCTGGCGCTCAGCCCGGCGTCTACTGTTCGAAGACGATGACCGACCGCCCACGCTGGCCGCCGGCCTCGAGCAGGCGGTGGGCTTCGGCGGCCTGCTCCGGCGGAAACTCGCCCGTCACGCGCGGCTTGATCTTGCCCGCTTCGACCAGGTCGCGGATCACCTCCAGCATGTCGGTCCGCTGCAGCGCCACGTTGACCCACACGGGCCGCATCTGGATGCCGCGCTCGGGCGCGTCGTTGACCTGGCGAACCGAGAGGTAGACGCCGCCGTCGCGGATCGCGGGGAACACCTTCTGGCCGAGGACCGCGGTGTCCAGCAAGGCGTCCACACCTTCGGGCGCGGCCTTGCGAACCGAGGCGCAGAAGCCGTCGCCGCGCTCGACGATCACATCGGCTCCGAAGCTGCGCACCAGGTCGGCGTCCTCGGGTTTTGCATCCGCGATCACCTTCAGGCCCTGGGCCTTGGCGGCCGGGATGGCGTAGCTGGCCAGGAGACCGGCGCCGCCGCTCACCCCGAAGGTCTGGCCAGGCTTCAGCGCGGCCAGCTCGAGCGCCAACAGCGCGGTGAGGCCGTTCATCGGCAGGGTGGAGGCCTCCGACAGGGAGACGCCCCTGGGAATCGGCAGGACCGAGGCCTCGGGGACCACGATCTGGGCCGCCTGGCCGCCGCCCTCGGGGCGGATGGGCATGACGCCGGCCATGACCTTGTCGCCGACGCGGACACGCACGACGCCGGGACCGACGGATTCGATGACGCCGGCCGCGTCCATGCCGGGGGTCAGCGGCTGCGACGGGTCGGGGCTGCCCATCTGGCGCATGGCGATATCCACCGGGCTGATCGCCGATGCGTGGACGTTGATGCGCACCTCGCCCGGCCCCGGAGCGCGGACGGTGCGCTCGCGCACCTTGATGACGTCATAGCCGCCCGAGCCCTGGTAGGTCACGGCCTTGGTCGGTCGGTCTGTCATCGTTCGTCTCCGGAAGCGCTGCGGTCTTGGACTGTGGGGCGCCACCGGGACAGGCGGCGCTCTCTTTTCGAGATTTGCCTCGATTTCCGCAGGGTGAGTCCGTGAACTTCGCCCCACAGCACGAAAAAACCTCTCTGAAGGAACCGCATGGAAAGCGCATTTCGCGACGGTCTGTTGAACGGCAAGACGGCTTTCGTCGCCGGCGGCACGAGCGGCATCAACCTGGGCATCGCCAAGCGGTTCGCCCAGCTGGGCGCCAAGGTCTGCGTCGTGGGCCGCAATCCGGAGAAGGCGGCGAACGCGGCCGCCGAGATCGGCGCAGGCGCGCTGGGGATGTCGGCCGACGTCCGCGACTACGCCGCGATCCGCGGCGCGCTGGAAGCCACCGTCGCCGAGTTCGGCAAGCTCGACATCGTGGTGTCGGGTGCGGCTGGGAACTTCCTGGCGCCGGCGATGGGCATGTCGGCCAACGCGTTTCGCACGGTCGTCGACATCGACCTGAACGGCACCTTCAACGTCTTCCGCGCCTGCCACGACCTGCTCAACACGCCGGGCGCGTCGCTGATCGCGATCACCGCGGGCCAGGCGGTGAACGCTTCGCCGCTGCAGATCCACGCCTGCGCCGCCAAGGCGGGCATCAACCAGGCCGTCCGGGTGCTGGCGATGGAGTGGGGTCCGGATATCCGCGTCAACGGGATCTCGCCCGGCCCGATCGCCGGCACCGAGGGCATGAGCCGGCTCGCGCCCGGCCAGTCGGCCGACGGCGGCCACCAGGAGCGCATCCCGCTGAAGCGCTGGGGCCGCATCGAGGAGGTGGCCGAAAGCGCGGTCTTCCTCTGCAGCACCTCGGCCTCCTACGTCACCGGCACGATCCTGGACTGCGACGGCGGTTCGCAGCTGGGCGACGCCTCACGCCGCATGCCGGCCGCCTGAAGGGAACCACGAGCATGAACGCGCCCGCCGTCACCGACGTCACCACCACGTCGTGGGAGTGCTTCGACGTCTCCATCGAGGACAAGGTCGCGCACATCCGGCTGAACCGTCCGGACGCGTTCAACAGCATGAACCGGGCGTTCTGGGTCGAGCTGCCGGCCATCGTGCGGGCGATCGACGAAGAGGCCCGCGCGCGCTGCATCGTGATCTCCTCCACAGGCAAGCACTTCTGCGCCGGCATGGACCTGAGCGTCTTCCAGGGTCCCGCGGACGGCGCGGCGGGGTCGGCGCCGGCCGCGCGACCCAACCCGCAGGTCAGCGCCGAGGCGGCGATCCGGCACCTGAAGCACCTGCACGAGACGTTCGCCTGCCTCGACGAGGCGCGCATGCCGGTGATCGCGGCCATCCAAGGCGGCTGCGTTGGGGGCGGCGTCGACATGTCGAGCGCCTGCGACATCCGCTATTGCTCGGCCGACGCCTTCTTCGTCATCCAGGAGATCAACATCGGCATGACCGCCGATGCGGGCACCTTCCCGCGGCTGTGCCGGCTTATCCCGGAGGGCTGGGTGCGCGAGCTGGCCTACACCGGCGGCCGGCTGCCGGCCGTCCGGGCCCGGGAGATCGGGCTGGTCAACGAGGTGTTCGACACCCACGAGGACGTCGTCGCCCATGCCCTGGCTGTCGCCAGGGAGATCGCCGCCAAGGCCCCGCTGGCGGTGACCGGCTCGAAGGTGATGATCAACTACGCCCGCGACCACAGCATCGCCGACTCGCTGGACTACCTCGCCGTCTGGCAGGCGGGCATGTTCAGCCGCTCCGACATGGCCGAGGCGTTCAAGGCCAAGGCCGAGAAGCGCCTGGGCGACTTCCCGGAGCTCGTTCCGATCCGCCGGGGTCTTTAGGCGGGTCCGGCGGACGGCGGCTGGGGCAGGAAGCAGTCCTGGCCGGCGGCCGATAGGGTGCGGCACGCCTGCGCGGCCGCCTCGGCGGTCGCGAAGCCCTCGAGCCGCGCGTCGTACCGGATGTGGTCGCCGGGGATCCGGCTCACCGGCATGGCGTCACGCAACGGCTGGGCCAGCGGTCCCAGAGCCTTGCGGGCCTTGGCCAGCGCGCGGCGGGCGCCTTCCTCCGAGGGCCCGCGGGCGACCTGGACAGCATGGGCGGCGGGCGCGGGGGGTGAGGCCGCAACTGTGGTGGCCGCCGGCTGGGACGGCGGAGCCGCCTGGCCCGGCGTAGGCGACCCGGCCGGGTCCCGGCGGATGAGGCAATCCTGCTTCGCGCTCCGGAGCGTCTGACACGCGCTGTGTGCGGCGCCATAGGAGGCGAAAGCGCCCACCAGCCCGGCGTACTCCTGCGGCGCCTCGGGCGTGCTCACGGTCCAGCCTGTGAGCGCCTTGGCTTCCGCGCCCAACGCCTTGCGTGCAGCGCCGGCGGCGCGTTGCGCGCCCTCAGCGGAAGCGCCAAGCGCCACCTGCAGCACCCAGCGGCTCGGGACTATCGGCGACGCGGCCGCCGGAGGCGCAGCGGGCGCGAAGACGGTCGCAGTGGGAACCTCCACCACCTGGGGCGCGGGCGCGGGCGCCGGCTCGACGGGCTTCCTCGGGACGTCCGGCGGCGGGAGACCGCCGAGCATCGCCATGGCGTAGGTTCTCGCCCGCGGCGGCTCGCGCAGGGGCCAGGCGAAATTGGCGTCGCAGGCGGCGGCGAGCAGCTTGGCGGCCGGTTCGGTCGCGAGCGGCTTGCGCGCGGCGTAGTCCTGCGGCTCCGGCGCGGGCGCGCCGCCGCGGTTGCGCTTGGGATAGGTCGCGCTGCGGATGACGCGCAGGCGGCGCTGCGCGCAGTCGATCAGCAGGTTGGCGTCCCAGGACTGGAAGCCGTGGGTGGCCCCCCAGTCGTCGCCCAGCGGCTCGGTGCGCACCAGCACGATGATCTCGCCGGTGGGCAGGCGCTCTCCCAGGGGCTCGATGCTGTAGACACTGTCGGCGCTGACCAGAGCGACCTGGGAACGGTCAAGGTCGGTGGTCCGGGTCAGCCAGACGGGAAGGTCCGGAGCCTCGAGCGGACCGGCGGCGCCTGCGACCGGGGCAGCGAGCATGAGCCCGGCCGCGACCCAGGCCGCCCTCCGCCACCACATGACACGCGCGGTTTCCATACCTCGCGTTTAGCGACCGGGACGCTAACACAAGCTTAACCACGATCGGGGGGCAGAACCCCTACGCCTCTTGGTCCTCGCCGATGTCCGCCAGGATGTCGGCCAGCACCTCGTCGGTGTGCTCTCCCATCTTGGGCGGGTGCATGCGGATGTTGGAGGGGGTCTTGGCGAACTTCACTGGCGGTCGCATCTGGGTGTAGCGGCCGAGTTCGGGGTGCAGGTAGGTCTGGAAGAGTTCGACGGCGGCCAGATGCGGGTCGGCCCGCAGGTCCTCCAGGCGGTTGGTGCGGACCACCGGGATCGACAGCGGCTTCAGCAGGTCCAGCCACTCCTGGGTGGTCTTGGTCGCCGCCGCCTGCTCGACCATCTGGTAGAGCTCGGTGACGTGGCGGGCGCGGGTGTAATAGTCCGCGAAGCGCGGGTCATTGGCGATGGCGGCGCCAAACCCGGCGGCCTCGAAGAACTGGTCCCACTGCTTGTCGGTGTAGGGTAGCAGCCCGATGTAGCCGTCCTTGGTGGCGAACGGCTTGCGGTAGGGGTTGAGCACGCGCGTGTAGCCCAGCTGGCCGGTGGGCGGCTGGTAGGTGTGGCCGAACAGGTGCTCCACCATCAGGAAGCTGGTCATGCACTCCAGCATCGGCACCTCGATGAACTGGCCCTCGCCAGTGCGCGCGTGGTGCAGCAAGGCCGCGGTGATGGCTTGGCTGAGGAACAGGCCGCAGACCTTGTCGGCCATCAGGGTGGGCAGGATGCGCGGCGTAGGGTTGCCGTCGACGCGGGACAGCAGGTCGGCCGCGCCGGAGGCCGACTGGATCAGGTCGTCGTAGGCCGGTTCACCGGCGTAGGGGCCGTCGGAGCCGTAGCCGGCGGCGTGGGCGTAGATGATGTCCGGCTTGATCGCGGCGACGTCCTCGTAGCCGAGACCCAGGCGCTTCAGGCCGTCATAGCGCACCGAGGCGGTGAAGACGTCGCTGGTCTTGATCAGGCCTGCGATGATCTTCTTCGAACGCGGCTGGCGCATGTCGAGCACGACCGAGCGCTTGTTGCGGTTGATGGTCAGGAAGATGGGGCCCATGCCGCGGGGCGAGCCCTCCGGCTGCTGGCCGCCCCAGCGCATGATGTCGCCGCCCTCGCCGCGGTGGCCGCCGGGA
>NZ_CADEGK010000082.1 GCF_902826855.1 uncultured Phenylobacterium sp. | reverse complement strand
TGCCGCGGCCGGTGTCGGAGACCTGGAGCTGCACCTCGCCGCGGGCCTTGCGGGCGGCCAGCGTCACCGTGCCGCCGGCCGGCGTCTGGCCGATGGCGTTTTCCATCAGGTGGTCCAGCACCTGGGTGAGGCGGCGGCGGTCGCCGCGGATCACGCCGACGTCGTCGGGGCGTTCCAGGACGATGGAAACCTTGCCCGGCTCGGCCTCGGCGCGCCAACGGCTGGCCACCTCGATCAATAGGTCGGCGACGTTCACCTCCGACAGGTCCAGCGCCATCTCGTCGGCGTCGATCTGGGCCATGTCGAGGACGTCGTCGATGGAGCGGGCCAGCTGGATAGCGGCGGCCTTCACCGAGGCGGCGTGCGCGCGGCTGCGCTCCGGCAGGGCGTCGCCGGCGTGCTCCAGGAGCTCGGAGTAGCCGATGATGGTGGTGAGCGGGGTGCGCAGCTCGTAGGAGACGTTGCCGACGAAGTCGCGCTTCAGGCGCTCCGCTTCGCTGAGCGCCTGTTCGCGGTCGGCCAGAGCGCTCTGCAACTGGCGCGCGTCGGTGACATCGGTGAAGGCGATGAGGGTCGCGCCGTCCGGCAGAGGACGGGTGCGGTACTCCACGATGCGGTCGTCGGAGGTCTGCGCCTCACCGGTGATCGGCATGCGGGCCGAGGGGTCGGGGTCGGCGACGCGGCCCTTCAGCTCGGTCCAGAAGCTCTTGTCGTGGAGCTTGTGGATACAGAGCTCGACGATGCCCTCGAAGTCGCCGGCGGCCTCGAGCTGCAGCGGCGTGATGTTCCAGAACTTCTCGAAGCTCTCGTTGTGCAGCCGCAGCCGCCCGTCGGAGCCGAACACCGCGACCGCGTCGGAGAGCTTGTCGAGGGTGGCCTGCTGCACCTGCACCAGGGCCGAGAACTGGGCCTTCATCTTCAGGTCGTCGGTCATGTCGGAGAACAGCAGAAGCAGGCCCCCGTGCGGGTGCGGCTGGCGCACCACGCGCAGGGTCCGGCCGCCCGGCGTGCTCCACATGTCGTCCGGCTCGGACTCCAACTGTTCGTAGCGGCTGAGCTCGGCGGCCTTCCACTTGGCGTAGTCGGTGGTCTCCGGCAGGCGGCCGCGCTGGCGCAGGCGGTCGAGAACCTCACCGTGGGTGGGACGCTCGGTGAGCCAGGCCGGCTCCAGGCCCCAGAGTTCGGCGAAGGCGGTGTTGTGGAAGGTGAGCCGCTTGGCCCGGTCGAAGACGACCACGGCGTCGTCGATGCGGTTCAGGGTCTCGTCGTGGGCCTCGATGTTGCGCTTGGTTTCCTCGCGCGCCTCTTCGAGGTCGGTCAGGTCGTCTGTCCAGACCCCGACGCCCCCGCCGTCGAGGGGCTGGGCGGTGATCTGGAAGGCGCGGCGGCGTCCGCCCAGGCTGAGCCGGCGCACCCCCTCGCGGCGCTGGCCGAGGTTGGCGGCCTCGCTGGCGAGCGCGTCGGCCCCGCGATCGAAGGTGGCGCCGCGGCTGGCGGCCTCGTCCAGGCTGGCGGCGTCTACGGCCTTCAGCCAGGCGGCGTTGACCCAGATCGGCGAGCCGTCGGCGGCAGCCAGCCAGGCCGGCGTCGGCGCGGCGTTGAGGAAGGCGGCGAAGCGCGGCGCGGTCGGCAGGCCCTGGTCCTCGCCCAGCACGGCGGAGATCCGCAGCCAGGCCAGGGCTCCGGCCGCCCGGCCCTCGACCGTGACCACGCCCGCCGGGCCCTTCACCTCGAACGCGCAGGCCTCGCCGCGTTCGAACAGGGCGCGCAGCCGACGCGCATGATCCGGATCGGCGCGCATCAGGGCGTTCAGCACCGCCTGCGGATCGCCCTCGTCGAGCGCCAGGGCCTCGCGGCAGACCGCCAGGCTCTCCTCGCCGGACGCCAGCAGGGCATGGCCGTCCTCGACGGCCAACAGGGCGGAATCGAAGGCCTCGACCGAGGCCTGCGCGGTCTCTGCGCCCGCCTGGAGCTGGCGGATGCGCGCGGTTAGTTCGCCCACGCGCCGGTCGGCCGCGCGGCGCTGGGCGAACGCCCAGAAGACAGCAGAAATCGCCAGGCTGACCGCGCCTGCCGCTGCCGCCAGCATCAGTTCGTGTGCGCTCATCGACGCCCCGGCGAATCAAGATTCGCAGCTTAGGTCCCGGTCGGCGTTCTAACCGCAGGGATTTTCAGCGAGAATGCGCCCAATGACCGCCATCCTCTACCCCGTCGCGACAAATGCGGAGCAGGCGCTATCCCGCCCTCTGGGCCGCTGCGCGCGTGAGAGCGAGGCGAAGAAGCGCGCCGGGGCGGCCGTGGTCTTCGCCGCCGACCCCGTAGGGCCGGCGTTCGCCACCCGCGAGGCGGCGCTGGACGCCTACCGCGGGCGGGTGGAAGACGAGCGCACGGGCACGGGCCCCGAGGCGGAGGAAAAGTTCTGCCGGCTGATCGAACAGGTCGCCGATGGCGTGCGTCCGCGCAAGCCCGTCGAGCCGACCTACGTCGACGGCCATCGCTGGCCGGACCCACCCAAGCCGCTTCGCACGGTGTGGCGGCTCAGCGTCTCCTACTGGCGGGTCGGAACCGCGGAACGGCCGGTGGAAGCGCCCCAGGCGCGGGCGGCGCGCAAGTCGGGACAGACGTTGGACGCCGAGGCCTTGCGGGCCATCGCAAGCACGCCGCTGCGCCCCACCAAGCCACAGCAGCCGCTGGACATCGGCCTTTTCGAGGTGCGCCCGCCCGACGCCCCCCACATCATAATGCCCGATGAGTGAGCGCACCTGGGGCGAGGCCCCTTCCCTGGAAGACTTCGCCGAGATGGCCGAACGCGCCTTCGCGCTCCTGCCCGAGGGCTTCCGGCGCATGGCGGGCGACGTCGTGTTCCGCATCGACGATTTCCCGCCCGACGAGATCCTCGACGAGATGGGTATCGATGACCCTTTCGGCCTCACCGGCCTCTACTCGGGCGTGAGCCTGGCCGAGCGGTCGGTGTTCGGGGCCGCGCCGGAGCCGTCGCGCGTGTTCCTTTACCGCCGCCCGATCCTGGACGAGTGGGCGGAGAACGGCGCCGTCAGCCTGGAGGACCTCGTCACCCACGTTCTGGTCCACGAGATCGGACACCATTTCGGACTGTCGGACGGCGACATCGACGCGATCGAGGCGGCGGCCGGCTGATCCTGTGTTCCCGCGTCGCCGTCGAGCCTCGGCGAGCAGGTCCTTCGTGTGAGGTGAGGGAAGGTGTCTATCGCCGGCCGAACAGCCGCTCGATGTCCGCCAGCTTCAACTCCACGTAGGTCGGTCGGCCGTGGTTGCACTGGCCGGAGTGGGGAGTGGCTTCCATCTGGCGAAGGAGGGCGTTCATCTCCGGGGCCGTGAGGCGGCGGCCGGCGCGGACCGAGCCGTGGCAGGCCATGGTCGAACAGACGTCCTCCAGCCGTTCCTTCAGCGCCAGCGCTGCCCCGTTCTCCGCCAGGTCGTCGGCGATGTCGCGGACCAGGCCGGCGGCGTCGGTCTCACCCAACAGTGCGGGCACCTCGCGCACCAGCACCGCGCCCGGCCCAAACGGCTCGACCGTCAGGCCCAGCGCCGCCAGCTCGTCGGCGCGGGCCAGCACGCGCTCCGCCTCGGCCGGGTCCAGCTCCACCACCTCGGGCAGCAGCAGCGCCTGGCGCGCCACGCCGCCATCGGCCATCTCGGCCTTCATGCGCTCGTAGACGAGCCGCTCATGCGCGGCGTGCTGGTCGACGATCACCACCCCATCGCGGGTCTGGGCGACGATGTAGGTCTCGTGCACCTGGGCCCGCGCCGCACCCAGCGGGTAGTCGACCGGGTCGAACACCGAGGTGACCGACGGCTCGGCGAGGCCTGGCCCCCAAGAGGCCTGGTCGTCCGGGTCGGCGCGGGCGGAGATTTCCGACAGTCCCGGGATGGCCTGGGCCACCGCCGCCGCCGTCTGCGCCCAGCCGCCCTGGCGCCAGGCGGAGAACCCCGCGCCCGGGGCGTGCGGCGGCATGCTGTTGGGCCGGAATCCCCCCAGCGCCGCCATGGACACGGTGGTCGAGGCGCGGTGGCCGGCGGCGGCGAGCGCGTGGCGCAACCCGCCCACGATCAGGCCGCGCACCAGCCCCGGATCGCGGAACCGGACCTCGGCCTTGGCCGGGTGCACGTTCACGTCCACCAGTTCCGGATCGAGCGTTACATAGAGCGCCGCCACCGGATGACGGTCGCGAGCCAGGAAGTCGGCGTAGGCGCCGCGCAGGGCGCCCTGCAGCAGCCGGTCGCGCACCGGGCGGCCGTTGACGAACAGGTACTGGTGGGCCGCGTTGCCCCGGTTGAAGGTGGGCAGCCCCGCATAGCCGGCCAGCCGCACGCCCTCCCTGTCATGGTCGATCAGGAGCGCGTTGTCGGAGAAGTCGCGACCGAGGATGGTGGCCAGCCTCGCCAGCCGGCCCTCGTCGCCCGCCGCCTCGGCGGGCAGGCGCAGCGTGCGCCGGCCGTCCAGGTCGAGCGAGAAACCCACCGCCTCATGGGCCATGGCCTGACGTTTCAGCTCCTCGGTGATCGCCAGCGCCTCGGAGCGCTCCGACTTCATGAACTTCAGCCGCGCGGGCGTGGCGTAGAACAGGTCGCGCACCTCCACCCGCGCCCCGTGCGGTCCCGGGAAGCCGGCCGGCCCCACCGCGCCGACCGCGCCGCCTTCCACGAAGATCGCGTTGGCGTCGGCGTGCCCGCGCGCCCGGCTGGTGATCGACAGCCGCGAGACCGAGCCGATCGACGGCAGGGCCTCGCCGCGGAACCCCATGGTCGAGATGCGCAGGAGGTCGTAGCCGCCATCGTCGCCGGGGTTCAGCTTGGAGGTGGCGTGGCGCTCCACGGCCAGCGGCAGCTCGGCCGCCGCCAAGCCGGCGCCGTCGTCGGCTACCAGTATGCGGGTGAGCCCGCCGCCGTCGGCCTGCACCTGGATCTCCGAGGCGCCCGCGTCCAGGGCGTTCTCCACCAGCTCCTTGACCGCGCTCGCCGGCCGTTCCACGACCTCGCCGGCGGCGATGCGGTTGATCAGTTCGGGCGGGAGGCGGCGGATCGGCATGGCGACTGTTGTCCACATAGTACGATTCCGAGGGCCCTGATGCGCGTGCTGAATCGTCTCCTCTCGCTCTCCCTCGCCGCGCTGATGTGCGCGCTGCCGGCCGCCGCCCAGGCGCCGCCACCGCCGTCGTCGGCCGAGGACCCTGACGCCACCTTGGTCGAGGAACTGGTCGTGCGCGGCCGCCTGCCCGGCCCCGCGTGGTGGCGGGTGGTCGACGCCGACACCACCGTCTGGGTGCTGGGCGTGCCCTCGATCGCGCCGAAGCGGATGGAGTGGGACCGGTCCATATTCGAGCGCCGCCTGCAGGGGGCCAATGTGGTGGTTCTGCCGTTCGTGAACGTGCGCGCCAAAGCGGCCGGCTCTATCGGCACGGCCTTCAACCTGCTGCGGCTCAGGTCCGGCGGACCCTTCGAGGAAAAGCTGGACCCCGCCACCCGCGCCCGCTTCGTGGCCGTGCGCACCCGCCTGGGCCAGCCGGCCAAGCACTACAATACCTCGAACCCCCTGGCCGCAGGCGTGCAGCTGGCCATCGACTACCGCGACCGCTCCAGCCTCACCAACATGGACCCGGCCAAGCTGGTCCGGCTCCTGGCCCAGCAGCGGGGCGTGAAGGTGGTGGAGAAGAGCTACGACCTGGGTGGCCAGCTAGGGGCCATCATCCGCACCCCCGCGTCGGTGGGGCGGCTGTGCTTCAACGAGGTGCTGGCCCAGGCGGAGGCAGGGCCCGGCGTCACCCTGGCGGCGGCGCGGGCCTGGGCGGTGGGCGACGTGGAAGGGGCGCTGCAGAACGAGCGCACCTACGAGCGGTGCCTGGCCAACATCTCCGGCGGCCGCGCCTACGACGAGCGCACCAAGGCGGATGAAGCCGCCGCGATCGTCAGTGCGCTGAAGACCCCAGGCCACGCCATCGTGCTGGTCCCGCTACGCCCCCTCCTGGCCCAGAACGGCGTCCTGGACCGCCTGCGCGCGCAGGGGTTCACGGTGAAGACGCCGGGGGAGGACTGATTGCGCGCGCTTCCCTCGCCACAAAGGGAGGGAAGAGTTGGTGTGGCCCCTAGAGCCCCGGCAGCTTGATCTTCGACTTGCCTTCGCGGCGGATGATCACGTCCTTGTCGCCGGTGAGCTTGGCGATGCGCGCCTTCTCGGTGGCGGCGTCGACGGGGGTATGGGAGCCGTCGAGGGCGGGGGCGGTGGCCTCCGGCGCGTCGTCCTTCTTCCAGAACATCACCCGGTCGGCGAAGCCCTTTTCCTTGTGCGCGATATCGCCGAACTCGTCGTCCACCACGTAGCGGACCAGCGGGTCGGCCTTCTCGGCGCCGGCCTTGGCGACCAGCATCTTCTCGCCGTCGGAGCGCTGCTCGGCCTCGCGCTGACCCAGAAGGGCGTTGCGGGCGGCGCTTTCCGGCTGCAGCTCCTGGGGCCGCGGCTCGCCGGGCGCCGGCGGGCGCAGCGCGTAGTCGGGCGGCACCACCAGCGGCGCCTTGGTCACCACACGGAACTCGTCGGGCGTCACCTTGGACATCCCCAGCGCCTTCTGGGTCGATTGGCAGCCGGCGAGGCCCGCGGCGGCAACCAGCGCGGTCGCCACGAACAGTCGGTTCAAGCTCATGTACCTAAGCGCTCCTCAGCCGCTTCCCGGCATACCTGCCGATGGGAAGCGCATTGTCCCAAATCGTGCCGCGTTTCCATGGCGGGAAAACGGCGGCCCCCCGTGCCCGACGAGATACCTCAATCGGGCTTCTGAGCCAACGCGTCAGGCCGGGCGTCTCGCCGCAGGCTGTCGAGCAGGAAGAGAATGATGCCGACGGTGATGCCTGAGTCGGCGATGTTGAAGATCCAAGGGAAGAAGCCCAGCCGCTGGACGTCGATGAAGTCGACGACCGCCCCGAAGAGCGCCCGGTCGATGGCGTTGCCGATCGCCCCGCCGATGAGCAGGCCCAACCCCACCGCCGGCAGCAGCCGCACCTGGCTGCGCGCCCAGAACGACAACAGGGCAGCCACGCCGAAGTTGAAGACCACCATTCCCCAGCGGACCAGATCGTTGCCCGCCTGGAACAGGCCGAAGCTGATGCCCTCGTTCCAGATGCGGGTGAACTGCAGCGGCCAGAAGACCTCCTGGGTCCCGTATTCGGGCAGGCGCAGAACCTCGAGAATCCAGTACTTGGAGGCCTGGTCGGAGGCGATGATGGCGGCGGCCAGCCCGTAGGCGATCCAGCCCTGGCGGGTGACCGTCATGCGCGGGCCGCGTCCCAGGCCGCCACGGCCTCAGCGTCGCGCAGCGACAGATCCGGGTAGCGCGGATCGGACCCCACCTCAGGGAGGATACGCCAGGAGCGCGCGCACTTCCTGCCCTCGGCCTTTAGCGGCTCGACGGAGACGCCGGACACCTCGGCCAGCCGGAAGCCCGGGCCGTCGCCGGCGACCAGCGTGGCCTGGCTGGTGCGGAACACTTCGGCCGGGTCCAGCCCGTCGAACGCGGCCAGCAGGCCCGCGTCGGCGACGTGCACCTTCGGGGCGGCTTCCAGCGCCGCGCCCATCCGCTTCTCGCGCCGTTCGACCTCCAGGGCTCCGGTCACAACCGATGTCACCGCCAGCACTTTGGCCCAGCGCGCCGCCTCGGCGTCGTTGCGCCATTCCGCCGGCGTGCCCGGCATGACGCGCATGGCGTTGGAGTGTCCCTGCGGGAAGCGGGTCAGCCAGGCCTCTTCCATCGTGAAGGGGATCAGCGGGCCCAGCCACGCGGTCAGCCGCTCGAACACCGCGTCCATCACGGTGCGGGCCGCGCGGCGGGTGAGCGATGTCGGCACGTCGCAGTAGAGGCTGTCGCGGCGGATGTCGAAGAACAGGCTCGACAGCTCGTCCTGGCAGAAATCGAGGATCGGCCGGATCACGTCCTGGAAGACATAACCCTCGTAGGCGGCGCGCACCTGGCCATCCAGTTCCCACAGGCGGTGCAGGATGAAGCGCTCCAGGGGCGGCATGTCGGCAAGCTCCACCGCCTCGTCCGGCGAGAAGTCGGCCAGCGCGCCCAGCATGTAGCGGACAGTGTTCCTGAGCTTGCGATAGGCGTCCGACGTCGTCTGCAGGATCGTCTTCCCGATCCGGCTGTCGTCGGCATAGTCGATCATCGCGGCCCACAGGCGGATGATCTCGGCCCCGCTCTCGCGGATGACCACCTCGGGGTCGACGGTGTTGCCCTTGGACTTGGACATCTTCTCGCCGGCCTCGTCCATGGTGAAGCCGTGGGTGAGGATGGCGTCGTAGGGCGCGCGACCCCGGGTGCCGGCGCTCTCCAGCAGCGAGGACTGGAACCAGCCGCGGTGCTGGTCGGAGCCCTCCAGGTACATGTCGGCCGGCCACTTGGTGTGCGCGCGGTTTTCGAGGGTGAAGGCGTGCGTCGAGCCGCTATCGAACCAGACGTCGAGGATGTCCTCGATCTTCTCGTAGCGGTCGGGGTCGTGCGCTCCCAGGAAGTCGGTGACGGGCCGGGTGAACCAGGCGTCGGCGCCCTCGGCGCGGATGGCCTCGATGATCCGGCGGTCGACCTCGGGGTCGTGCAGCGGCTGGTTGGTCTCCTTGTCGACGAACATGGCCAGCGGCGAGCCCCACGCCCGCTGTCGGCTGATCAGCCAGTCGGGCCGGCTCTCCACCATCGAGCGGATCCGGTTCTTGCCCTGCGCCGGGTAGAAGGTCGTGGCCTCCAGCGACTCCAGGGCGACCTCGCGCAGGGTACGCCCGCCCGCCTGCGGCGTGTCGATCGGCTCGTCGATGCGGATGAACCACTGCGGCGTGTTGCGGAAGATCACCGGCGCGCCGGAGCGCCAGGAGTGCGGGTAGGAATGCTCCAGCCGCCCGCGCGCCAGCAGGCGACCCGCCTCGATCAGCTTGTCGATCACCGCCGGGTTGGCCGGGCCGAACTTGCCGGCCTTCTTGCCCTCGGTCTCCAATACCTTCAGCCCGCCGAACAGGGCCACATGGGGGTAGTAGGCGCCGTCTGGATCCACCGTCTCAGGGATCTCCCGATGCCCGTGCGCCAACCAGACCACATAGTCGTCGGCGCCGTGGCCGGGGGCGGTGTGGACGAAGCCGGTGCCGGTCTCCTCGGTCACGTGGTCGCCGCTGAGCAACGGCACGCCGAACCGGTAGTGTGGGTCCAGGTTGGCCAGCGGGTGCTCGCACTCCATCCCCTGGCAGTCGACCGCCTCCAGCCGCCGCGCCTTGGCGATCTTGGCGGCGGCGAACACCTCCGCCGAGAGCTTGTCGGCCACAATCAGGCGGTCGCCGGGCTTGGCCCAGGGCTCGAATTCCAGCCCGGTTTCCATCGCCTCGACCTGGTAGACCGAGTAGGCGATCGCCTCGTTGTAGCTGATCGCCCGGTTGGCCGGGATGGTCCAGGGCGTGGTGGTCCAGATCACCACGCTGGCGCCGCGCGCGGCGTCGCTGCCCTCGGTTACCGGGAACTTCACCCACACCGTGGGGCTGTTGTGGTCGTGATACTCCACCTCGGCGTCGGCGAGCGCGGTACGTTCCACCGGGCTCCACATCACCGGCTTGGAGCCGCGGTAGAGCTGTCCGGAAGCCACGAACTTGTGGAACTCGGCCACGATCGCGGCCTCGCTCGAATAGTCCATCGTGGCGTAGCGGTTCTCCCAATCGCCCAGCACGCCGAGGCGCTTGAAGCCCTGTTCCTGCACGCCCATCCAGTGGGCGGCGTAGTCGCGGCAGAGGGTGCGGAACTCCGCCTTGGAGACCTCCTCCTTCTTGCGGCCCTTCCCGCGCAATTCCTCCTCGATCTTCCACTCGATCGGCAAGCCGTGGCAGTCCCAGCCCGGCACGTAGTCGACGTCGAACCCCAGCAGGAACCGCGAGCGGACCACGAAGTCCTTCAGGGTCTTCTGCAGGCAGTGGCCCACGTGGATCGCCCCGTTGGCGTAGGGCGGGCCGTCATGCAGCACGAAGAGCGGCGCGCCTGCCCGCTGCCGGTCGGCGCGGATGGCGTGATAGAGGCCCTGCGCCTCCCACTTGGCCAGGATCTGCGGCTCCTTCTGCGGCAGGCCCGCGCGCATGGGAAAGGGCGTGTCGGGGAGGAAGACGGTCTCGCGATAGTCGCGAGCAGGTTTCTCGGCGTCGTCGGCCATGACTCAATCCAGAAGGTTCGGGGGTACGAGGTGCGGGATGGAACCCGGCGCGCGCGACCGTCCGGCGGCGTCACGCCGGGCGGGTAATTCGCAGGCTCATCCGAACCGAATTCATGGGCGGAGGCTCTAACAGACCGGGGCAGGGGCGTCATCCCCGCGCTTCGCGCAGGCAGCGCCTGGACTGGTGTCGGCGCCGGCCGGCGGGCCCGTAGACCCATGCGGCTACAACCGGCAGTGCGATTTGAGTCGCGTTCGGCGCAATTTTCCGCTAAGGTGCCTAAGTCGAATATCGAACTGGTTCGGTTGCTCTCCACGCTTGTTCTTCGGATCGAGCCCGGACTTCCCCAAAACCTCTCCGACCATTTGATCACGCGATCCGATCGGCTCGCGCGAAGACTTACTTAAGAAAGACACCATCATGACTACCGGTACCGTGAAGTGGTTCAACGCCACCAAGGGCTTTGGCTTCATTCAACCCGATGACGGCGGCAACGACGTGTTCGTGCACATATCCGCCGTTGAGCGCGCGGGCCTCGGCTCGCTGAACGAAGGCCAGAAGGTCTCCTTCGAGCTGGAGCGCGACCAGCGCAGCGGCAAGATGTCCGCCGGCCAGCTGCAAGCCGGCTAAGGATCGACGGGCGCCCGGCGGTTGGGTCTATCCCCGCCCGCCGGGCCGCCCTACGACAGAACCATGACCACATCCACCATTGAACGAGCTTATGAGCTCGCCCGCTCGGGGCGCGTTCCCGACGTCGCAAGCCTCAAGTCGCGGCTGAAGGCCGACGGCTGCCGGGCGGTCGACGCCCTCTTGGCGCCTCGCGCCATCCGCGGCCACCTTGAGGCCATCTGCGCGGCGACCTTCCAGGCGCCGCGGCCTCCGCCGCAAACCTGAAAGTCCATATGAACGAAATTGAACGCACCGGTTTCTCCGAACGCCTGAAGACCGCAGCCGAGGCCAAGGCCGCCCTGGTGGCGAAGCTGCGCCCAAAAACCGCGGTCACGGCCACTGACCTCACGCCGCGGGCCGAGCTGCGCGCCGCCGAGCTGGAGCAGGTCCGCGCCGCGCGTGTCGCCGCCAAGGCCGCCAAGCAGCAGGCCGCCGCCGAAGCCGCCGAGGCCGCGCGCCAGACCGACGAAGCCATCGCGGCCGCGGCCCTCGACGCCAAGCGTGGCGAGCGCAAGGAGCGCAAGGCGCTAACCAAGGCCGAGCAGAAGGCCAAGCGCGACGCCCGCTATGCCGCGCGCAAGGCCCGCAACTAGGGAGCCGACCCATGGCGCGGAAGCCCAACTACCAGTTCGAGCGCCAGGAGCGGGACCGCCAGAAGGCCGCCAAGACGGCGCTCAAGGCCGACGCCAAGCGCGAGCAGCGCGCCCGCGACCGCGGCGAGTTCGAGCCGCCTGCAGATCCCCCGGCCGACGAGACCTGACTGATGCCGGCCGCCACGACCTTCAGCCACGAGACCGTCATGCTCGACGGCGAAACCTTCGCCGATTGCGAGTTCCGCGACTGCCGCCTCGTCTACGCTGGCGGTGAGCCGCCCACCTTCACCGGCTGCAAGTTCCACGACTGCGACTGGAAGTACGAAGACGCCGCGGCGCGCACGCTGGCGCACCTCAAGGCCGTCTGGAATGCCGGTGGCAAGGCCTCCGTCCAGGCGCTCATCAAAGACATCACCGTCGCCCGATAGGCTAGGTGGCGGTGGCCGGCCGGACCCCGGCCAGCCTGGCGTCCAGGGCTTGCCGGATCTGAAGGATCACCGGCCCCCAATTCTGCCCGTCCTCCTGGCGGAACAGCCTCACCGAGTCATACCAGGGCATGGTCGCGCCATGCGGCCCATAGCGCCAGACGGCGTTCGGCGGGACCAGGGTCAGGCAGGACTGCCCGAGACCGCCCGCCAAGTGGACGACCGCTGTCTGCACCGAGACCACCGCGTCGAGATTGGCGACCAGGCCGGCGAGGTCTTCGAAGTCGTCGATTTCCGCCGGCGCGAACAGGCGGATCGGGTTGCTACGGCCGCTGTTCGCGGCGGCGACCTCGGCCGCCACGTCCCCGTACTGCAGGCTGACGTACTCGCACCCCGGCAGGTCGAGCAGAGCGGTCAGTTCCGCCAGCGGCACGGACCGCGCCTCGCGCCGGGTGGCCGGTAATCCGCCTCGCCATGACAGACCGATCCGCAGGCCCGCCGGCCGCGCGCCCAGGCGCCTGGCCCAGCGTTCGCGGACCTCGGCGCGCGGCTGCAGGTAGGGCGTCCCGGGGAAAGCGGAAACGTCGCGCCGGAACGCTGCGCCCAGGCTCCCCTGCGCCATGATCACGTCGACCGCGTCGGTATCGATCGCCGCCGTCCTCGGGTCCAGGACGGTGACGCCCCGGAGAGATGCGGAGAACAGCCTCACCAGACGCGGTTCGCAGACGAAGGCGACGCTGGCCGCGGTGCGCACGAGGTCGGGGGTCATGCTGGCGAACATGATCGCATCGCCGACGCCCTGTTCGGCGATGAGCATCACCCGCTTGCCTCTCAAGTCGCTTGCCGAGAGGGAGGTCGCCAGCTCCGGTACGGCGGCCCGTGGCACGAGGCCCCGGGAACTCGCCACGAACCGGTCCGAGCGCCAGCGGGCCTCGTAGTCGTCCCAGCCGGCGGCGAAGTCCTGGCCCTTCAGCCGCAGCACGCCGCGCTGGAAGCGGGGGGTGGCCGCGTCGGGCCGCAAAGCGATGGCGCGGTCGAAGGCCTCGATACCGTCCCCGGCGCGGCCCAGCCCATCCAGGGTCATGCCGATCCGCACCATCGCCTCGAAGGCGAGGTCTCCGCGCAGCGGGACCGTCTCGAAGGCCTCCAGGGCCTCGTCCAGGCGGCCCAGGTTCGCCAGCGAATCCCCGCGCGCCAGCCAGGCTTCACCGTGTCCCGGTCGAGCGGCGATGACCGTGTCCGCCAGCGCCAGCGCCTCGGCATGCCGTCCCTGCGACTGCAGCGACCCCGACAGGGTGCGCACCGCGATGTGGTCATAGGGGTCGATCGTCAGGGCGCGGCGGGCCGGGCCCTCGGCCTCCACGGCGCGGTTCAGGGCGAGCAGCGCGGTCCCAAGGCCGACCAGCGCGCCCAGATGCTCAGGGTTTGTCTCGGCGGCGCGCGCAAACGTCTGGACCGCCGCCTCCACCTCGCCACCCTGCATCTGCGCCTGGCCCACGCGAACCTCAGCGTCGCAGTCCGCGGGCACGGATCCGACGGAGGAACAGGAAGTTGGCGCACCAGACATGAGCTGAACTTAGCATCCGCGGGCGCGATGGCCTCACGGCCCCCGTTCTACTCCACGACGCCGATCGCCGCGCGCATCTTGCCGAGCCGGACGAGCACCTTTTGCGCCTCATCCGCCGAAGGCGGAGGCGCACCGTGCAGCAGGACCAGGGAGGTGATGTGGGCCTCCAAGGCGTCAGTGTGCCAGACGCCCTTGCAGGCGAGACTGTCGATCATCGCGCGAATCCCGCCCGCGGCAACGCCCACCTCCGCCAGATCGGCGACCGCCGCTACATCTGCGATGCTCATAGCCGCGTCGCGGATCTCGTAGCAGCGAGCGAATATGATCTCCTCTCCCAGGCTGGCGATCTCGACGATAGTCTGAACCTGCGTGCTGACATGGGCGCGGATATCGTCGGCCAGCGCTGCGAGCCGTCGCTCGCTCGCCTCGACGAGCGTGCTGAAGAACTGCCCCTCGTTCCCGGCGATGATCTTCGCCAGGCGATTGGGGGGCGCGAATATGCGAACGGACGTCATGGTGCAGGCCTCAACCGAAGAGTGAGTCTATTTCGTTCTGCGACATCGCTCGTTCGGGCTGAGCAATCAGGCGCAGGTCGTCGGCCCGGCGCTCAGCGATCCCCTCTGGCAGCGGGACCTTCTTGAAGCGCCGATCCGGCCCGCAGTATCCGGGACTGGTGACGAACAGCCGCGGACTCCTCGCCAGCCACTCCATCCGCTCCAGAAGAATAGCGGGGATGATAGGCTTGGTGAGTACGAGATTCGCCCCGGTATCCCGCGCGCGCGTGATCTTGTGTCTTGGAGTGAAACTACTGAGAATCATGATGGGTGCGGTGTAGTTGGGGCTACCCGGACTTGCGCGAACGTGAGTTGTCAGATCGAAGCCGTCTTTCGTAGGCATTTCGCCGTCCAGGATGATCAGGTCGAAGGACTCGCGCTCGAGGACCTTGGCGACCTCCTCGCAGCTTCGGGCCTGGTGCGGGTTCCGCACGCCGAAGCCGAGCAGCGCCTGAGCCAGAATCTCCAGCGCCTGCTGGCTGTCGTCGACAATCAGCACCTTGGCCTTCTTGAGGTCGAGTCGGTTCCCGGTCGGTCGGGCGGCAGCTTCCGGCGGCGCGGTTTCGGCAGCCTCTGGCGCTGCGGCAGCCATATCCTCGGTAGACGAAGGTGCAGCGTCCTCAGGCATCGGCCTGGCCTGCACTGGCGAACATGGCGTCTGCGCCGTCCTGATCCAGACCTTGGCCGGGCTCGGCCGGGCCATTCACCAGCGGGTCGCAATCCGGGAGCCGGCCGGCGAGGGCGTCAGCGAGGAGGGCCAAGCGTTGCCCAGCGAGGTCCTGGAAGGCGCAGGCCGCCAGGATCGTGTTCAGAACATCTCGAAGAGGGCCCGCAAGCGCTTCGTCGCTCGCGAGTTGGTCCGCGAGACTTAATCCCAGCGTCGCCGACGAGACGATCTGATCGGCCGCGTTCTGCAACTCGGCCGTGATGAGGTTGATCCGGTCGTCGACGTCCATGTCAGAATTCGCCGAAGACCGTCGTGAGCTTCTGTTTCAGGACGGCCAGAGTGAACGGCTTGATGATGTAGTTGTTTGCCCCGGCTTTGCGCGCCGCGACCACGTTCTCGGTCTTCGCCTCGGCGGTCACCATGACGAACGGGATTTTGGCGCTGGCGGCTTCCGAGCGGACCGTTGTGAGGAGGTCGTATCCCGTCATCGGACTCATGTTCCAGTCCGACAGGATCAGTCCGTAATCGTGGGATCGGATCATCTGCAGGGCCGTCGGGCCGTCGCAGGCGTCGTCGATGTTTTGGAAGCCCAGCTGTTGGAGCAGGCTTCGGATGATGCGGACCATCGTCTTGTAGTCGTCGATCACCAGAACCCGCATGCCGAAATCCAGGGCCATCCTCGTATCCCTCCTGCCAGGTCTCTCGGGAGACCGCGCTCGATGAGCAATCGTTCAAGGTCTGGGATAATGTCAGGTTAAGATGCTGCGGATTTCAGAATACACATACGTAATACCGATCTAATTCAGAGATAACATCTGATACGTATAAGTACTAACTCTACGTATTGATACGTACGTATCTCCCACATGGCCCGAATGTCCGGCATTTATCTGGGAATTAACTTCGACAAATAAGTATCTGACACCAGATTTGGCCCAAATAGGGCTCTCCGGGGGTGTGTTTGGACGACCTTGTCAGCGATTTCATCGCGGAGACCCGGGAAGGGCTCGAGGCGCTCGATGGCGAACTCGTCCACTTCGAACGGAACCCTGGCGACCCAGCCCTGCTTGGTGGAATCTTTCGTCTGATTCACACGATCAAGGGGACCTGCGGCTTCCTTGGCCTGACCCGCCTGCAGACCATCGCCCACTCCGCCGAGAACGTCCTGGGCGCTTTCCGCGACGGCGAGCTGGCCGTTACCCCGGACGCCGTGTCGGCGATCCTGGAGACGGTCGACCTCATCCGAACCCTGATCGACGCGCTGGCCGTTGGCGGAACGGAGCCCCAGGGCGACGATGCTGCGTTGATCGCGCGTCTGGATGGGGTGCTGGCCGGCGAGGCGTCGATCGTGCCGGGGACCGTCGATGGGGATGCTGTTGCGGATGGGCGGCCCCTCATCGACCAACTGGGTGGCGACGCCAGCCTGGACGCGGCCTGCGAGATGATCCTCGACGAGCTTCAGGACCAGGCGTTCGGAGCCATCTTCGCTGACGCCGACCGCGATCGGCTGCAGGCCGCATTGCGCGAGGGCGCCACCGCCGCTGCGCGAGGCTCCGGCGGTCGCGCTGACTTCCAGCGCCGGATCATCGAGATCGCCCCCGACGCGGCGAGGCCCGAGGTCACGCCGCGCATTCTGGACTTGATCGGCGACGCCTTGATGAAGCTGGGCGCGCCGCGCTCGGCGGTCGACGAGCTGGCCATGCGGATCGAACCCCCCGGCGCCGCGCCACCTGTGATCACGTCCGACCCGCCCACGAGCGTCGCGCCGTTGGTTCAACAGGCGGCAGATCGCCAGGATGGGGATGCCGCCTCGAGTGCTCAGACGATCCGCGTAAGCGTCGACGCTCTGGAGCACCTGATGACGGTGGTCAGCGAGCTGGTGCTGATCCGCAATCAACTCATCCAGACCCTGCGCCTGGATCCCGAGAGCCCCTTCGCGGCGCCCCTGAACCGCCTGAACCAGGTGACCAGTGAATTGCAGGAAGGCGTCATGACCACGCGCATGCAGCCGATCAGCGGCGCCTGGGCGAAGCTGCCGCGGCTGGTCCGCGATCTGGCCAAGGACCTCGGCAAACAGATCGACCTGTCCATGGTCGGCCAGGACACCGAACTGGACCGTCAGGTCCTCGAGCTGATCAAGGATCCGCTGACCCACATGATCCGCAACGCGGTGGACCACGGGCTGGAGCCACCCGCCGAGCGGGTTGCCGCCGGCAAGGCGCCTGTCGGCCGCATCATGCTGACTGCGCGTCACGAGGGCGGCGCCATCGTCATCGAGGTGGGCGACGACGGGCGCGGTTTGCCCGCCGCCAAGATCCGGGAAAAGGCGATCGCCCGGGGCCTGGCGCCCGCCTCCGAGATCGAAGCGATGTCCGACGCCGATGTGCGCCGCTTCATCTTCGCCGCCGGCTTTTCCACCGCCGATGCGGTCACGGCCGTGTCCGGCCGGGGCGTCGGCATGGATGTCGTACGCACCAACATCGAGAAGATCGGTGGCGCTATCGAAGTGTCGTCCGTGGAGGGTCAGGGCGCGCGCTTCACGATCCGCATTCCTCTGACCCTGACCATCGTTTCGGCCCTCATCGTCGAGTGCTGTGGCGAGAGGTTCGCGATGCCGCAGTCATCCGTGGTTGAGCTGGTCAGCGCCAGCGATGGATCGGGCCGAAACATCGAGTACATCGATGGTGCGGCGGTGCTTCGGCTCCGCGACCGCCTGCTTCCGCTCGTTTCGCTGCAAGCCTTACTTGGCCTCGACGCCGGCCCCACAACCGCCAGCGAGCCGTGCATCGTCGTCGCACGGGTGGGCTCCTTCACCTTCGGGATCGTCGTCGACCGCGTGTTCGACACCGAAGAAATCGTGGTCAAGCCAGTCGCCACCGTGCTGCGACATCTGAAGCTCTACTCCGGCGCCACGATCCTGGGCGACGGCGCAGTCATCCTGATCCTGGACTTCAAGGGCATCTCGCTCGAGACCGGCGCCGGCCAGGTCGCCAGCGGCGCGCTGCAGGACGACGACCTCCCTGCCGCGACGGCGGCGGAGAAGAAGCCTGCGATCCTGGTCTTCCGGTCCGCGGACGGCGCGCTCAAGGCCACGCCTCTGGGTAGCGTCGCCAGGATCGAGGAGATCGCCGAAGCCCAACTGGAAACCGTCGACGGCCGCATGGTGATCCAGTACCGCGGCCACCTGATGCCCGTAATCGGCGCCGTCGCCGACCAGCCGCTGCTGTGGGGCGACGACGTCCGGCGCCCCTTGCTGGTGTTCGCCCGCGACGATCGCTCGGTGGGTCTGCTCGTCAGCGAGATTGTCGACATCGTCGAGAGTTCCATGGCCCTGGACCTTGGCCCGTCGAGCGGCGGCGCCCTGGGCAGCCTGATCGTCGACGGGGTCGCCACCGAACTGATCGATGTCGCCTACCTGTGGCGCATCGCGACGGGTGAGCGCGGCGAGGGGTCTGCACTTCCTGCGAAAGCCTCCAAACGCCTGCTTGTCATCGACCAGAGCCCCTTCAGCGAGCTGATGCTTCAGCCGATGCTGCGGCAGGCGGGCTACGACGTGTCGGTGGCGCCCGACGCCGCGGCGGCGCTGGCCCTTCACGCCAACGGCGAGACCTTCAATCTCATTCTGGCGGACAGTTCCCATCGAGGGCCCTCCACCAAGCAATTGGCGACGGCGCTGCAAAGCGCCACGAACTGGCATCGCACGCCCTTCCTGGGGCTCGGACGCGAAGATCTCTCGCCGGCAAGCCACGGCCGCGACGTCGCCACCATGTTGCAGGCGGTCGCCGATACCTTTGACGAAGACCTGCGAGGTGCGGCGTGACAGTGCATGCGAGCGAGCCCGCCGCGGCGAGCGCGATCGACGGCTTCGTGTCCGTCCGCGTCGGGGTCCAATGGTTCGGCGTACCCGTCCTGCGGGTGCAAGACGTCATCGCCGAGACGGCGATCAATCGCGTGCCTCTGGCGCCGCCGGAAGTGGCGGGGTCCTTGAATCTGCGCGGCCGTATCGTCACCGCCATCGACCTGCGCCGGCGGCTCCGCATGGAGGCCCGCGACGAGGCGGGCGGTTTCATGAGCGTGATCGTGGATCGGATGGGAGAGCTTTACGCACTCCTCGTCGATGACGTCGGCGACGTCCTATGGCTCACGACCGACTGTCACGAGGCCAGCCCAGTGACGATGTCCGCCCACTGGCGCGGCCTCTGTGACGGCCTCTACCGGCTCGAAGGCGAACTTCTGCTCATCCTGAATGTCGAGCAGGTCCTGAACCTGG
>NZ_CADEGK010000081.1 GCF_902826855.1 uncultured Phenylobacterium sp. | reverse complement strand
GGTCGACGGCTATGGCCTCACGCCGCCCATCGCCCAGCGCGTCAGGGACAGCGGCGCCGACGTGCTGGTCACGGTGGACAACGGCATCGCCAGCTTCGAAGGCATCGCGACCGCCCGGGCGCTGGGCCTGCAGACGCTGGTCACGGACCACCAGCTGCCCGCCGCCGGACAGCACCCGTCCGGCGCCGGCCATCAGGCCCTCCGTCGCCGCCCAGGGCGAGATGTGGATCATGTTGATGCACACCACCGCTTCGACCGGCGCCGCCGGCCACGTGGCCGGATCGGCCGCGTCCAGCGCCAGCGGCGGATCGAGGTTGGCCAGGCCGGCTGCGGCCCGCCAGGCCGCGATGCTCGCGCGCGCGTCGGGGTCCGGATCGCTGGGCCGCCAGCGGACCTGCGGTATCGCCTGGGCGATGAACACGGCATGCTCGCCGGCCCCGCTGGCGATCTCCAGCACCCGCGCCTCCCGGGGCAGCACGCGGCGGAGCACCTGTAGGATGGGCTCGCGGTTTCGCGCCGTGGCCGGCGAGGTGCGGGCGCTGGGCGGCGGGGCGCCGGCCATGTCTAGGCCAACACCCGGCTGAGAAACTGCCCGCCGAGGCGCAGCCCGGCCTCGTCGATGCTATGCCCCAGGCCGCGAGAGACGTGGGCGGTGACCTCGAAGCCGAGCGGCGCAAGGGCTGCCTGCGCCTGCTGCAACGCCGCGACCGGCACCATCGGATCGGCGTCGCCGTGGACCAGCAGGACAGGCGGCCGTGATGGCGACGCGTCCAGGCCGTCGGGATCGGCCAGCATGCCGGAATAGCCCGCGATGCCGGCGATCGGGCGGCGCAGTCCGACCTGCAGCGCCATCATGGTCCCCTGGCTGAAGCCGACAAGCGCGAGCCGGTCCTCCGGCAAGCCATGGGCGGCGAGCTGGCGGTCGATGAAGCCGTTCACGATGGGCGCGGCCTGGCGGACCCCCGCGGCCCGGGCGTCGGGGCTGAAGCTCGTCAGGGCCCACCACTGATATCCGCCAGGCGCTCCGGGGCAGGGCTGCGGGGCGTTGGGCGACAGGAACACCGTATCCGGCAGGGCGGCCCGCCAATACGGGACCAGGCCGATGAGGTCGTCGCCGTTCGAGCCGTAGCCGTGCAGCAGGATCACCATGGAGCGCGGTGCGCCGCCGGAGGCGGGAGGGACCATCGGCCCCTTGAGATCTGAGCTTTCCATGGCCTGGACGTGCGCGACAGGCGGCCTCCAGGTCAAGCCGGCACGCTTGGCGGCCCCTGGGTTAAGGCGCCTAGGCTGCCCTTTCCACGCGCAACAGGACGAACGCCATGGCCAAGATGCCCGCCGGGTTCAAGACCCGCCTGGAGCCGCAGGATGAGTTCCCCCACGAGCCAGGGGACGCCAAGAACTACAACGAAAGCATGTACTTCAACGTCTTCGACCCGAAGTCGAAGGCGGGCGGCTGGTTCCGGATCGGCAACCGGCCCAATGAGAAATATGCCGAAATCACGGTATGCATCTACCTGCCGGACGGCCGCATCGGCTTCGCCTTCGCGCGCCCACCCATCGAGGGCAACACCGAGATGGCCGCCGGCGGCCTGCGCATCGATGTGGTGGAGCCCTTCAAGCGCCTGAAGGTCAGCTACACGGGCAAGGCGCTCCTCATGGAGCGGCCGCACGAGATGGCCGATCCCAAGACCGCCTATCGCAACAACCCCTCCGTCCCCTGCTCGGTGGAACTGGACTTCGAGGGCGCGTCGCCCATGTTCGGCGGCGAAACGGTGAGAGAGGACGGTTCCTCGATCGAGGTCGATCCGGAGAAGTCCTTCGCCAAGGCGCACTACGAGCAGCACTGCACGGCCAAGGGCGTTATCGTCGTAGGCGACGAGCGGTTCGAGATTTCCGGCAACGGCCTGCGCGACAAGTCCTGGGGGCCGCGCCACTGGCAGGCGATCGACTGGTACCGCTGGTGTCCACTGAACTTCGGCCCCGACTTCGGCATGATGCTGTCGGTGGCCGGCGATGGTCAGGGCGGCGCCCGCCAGGGCGGCATGGTGTTCCGCGACGGGGTCTACGACCTGATCGAGGAATGCGCCCTCGAGACCGACTGGGATGAGAACGACTACCAGACCGGGCTGCGCGCGAAGGTCAGGACGGCGGCCGGCAAGCGCTACGAGGTCACCGGCAAGGTCCTGTCCCTGATCCCGCTCCGCAACCGCCGCACCACGCCCGACGGCAAGGAGCTGCAGACCCGCATCACCGAAGGTATGACCGAGTACCGCTGTGGCGACCTGGTGGGCTACGGCCTCAGCGAATACCTCGACCAGATCGTCGACGGCGTCGCCACCGGGCGGACAGCGGGCTACTAGCGGCCCTGTCCGTCGGACGCCGCCTGTGAACGACGCCAACGCCCGCCAGGAGGCCGTCGGCGAGGTCTATTCGCTGCCGGCCATGGTCAAGGCCCGCGACCTCACGTTCGAGGCCGTCCGCCGCATCGCCGCCGCGGTGACGCCGGGCATGACCGAGGGCCGCAGCCACGAGGTTGCGGACGAGGTCCTGGCGGCGATGGGCATGGAACGGCTTTGGCACAAGAACGTCATCCGCTTCGGTCCGGGCACGCTGGAGACCTTCTTCGGCGACTTCCAGCCGGACTACGTGCTCAAGGCCAACGACATCTTCTACGTGGACCTGGGGGTGGTCTGGGACGGCCATGAGGGCGACGCCGGCGACACCTTCGTGGTCGGCGACGACGCCGAGATGCACGCCTGCGCCCAGGCCGCCCGGACCCTCTGGCAGGCGGTCGCCGAGCGATGGCGCGCCGACGGAGCGACCGGCCAGGTGCTTTACGCCTACGCACGGGATCTCGCCCGGTCGATGGGCTGGGAGCTCAACTGGACGGTGAAGGGCCACCGGGTCTCCGATTTCCCGCACGCCATCTACAAGGCCGGCCGCCTGGGCGACTTCCCGGCCGCGCCGAAGACCGGCCTGTGGATCTTGGAAATCCAGATCGCCCATCCCACTCGCCCCATCGGCGCCTTCTACGAAGACCTGCTTTACGAGGCGCCGTAGTCGCGGGGCCCTCTATTGACCTGCCGCGGGGCGCGCCTCTACGCAGTCCGGGTTCGGCGCCGCTCGCCGGCGCAGGAGCGCTCTCCCATGATCATGATCCGTCACATCGAAGGCCGCCGCTCCGAGCGGGTCGCCTGGCTGCTTGAAGAGCTGGGCGTGCCCTATGAGCTCGATTTCATCGGCGGCGACATACTCGGTTCGCTGCTGGAGCTCGAAAAGCACCATGAGATGCGCATGACGCCGGTCGTTGAGGACGGCGACGTGGTGATGGTCGAGTCGAGCGCGATCCTCGAGTACCTGCTCGCAAAGTACGGCAAGGGCTCGTCCCTGCGCCCCGCCGAGGACGCCCCGGAATTTCCGGCTTACCTGGAGTTCCTGCATTTCGCGGAAGGCACGGCCATGCAGAAGATCATGGGCGACCGGCTGGGTCAGGCGCTGGAGCAAGCCCAGCGCAAGGCGGGCGACTATCAGGAGCCGCCCAAGCTGCCCGGCGTCGCCGGATCGCGCAGCGGCTCGCAGCGCATCCTGCACTACTGTGAGAACACCCTGGCAAAGCGGCCTTACTTCGCGGGCGACCAGTTCACCGCCGCCGACATCATGATGCACTTCCCGCTGAAGCTCGGCGCCCCGGCGGCGGCGAAGGCCACGGCCAGCATCAAGGACATCCAGACCCTGGACGGCGCCTATTGGGACGCGTTCCCGCGGTGCAAGGACTTCATGGCCCGCATGGCGGCGCGGCCGGCCTACCAGCGGGCGATGCAGTCCACCATGCCCAACGGCCCGCCGAGCATGTGAGCCCGACGCGACCGATCACCCTTCAGCCCAGGGCGGCGAGGCCGGCCTGGGCGACCACCATGTCCTGCTCGTAGTGGCCGCCGCTGACCCCGACGCCGCCGATCACCGCGTCGCCGACCTTGAGCGGATAGCCACCGCCGAAGACGATCAGGCGCGGCGTCTTGATGATGCCGTGGAGAAGCGGCGGGTCGTTCTTGATGAAGTCGAACCAGCCGTCGGTGGAGATGCCGAAAGAGACGGCCGTGTAGGCCTTGTCCTGGGCGATATCGACGCTGAGCAGCGCCGCGCCATCCATCCGCGAGAACGCCTTGAGGACGCCGGACTCGTCTACCACGGCGATGACCATGGGCACGCCGATCTCGGCCGCCTTGGCCTCGGCGGCGCGGACGACGTCGGCCGCGGCGGAGGCGGAGATCGAGGATTTCGTGATCGTCTTGGCGCTCATTGACGGGTCTCGTGCAGGAGGTGGCGAAGGGCTCAGCTTAGCGACGTGTGGCGCCGCCTACGATGCGTCTGCGGCCGACAGCGTCTCGCGCAGCTCCCGCTTGAGGTACTTGCCGTTGGCGTTGCGCGGAATCGGCTTGTCCAGCAGCCAGACGTAGCGGGGCGCCTTGTGCCGCGCGATGAGGCTGATGCAGTGGTCGCGTATGGCGTCCGCGTCCAGGCGCTCGCCCGGCCGCAGCACGATGGCCGCGCCCACCTCTTCGCCCAGCCGGTCGTCCGGCACGCCGAAGACGCAGCACTCAGCGATCGCCGGGTGCTGGTGGATCGTCGCTTCGACCTCGGCGCAGTAGATGTTCTCGCCGCCCCGCAGCACCATGTCCTTCTTGCGGTCGACCAGGAAGATGAACCCCTCGTCGTCCAGGTAGGCCACGTCGCCGGTGTGCAACCATCCGTCGGTGATCGATTCCGCGGTGGCCTCGGCCCGGTTGATGTAGCCCTTGATGACGGACGAGCCGCGGACCCACAGTTCGCCCGGCTGGCCCGGGCCCAGGGTCTGGCCATCATCGCCCACCACCTTGGTCTCGAAGGTGGGCATCGCGCGGCCGCAGCTCGCCGGCTTGTCGACGAAGAAGTCGCCGGAGATCGAGGTGATGATCCCCGACGTCTCGGTCATGCCGTAGCCGGTGCCTGGCCGCGCGGTCGCCACCGCATTGTCGATCTTGGCCACCAGGTCGGGCTGCAACTGCGCGCCGCCCCCGCCCACGGCCAGCAGGCTGGAGGTGTCGTACTTGGCGAAGTCCGGATGACTGATCAGCTCTCGCGCCATGACCGGCACCCCGCTGGCCGAGGTGCACCGTTCCCGCTCGATCAACTTCAGCGCTTCGCCGGCGTCCCAGCGGTACATCAGGACCATCTTGCCCCCGGCCGCGGTCGTGGCGTAGGCGCCGCAGTTGTTGGCGGTCACGTGGAACAGCGGGGTGGTGACCAGCGTCACCGGAACCGGCGGGACCGCGTCGGGGTCGGGCGCGACGCCCAGCGCGCGCATGGTGGCCAGCCCGCTCGCCTGACCGGCAAACATCATGTTCATCAGGTTGCTGATGCAGCTGCGATGGGTGAGCTGCGCGCCCTTCGGAAAGCCCGTGGTGCCTGAGGTGTAGAAGATGCAGACGTCGTCGTCCGGATCGATGGCGACCTCGGGCAGGTCGCCGCCGTAGGCGATGACCTCCGACCAGGCCACGGCGTCGGCCGGCGCATTGTCCGCCCGCACCGCGACCAGCACCGTATCGCCCCGCATGCCCGGCTGCTCCTCCAGGCGGGCGATGCGTTCGCCATCGGCGAACAGCACCTTGGGGCTGGAGTCCGTGAGCCCGTAGGCCATCTCCGGCGCGGTCCACCAGGCGTTCATGCCCACCACGGCCACGCCCGTGCAGGCGCACGCCCAGTAGATCAGCATCCATTCCGGGTAGTTGCGCATCGCAATGGCCACCCGATCGCCGGGCCTCACGCCGCGGCTGGCCAGCCAGTTGGCGATCGAGGCCACCTGACGGTGCGCCTCGGCATAGGTGATCCGCTCATCGCCATAGACCAGGTAGTCGCGCTCTGCGAACGCGACAGTGGAAAGCCACAGCGCCCGCACATTGGGCAGCGCATTCTTGAACGTGCGGATCGGCGCGCCGCGCACCTCCACGGTCTCGATCTCGAAGGCCGCCCCCGGCTGGGTAAGCTCGGCCCAGGCCTCGTTCAGTTCGGCGTAGTGCATGGTCTTCCTCGGTCGTGTCGGTGTTGATGTCCCGCTGCCGCGATTCCTATCGCGCCCGGCGGGCTCCCGTGAGGTTTTTTCCGCGCAGCGCCAGCCACTTGACGGCTGGACGGGCGCTACTCGGCTGGCCTGGCGCCCCGCGCCGCCAACCGCTGGAGGCGCGCCTCATGGCCCTGGCGGGAAAGCGGATAATTGAACAGGCAGACCATGGCGACGGAGTACAGCATCAGCAGCGCGGCGATGTAGACGACGCCCAGGTTGTGCAGCACCTCCAGCGGCACCTCACTCGGCTGGGCGCCGGAGGGGAACTTCACGAACGACAGCAGAAGGCCCGCGGCCAGAAGGCCGAAGCCGCTTACCGCCTTGGCGACGAAGGTGTTGGCCGAAAGCAGCAGGCCTTCCGACCGGCGGCCGGTCTTTTCCTCCACCTCTTCGACAACGTCGGCGATCATCGACCCGGCCGCGATCGCGCTGGTCACGCCGGCGGCGATGGTGAGCACGGCCTGACCGAACAATAGGCCGACCAGCAGGTTCGAGCCATTGGCCGCGAGGACGTCAAAGATCCTCAATAGGATCAGCGTCGAGGAGATCACCAGATAGATCGCGAAGCCGCCTACGCAGGTGTATTTCTTGCCGATCCGCTTGGAGATGGGCGTCGCAACGGCCACCGCGATGCCCGAGCCGAACAGCGCCGCCATGGAGAGCAGCGAGATCTGATCGCCTCGGAGGCCCCAGAAGTAGGTGGTCAGATAGATGTTCAACGCGCCGGCCATGCCCGTCGCCATGCCTGAGAACATGCCCACGCCCAGCATCACCAGGATGGACTTGTTGGAGATCGTCTCGAACATCTCGCGCAGGGTCCGGGTGAGGCCGATCCGCCGGACTGGGGGCGCGCGGAAGCGCTGGGCCACCTTCTGGGTGCCGAGCGCCGAGATCAGGATGGACGCCAGCATCACCACGATCGCGGCGATGGAATACGCATGGTACCCGTCCGGATTGAGCTGTCCGGTCGGGAACGCCGCGGTCGGGCGCAGGAAGATCGAGAACGCCGCCACCGTCATGCCCAACCCACCGGCCATGCCGAAGAAGTAGCGATAGCTGTAGAGCGCCGTCCGCTCGTCGTAGTTCTCGGTGAGTTCGGGCAGCAGCGACGCGTTGGGGATCTCGTACATCGACAGGAAGGCGCGCAGCGTGACGGCCACCGCCAGCAGGTAGAAGAACATCGCCCCGGCCGCGAGCTCGGGCGGGTTCCAGATGAAGTAGAAGGCGACGCAGATCGGGATCGCGGCGACATACATGAAGGGGTGTCGTCGGCCCAGGCGCGAGCGCCAGTTGTCCGAAACCTGCCCGACGATGGGGTCGATGAACGCATCGAGCACCAGGGCGAGCATAAGGGCGGTCGAGACCATGATCGCCGGCAGGCCGAGGACCTGGTTGTAGTAAATCAGCAGGAGCGCCTGGAATCCCTGGTCCTTGACGCCGTAGGCGATCGACCCCAGGCCATAGAACAGCTTGGGTGCGAAGCCGAGCTTGGGGCCCCCCGCCGCGACAGCGGCCGAACCGGCGCTCGCAGCGTCAGACAGGGGCTCGCCCTTGGATACCGTCATCTAACCTCCCTGGGGGCGCCTTCAGGCGCTCTCTATATAGCCGCGGACCGTTCGGCTCCCCAGCCATTCCAGAGTTCCACAGACACCGCCAGATGTCTTTAGATCAGGCTACAAATTTGGATCAGACTCCAATGTCCCGGCGCACCGCCAGGTGCCCGTGGGACCGTGCTGGCGGGTGTGCGCAAACTCGGCCGGCGCGCAGAATCCCGCGCAAGGTCAGCGCCGGGTGAGAGCAGCGGGGAGACCCGTTTGCCGGGTGAGTGGCGGTGTGCCCAGCCCCGACGACGCCAGTCTCCGCATCGATGGGTGTCGATTGAAACTCAAGTGACGTTTGCTGTGGCTGCGCGGGGTGGACGCAGTCGCGGCGATCCCAGTCTCGGCCTGCCTCATATGTTCTGTTTTTGTTCTTGACGTGGGCGACAGCATGTGCCATGATGATGAGCGTCGGGGCAGTGCGGCTTGGCCGGCTGCGCGCCTCGAAGTTCATAACATGATGAGGGGTGCTCGATGGCGCAGATGCCCAGAGGAGAGCCGCGTTCCGTTCCGGATCCGGCGGGAGAGCAGTATGACGAGATGATCCGGCAGGAGCGGCTGAAGCGACAGGGTGCTGAGGCTGCCGCGGCTCAGCAGCCGGTGAACTCTGTCGGCCATCCGGGCTTCGCGGAGTCGCTGATCCCCGTGTGGGGTTCAGGTCGAGAGGCGGTGGCCGACTTTCAGGAAGGCGACTATGCAGGGGCGGCTTTGAATGGAGCGCTCGCCGCATCTGATCTTTTTCTCGCCGGCTCGATCGCCAAGGGCGTGGCGAAGGGAGGTGTCTACGTGGCGAAGAACGTCGCGAAGAAGGCTCCGTACGCCTGGAAGACGGAAGTTCGCCCGTGGATGGTCAAGCAGGGCTATTTGAAGCCGGGGCAGCACGGCCACCACTGGGCTATCCCGCAGAACGGCTGGGGCAAGAATGTGCCCGACTGGTTGAAGAACCAGCCGTGGAATATCAAGGCGATGCCAGAAGGCCCGGCGGGCGCTCAGATGCACGGACGAATGACCAACTCCTACAAGGGCCAGACGCAGTTCAACGTAGTGGAGCGGTATGTATACGGCACGCCGGCCTGGTCCAAGGTCGCTACCGGCGCAGCGGTCGGTCATCCGGCAGCGGCGGCCAAGGCGCAATCGGACAAGCGCCGCTGAGCCCAACGTTTCCCGCCCTGGCGTTTCGTCGCGATGTCGGTCGCCATGCAACGGCAGGGCGGGAGCGCCTGACCTGGTTTCGCGACGCCGAGGATTTTTCGACCTGCACTTCGTGGGAACTGTCGCACGGAGAACGGCTAGGCATGGTGCTGGTCGGCCGCGACCTTCGATGCTGGAAGGTCGTTGGCGTCGTTGATCTGGGGGTCGCCAGGCCATTCGGGGAGCGGGTGCTCCGGTTCGTGGTGGGCCAGAGCGTTCACCGAATTGAACAGGAGATCGCCGAGAGCGAGTCCATGACGTTGGAACAGCTGAAGGCTCGCGCTGCTTCGTCGATCCAGGCGAACCCAGACGACTGGCGCGACGATGAGGCGATCGCCGGCGAGGCTGGCCCGCCGAGGGACGAGCAGGAACTTCTGGATGAACTTGCGGCTGCGGTTCGCGCCGCCCCCTCTGTGCCGCAGATCATCAATGCCCTCTATGGAGAGCAATTGGAGGGCTGAAGCCGAGCGCAATTAGATCGGCATGCACGGGGACCCACCGTTCGCTGCCCTCGTTCTTCACGCGCTGCCCGCGCTCTGCGTTCTCGACAATGCTGATCACCCAAGCCGATTGCTCAGCGTCCGTCGTGTCTCGATACCTTTCCTGTCGAATGTCGTCAGGATGAAGCTGTCCTAGCTCGGTCTGCCGAGCGCCGCTGTAAAGCGCCAATAGCGGAAGCCAGTATGCAGCTTCCCCGCCGCCAGCCTCAGGCCGCTTGCCGTCTGCGTAGATGGGGCTCGCGAACAGCGTCTTGATCTCCGACTCCTCGAAGGCCCGACGCTTGTCCTTAGCCCGTCGCTTGTCCGCGACCCTCTCTGACGCGACAGTGAGCGCCCGATACGATTGATCGTCCTGGGTGAGCCGAAGGGTGGCCGGCGCCTACTGAGCGGCGAGATCGACGCGCGAGCGCACTGGGGCCATGCCTCTCAATCATCCCTTCGCCGCCGGGATTCGAGTTCGAAGATCCCGGCGCGGCTTCTGAATTGACGAGGGGCGGAAACTCTTAGGGTGCGGAATTCTTCCGCTGCAAAACCAAAGCAAGAACAATTATTTGACCGAAAATATGGCGGTGCGAGTGGGATTCGAACCCACGTTAGAGTTTCCCCTAAACACGCTTTCCAAGCGTGCGCCTTCAACCACTCGGCCACCGCACCTTAACGCCGCGCGGGGGCGGGCCCCCGGCGGAAGGCGGGCATATACCGTCAGGAGGGCGGGGCGGGCAAGCGCCGGGTCTTCGCCTGCGACAGTCGGGCCGGGTTGAAAAGGGAGCGCGCCTCGGCGGCCGTGAGCGCGACCTCCAGCGGACGCGAGTCGGTGGGCCAGCGGCGCAGGTCCGCCGCGGCGCCGGGCAGGGCCTCGCGGATAGCCGCCTGCACGGTGGCGAGCTCGGCGTCGGCGGCGCGCAGTCGCGCCTGTTCGGTGGCCATGCCGGCATAGCGTTCGTGGATCAGGCCCAGGCGGGCGCGGGCGGCGGCGACCATCGCGACGGCTGTGGCTGCGTCCCCGGCGGCCAGTTTGGCCTCAGCCGCGGTGAGCGCCCGACGCGCGTCGTCCATCAGGCGGGCGACGGTGACCGGGGCGCGGGCGGGACGCGGGCAGGCGGCGGGCTCCAGGGCGCGCACGTAGGCGGCCAGCCCCGCGAGAACCGCGGGCGCCGGCTCGGGCCCATCGAACTCCTCGACGATCAGGCCGCGGATGAACGTCGCCAGGTCGGCGGGCGCCACCGTCAGCCTGGTTCTCGGCCCGGAGAGGTCGGGGATAGGCCTGGGGTCGTGGACGCCGTTGCCGCGGTGGCTGGAAAACAGCGACAGCGTCACGTCAGCCGTTCCGGGGGCGCCGGAGGCGCCGGGGAACTGGAAGTCGGGGTTGTCGCGACCGGCGCGGTGGCAGCTCTCGCAGGTCAGGCCCGCGCGCGCCGCCTGGCCGCCCAATAGCACTGGGGTCCCGAACGCCGCGCGGCCCACCTCGACCGACAGCGCGGCCTGGGGCTCGCGTGGCAGGCGCAGGCATTCGGCGGGCGTGGTCGCGAAGGCGCGCTGCGGATCGGTCCCGGCGGCGACCCAGCGCATGGCGCGAAGCGGCGGGCCGGCATCGGCGGCCAAGGCCGCCGCACCGGCCAGCGCGGCGACGAGGCCTAGAGCCCGGGTTCGCCGCCGACGTCGATCCAACGGCGCAGCTCCTCGGCCTCGGCGCACCCGAACGCGCAGACGCGATCGAGCTTGGACAGCATGGCCCTGGCGCCGGCCAGGTCGCCGCGCACGACCTTCAGCTCGCCGTAGTATTCGGTGGCGCCAACGTGGTCGGGGGCCACCGCCAGGGCCTGCTCGTAGTAGTCGGCCGCCCGGTCGAACTGTCCCTTCTTGCGCCAGGCGTAGCCCTGGTAGGTCAGGATATCCGGGTGCGGCCCGAAGGCTGTGCGGGCGGCGTCCAGCGAGGCCAGGGCCTCGTCAAACCGCTTCTCGTTGATCAGGCTGACCGCCTGCACATAAGCCTGGTCGCCCGCCTCGGCGAATAGCAGCGAGCCCCGCTCCAGGGCGGCGCTGGGCTGGCTTGCGGCCTCCGCGCCGCCGACGGCCTGCTCGACCTGCGAGGTGAGGGCCTTCACGGTGTCGCATCCGGTGGTGCAGCTGGCGGCCTTGGCCTTCAGCCAGTCGAGCTGCGCCTGGGCCTTGGGGTCCTTCAGGTTGGCGAGCGCCAGACCCAGGCCGGCGTGGGCCGGCAGGTCGTCGGGCGCGAGCTTCACGACCCGCTCGTAGGCCTTCTTGGAGCCCTTCCAGTTCTCCGCGCCGGCATGGGCCACGCCCAGGACCCGCCAGCCGTCGGCGTTCTTCGGCGCGACCTGGGTGACGCGGTCGGCCGCGCGGGCGGCGGCCTTGTAGTCCTTCGCCTGGATGGCCCGGACCGCCTTGGCGTATTCCTCGGCCGCGTCGTACTGCGGGGCCGAGGCGGAAGGCATGGAGCCGCCCACACCGCCGCCACCCCCGCCACTGCCCGCCGCCAGCGCGGCGGCCGCCGGCATCATGGTCAGCGCCCCGGTCAGGAGCATGATCTTCAGCCTGCGCATGCCGCGTCCTCCCTGCGATTGAGCGATCGTCGGTATACTCCCACAAATGCCGCGGCGGTTCAGCTAGCGTTTGCCGAGGTGCTTTTCGAAGCCGCACGCACTATCTACGGCAGCGACCAAGCCGCTGGAGGCGCCCGATGTTCTTCAAGAAGCCGATGGAACTTCCCACCGCCGCGACCGCGCTGCCGGGCCGGAGCCAGGCCCTGCCGACCGCCGCGGTCCACTTCGTGAATGGCCGGCCGCTGAAGGGGCCGTACCCGGAGGGGCTGGAGACGGCCTACTTCGCCATGGGCTGCTTCTGGGGCGTCGAGCGGATCTTCTGGCAGATCCCCGGGGTGCATGTGACCGCCGTGGGCTACCAGCAGGGGATCACGCCGAACGCCACATACGAGGAGGTCTGCTCCGGCCGCACCGGTCACACCGAGTCGGTGCTGGTGGTCTATGACCCGAAGGTGGTCACCTTCGCCGACCTGCTGAAGGTGTTCTGGGAGACCCACGATCCGACCCAGGGCATGCGCCAGGGCGGCGACATCGGCACGCAGTACCGCTCCGGGATCTACGTCACGAACGACGCCCAGGCCGCTGCGGCCGAGGCCTCGCGGGCGACCTACCAAGTGGAGCTCTCCAAGCAGGGCTACGGCAGGATCACCAGCGAGATCGACCCCGCCGCGCCGTTCTACTTCGCCGAGGACTACCACCAGCAGTACCTGGCCAAGAACCCGAACGGCTACTGCGGCATCGGCGGCACGGGGGTTTCGTGCCCCATCGGGGTGGGCGTCACGGCCTAGGAGGAGAGGGCGGGGTGACCAGGGACGAACTGCACCAGGCGGCCATGGCGCTGCCGGGGGCGACCCTCGACCTCAAGTGGGGCGACGACCACTGCTACTGTGTGGGCGGGAAGATGTTCTGCGCCACGGACGGCGCCTACGCCAACCTGTCGTTCAAGGCCTCCGACATCGCCTTCGAGGCCCTGGTCGAGACCGGCCGCGCCACGCCCGCTAAGTACATGGCGCGCGCCAAGTGGGTGAACCTCCCCGACCTGCGCAGCCAGGACGTCGCCGAGGTGGCCGACTGGGTCCGCAGCGCCCACGCCATCGTCGCCGCCAAGCTGCCGAAGACGCAGCAGAAGACGCTCGGGATCGCGTGACCACCCGCGCGGAGGTCCAGACTCTGGCGCTGGCCCTTCCCGAGGCCACCCAGGTGACGCTGTGGAACCGCGTCGACGTCTACAAGGTGCGACTGAAGGTGTTCGGCGTTTGCAGCGAGCGCGACGGCCTGTCGTTCAAGGCCACGCAGATCGCCTTCGCCGTCTTGACCGACGACGGTCCTGGCCGACCGGCGCCGGGCTTTCCGAAGGGCGCCGGGACATGGGTGAACCTGCCGCTGAGCGAAGTGAGCCGCGAGGAGGCCGCTGACTGGCTGGCCACGTCCTATCGCCTCGTCGCAGGCGCCCTCACCAGGAAGGCTCGGGCGGAACTGGGGATCGAGCCATGACACGCGAGGAGGTGGAGGCGATCGCGCTCGGCCTGACCGCCACCACGAAGGTGGTGCAGTGGGGGGAGAGCGACGTCTACAAGGTGGGCGGCAAGGTGTTCGCGCTCTGCGGCGGCGACGGCCTGGCCTTCAAGGTCTCGCCTGTCGGCTTCGAGGTGCTGACCAGCGACGGGCTCGGCCGCCAGGCGCCCTACTTCGCCAAGGGCCACTGGGTCAGCATCCCGCTCGACCGCATCGACCGTGAGGACGCCGCCGGCTGGCTCGCCACCGCCCATAGCCTGATGGCCGCCAAGCTGACGCGGAAGGCCCGCGCCGAGTTCGGGCTGGCCCCTAAAGCCTGAACACCTCGATCGCGTTGCCGCCGAGGATCTTCTTCACGTCAGCATCGGAGATGCCGGTGTCGATCACCTGCTTCATCGCCGTCCAACTGTAGCCGAACGTCGACTCCGGGTGCGGATAGTCGGCCGACCACATCACCCGGTCGGCGCCGATCTGGTCGATCAGGCTCAGGCCCAGCTTGTCGGTCATGAACGCCGAATAGACGTTGGTGTCGAAGTAGTGCCGCGGTTCGTGGTTCAGCTTCCAGTCGAGCATCGGCTCGAACGAACCCCAGATCAGCTCGGCGTCCTGGATCGCGGTCAGCACCCAGTTGATGCCGCCTTCCATGAACACCACGCGCAGGCCGGGATGGCGGTCGAAGACGCCGCCGAAGATCAGCGTGCCGATGGTCTTCCGGAAGCCTGCCAGGTTCTGCATGAACGAGGTGCCCATGCCGCCGCGGCCCGGATTGGCGTTCTCGCCGATGTGGATGCAGAGCGGCAGGCCGGAGGCCTCCACCGCCGCGAAGAACGGCTCCATCTCCTTGGACGCATAGCTGATCGGCTGTCCGTCGAGCCCCACGCCGGGGTTCTGCGGGATCATGAAGGTCTTCAGGCCCAGCGCCTTGATCTCGGCCAGGGAGGCCTCGAAGCGCGACGGGTCCCAGAAGTTGGCGTAGCCCACGCCGTAGAAGCGGCCGGGCGCCCGCTCGCCCACCTCGGCCATGTGCTCGTTGTAGATGCGGCAGATCAGGTCGCGCGCTTCCAGGTCCTTGTGGAAAAGCAGCGTCAGGGCGGCGTTGCCGAAGATGATCTCCTTGTCGATCCCTTCGTGATCGAGGTCGGCCAGCCGCGCCTCCATGATCGCGCAGCCGGGCAGCTTCTCGAAGCTGGCGAAGGTGTTCGCCGACACCTCCGGAATGAGCGACTTGCCGTCGATCACGAGATTATAGACCCCGTACTCGTGCACCACGCGCGGCGCCCGGTCCTTCATCCTGGCGGGGAACTTGTCCCACCAGATGTCCTCGGACACCGAATAGTGGTTATCGACCGAGACGACGACCGTGCCGGCGGGCAGACGAACATCGCCCTGCGCTTCCGGCTTGCGCTCGCACGGGATGCCGACCTCCTGCATCCGACGCCAGATCAGGTCGGGCATGTCCTTGGCCATGGAGCGCTCCTCGGGCGTATCGTTGTTCTTGCCGACAATTGTGGACCGCTCTCTAAATTCGGCAAGCCGGAAAGGGGCCGCGCCTCACGCCCCCGGGCCCCTAGTCCTCCAGAATCAGGCTGTGGGTCCTGCTTTCGCGCAGCCGCAGCACCACCAGGAACGACATGGCCAGGACGATCGCCACATAGATGAAGAACCAGGTTTCGTGGCCCTCGCGCTTCAGCGCGATCGCGATCATCTCCGCCGTGCCGCCGAAGGTGGCCGCCGCCATGCCGTAGGGCAGGGCCACGCCCAGCGCACGGACGTTGGCGGGGAACAACTCGGCCTTCACGACGGCGCTCACCGAGTTGTACCCGGAGAGCACGAACACCAGCGCCGAGACGATCAGGAAGGCGACCCAGGGACTGGGCCCGTTCATCAGCGCCGTCATCGCGGGATAGCTCATCAGGGCGCAGCCGCCGAACGCGAACCCCAGCGTCGCCCTGCGGCCCAGGTGGTCGCTGATCCAGCCGAAAAGCGGGAGCGCCAGCAGGTAGACGAACAGCGACCCTGCGGAGATGGCCGTCGCGGTGGGCGCGGCGAACCCGCCGGAGGCCTTTAGGAACTTCGGCATGTAGGTGGTGTAGCTGTAGAAGGCGAGCGAGCCGCCGGCGGTGAAGAAGAAGATCGCCAGCGTCTCCTTGGGATACTTCAGGAACAGCAGCATGGTCCGCGCCCGTTCCTCACCGCGGGCCTTGGAGTTCTCGTAGGAGGCGCTCTCGTCCATACGGGCGCGGATCCAGAACACCACCACGGCCATCGCGGCCCCGATGAAGAAGGGGATGCGCCAGCCCCAGTCGTTCAGGGTCGCCTCGGACATGTTGGTCTGCATCAGCGCCAGGATGCCGAGCGCGATCAGTTGGCCCATCACCATGGTGACAAACTGGAAGCTCGACCAGAACCCCCGCCGCTTGGCGCCGGCCATCTCAGACAGGTAGGTGGCGCTCGCTCCGTACTCGCCGCCGACCGACAGGCCCTGCAGGATGCGCGCAAGCACCAGGATGATCGGCGCGGCGATCCCGATGGTCGCGTAGCTCGGCAGGAGGGCAATGATCAGCGAGCCGACGCACATCATGCCCACCGCCAGGGTGAGCGCCGTCTTGCGTCCGGCCCGGTCGGCGTACAGCCCCATGAGCCAGGCCCCCACAGGGCGGGCAAAGAAGCCGACCGCAAAGGTCGTCATCGTACCCAGTAGGCTCGTGAGCGGATCGTCGCTGGGGAAGAAGTGGCTGGAGAAGTAGGGGGCGAAGGCCGAGTAGACGAACCAGTCGTACCACTCCACCAGATTGCCGGACGAGCCCCCGAGGATCGCCCGCAGCCGCTGCGGCGCGGTCAGGCCGGGCTTCAGGACGCCGGGCGGAACCCCGCCTTCCGCCCCTGTCTCCGTCGCGGTCATGCTTCCCCCAAGGTTTCGGCCTGGGGCGCATGCTAGGGCGGCTCATGCAGGATTGGGATACCGGTCTATGGGACCGTTGGTTTGCTGGGCGTCAGATGCGCCCCATCAGCACCAGGATCACGATGATCACCAGCACCAGGCCCAGGCCGCCGCTCGGGAAATAACCCCAGCTGCGCGAGTGGCCCCAGGTCGGCAACGATCCCAGCAGGGCCAGGATCAGGATGATGATGAGGATGGTCCCCAGCATGTCGCGCTCTCCTCATGGTCGTCCCCCGAACCCGACCCCCGCAAAAACGTGCGCGGCCAAGCTTAGGTTCCGGAATGAGGCTCAGTCGGCGGCGTCGGCGGTGTGCAGCCGCGCCTCGTGGCGCGTGACGCTGAGCGCATACATCATTCCGATCCAGCCGCCCTTCACGCGCGGCAGCAGTAGGAGCGTGATCAGCAGCAGGGCCCCCAGCAGGATCGGCAGCGAGTACTGTGGAGGGCTCTCCCAGATGATCGGGAAGAACAGCGCCGGCCCGATCACCAAGTGCCCCACCAGGAGGATGGTGAGGTACGCCGGGCCGTCGTCGGCCGGGTAGAGGCTGAGGTCGTGGCCGCAGGCCTTGCAGTCCGGCTCCACCTTCAGGTAGCGGCCGAAAAGACGCCCCTCGGAGCAATTCGGGCACCGGTGGCGTAGGCCGCGGCCGATTGAACGGAACAACGGATGGGCAATCTCGGGCATGACGCTCATATGCGCCCGCGAGGCCTCCGGTGAAAGAGGCCGCGCTGTCGCGTCGCAGTGAAAATGACCTCAGTGGCCCCGCTGGCGCTCGATAGGGGTAGGTGCGCTGTCGGCGTCGTGGCCCGCGTGGCCCTCCTCGGCGCGGGTCATCGCCGGCAATGGTCGCACCGCGCGAGGCGCGCCGGTTGCCCCCTACCGCTTCGCGGCCCGGCTGACCGCCTTGCCGGCGGACTCGGCGTCGCGGCCGACACCGGAGACGGTGTTGCAGCCGGCCGCCAGCAGGGCGGCCGCGGCGACGGTGAGCAGGATGAACTTGCGCATGGGGAGCCCCTTGTCCGGAGATGCCGCTTCAGGTCGGATGAACCGGGGTTCTAGTCAAGCTTGCGGCGGCATTGCGGCGCCGATCGGATGGTGATCGTCTCGCGCCGTGAACCCATCCCTCGGCCAGCTGGTGCTGGCGATCCACCTGGCGGTCATCGCCTTCAATATCGGGGGCCTTATCGCGATTCCGCTCGGCGCTGTGCTGGGCTGGCGGTGGGTGAGGACGATGTGGTGGCGGGTGCTGCACCTTGGGTCGCTGGCGGTGACGGCGCTGCAGGCGCTCCTGGGCCGGGCGTGCTTCCTCACCGATTGGCAGAATGGCCTCACAGGCGGCGGCGCACACGATCCGCTGCTCATGCGCTGGGTCAACGCCGCCATCTACTGGCCGCTGCCGATGTGGGTGTTCACCACGTCCTACGTGGCGGTGTTCGTCTATGTGACCGCGCTGTGGTGGCTCGTACGCCCGCAAAGGCGCATAGTCCGCAAAGGACGATCTGGCGGGAGGGCTGGGGATGAGGGCTTCTAAGGTTCAAACCCTGATGGCGGCGGCGCTCGCCTGCCTGCTCGCGGGGACGGCGGCGGCCCAGGCCTACAAGGCCCCGCGCAACGCCTTCGGGCAACCCGACTTCTCGGGGACATGGACCAACGCCTCGATCACCCAGTTGGAGCGGCCGGCGCAGTTCAAGAGCCTCACGATCACACCCGAGCAGGCGGGGGCGATGGAGCGTGGCTACGCCAGCAGGCGCACCAGCGACGCCAAGCCGAGCGATCCGAACGCCCCGGCCCCCAAGCCCGGTCAGGACCCCGGCGGCTACAACGCCTTCTGGATCGATCCGGGGACGAAGGTGGGATCGATCCGGGGTGAGCTGCGCTCCTCGTGGATCGTCGAACCGGCGGACGGCAAGCTGCCGTACTCGGCCGAGGGCCGGAAGCACTTCCTGGTCGAGGTGGACAAGATCCGGAGCAACTTCGACGGCCCCGAGGTGCGCCACCTGGCCGAGCGCTGCCTGATGGGCTTCGGCTCCACGGCCGGGCCGCCGATGATGAACGTGCTCTACAACAACACCTACCAGTTCCAGCAGACCAGGGATCACCTGGTCATCGTGGTGGAGATGAACCACGACGCGCGCATTATCCGCCTGGGCGACAAGACCCACCCGAAGGCCGACATCCGCACGTGGATGGGCGACTCGATCGGCTGGTGGGAGGGCGACACCCTGGTGGTCGAGACCACCAACTTCCACCCTGGCGAACAGCTGCGCCCCGGCATTCCGACCACGTTCTACGTGTCGACCGAAGCCAAGGTCACCGAGCGCTTCACGCGCGTCTCGTCCGCCCAGATCCTGTACGAATTCACGGTGGATGACCCCAAGACCTATACCCGGCCGTGGCGCGCCGAGATGCCGATCAACGCGGCCAAGGGGCCGGTCTACGAGTACGCCTGCCACGAGGGCAACTACGCGCTTCCGGGCATTCTGGGCGGCGCCCGCTACGCCGAGGCCCAGGGCAAGAAGCCGGAGACGGTGGACGTCGGGGAGTAGCCGGCGCCCGCAAACGGGCGACCTCGCCATCAGCCATTGAATCCCACATTTCCCAAGTAAGGCGCTGATTTCGCTGTCCTGACCATTATATTTC
>NZ_CADEGK010000080.1 GCF_902826855.1 uncultured Phenylobacterium sp. | reverse complement strand
CTACCTCGGCACCTGCGACGGCGACATGGAGAAGGGCAACCTGCGCGCCGACGTGAACGTCTCGGTCTGCCGCCCCGGAGACTACGAGAAGTTCCGCGAGACCGGCGACTTCAAGCATCTGGGCACGCGCTGCGAGATCAAGAACGTCAACTCGTTCCGCTTCATCCAGCAGGCCATCGAGTACGAAGCCCGTCGCCAGATCGAGATCCTCGAGGACGGCGGCAAGATCGACCAGGAGACCCGCCTGTTCGACACCGTGAAGGGCGAGACGCGCTCCATGCGCTCCAAGGAGGAGGCGCACGACTATCGCTACTTCCCCGACCCGGACCTTCTGCCCCTGGTCCTGGACCCGGCTTGGGTGAAGACGATCGAGGCGACGCTGCCGGAACTGCCGGACGCCAAGAAGGCGCGGCTGCAATCGCAGTACGGACTGACCGCCTACGACGCTCAAGTACTGATCACCGAACAGGCCCGGGCCGACTTCTACGAAGCGGCAGTGAAGGGGCGTGACCCGAAACTGACCGCCAACTGGGTGACCAACGACCTCGCTGCGCGCCTGACCGCCGGCGGCCTCGATATCGAGGACAGCCCGATCAAGCCGGCCGGGATCGCCGAACTGGTCCAACTCATCGAGGAAGGTGTGATCTCCTCCAAGATCGCTAAGGACGTCTTCGAGCGGATGTGGGCCGGGGAGGGGACCGCCTCGGAGGTCGTCGAGAAGGCCGGCCTGCGCCAGGTCTCCGACACCGGCGCTCTGGAGGCGATCATCGACGCCCTGATTGCCGGCAACCCCGGCAAGGCCGCCGCGGTGAAGGACAAGCCTCAGGCCATCGGTTGGTTCGTCGGGCAGGTGATGAAGGAGACCGGCGGCAAGGCCAACCCGGGGGCGGTGAACCAGCTGCTGCGCAGCAAGCTGGGCGTGGCGTAGGGGCCCTAGTCCGGGATGACGTCGAAGACGCGCCCGTCACCCACGGAAACCAGGGCGTAGCCGCCGTTCACCCGAACCCAGGCGTAGCCGCGCGGCGGCGGGCGCAGGCGGAGTCGCTGGTAGTCGTCGACCACACCGCCGCGATAGCTGTCTGGAAGGTACCCGCCACGGCGCGCCGGCCGCGCATCCGGCGGAGCGTAGGGGCCGTCCTCGAAGCGGCGGCGTCCGCTGTCGCGGCGGTCGTACTCTTCGCGCAATGCGCGGCGGCCCTGACCCGGGGCTTCGAGGCGGCGCTCGGCGCCCCGGCCCTGGTCCCAGCGACGATCGTCGCCTCGCCGCTCTGGCCCGCGTGCCTGGGGCGCGCGCCGGTCAGGTCCGCGCCGCTCTGCGCCGCGATCGGGCGGGCCGCGGCCACGGGCCTGCTGGCCGCCGCGATCGTTGTCGCGCGCCATAGCCAACTCGCCCGCCGGCAAGGTGGCCGCGAGCGTGGCGATCGCCGCGCATATGAGGGACAGACGCTTCATTCGGCCTCATTCTGGCAGTCCACGCCTGAATTGTCGCTGAACAGACTTGGCAGGCTCGCGCGCGACGATTGAGTAAACTTCGCTCTGGTCGACCTTTCGCTCGCCGAAGCTTTGGCTGCGGCAGGACGTCTCACCTTCGAATCCTGTCGTTTTGACAACGGCGTCCTTAACCATCCGTTCAACCTAAGCTTGGTTTGGTGGTGTCGTAGGCCGGTGATTGGCGCGGAGAACCCGGGTCGGCCGGCAAGCAATAGGGACCAAGACCATGCTGGCGAGCATCGACATGAAGTCTGATGGCCTGCCGCTGCCGACTCCGGGCGCGACGGGCGACGAGTTGTTTCGAATGGGCCTGCTTTACTCGACGGGCCAGGGCGGCGCGCCGCTCGACTATGTTTCGGCCCACATGCTCTTCAACCTGGCCGCGATGCGTGGCTCGGTCGAAGCCAAGGTCTACCGCAAGGAAATCTCCGAGGAGATGGCTTCGGAAGATGTGGCCGAGGCCCAACGCCAAGCGCGGCAATGGCTCGCGCAAGGCTGACAAAGGCCTGCTAACCGCTATCCTTCGCGGCGGGTCGTCTGGCCCGCCCTGGGGAGTCCATCTTGGCGGCGTTCACGCCTCTGTTGCGAAGCGTGAGGACCCGCCGGGCCCTCTTTGTGATCCTGGCCATCCTAGCGTTGGCCGTCGTGGGGCGCGTCCTGCTGCCGTCCCGTCCGGCGCCGTCGGCGCCGCCGAACCGGGCGCCCACCGCCGCAGCCCCGCTTACATATGACGCCGCCCTCGAGCGCGCCACCGAGCAGGTCGAGGGGGCGCAACAGGTGGCGCAGTCCCAAGCGAACGACTGGCTTCCCCTTGAGCGGCTCGCGCTGGCCTGGATGGCCAAGGCCCGCCTGACCGGCGACTTCTACGACTACGCCCAGGCCCAAGCCGCCCTGGACCGCAGCTTCGCCCGCGCTCGGCAGGACACTGGCCCGCACCTCACCCAGGCCAGCCTCGATCTCAGCCTGCACCGCCTGGCCCGCGCTCAGGCCATGCTGAAGGCGCTCGGCGGCTATGCCGTGCCGCCCGACGCCGGTGAGGCGGCTGAGATCGCCGGCATGACCGGCGATATCGCCTTCTACCGCGGCGCCTACGACCGAGCGTGGAAGCTTTACGGCGGCGACGACAAGGCCGCAGCGCCCGGCGCCTTCCGCCGCGCGGTGTTCCTGGGCCACACAGGCAAGATCGACGCGGCGCTGGCGGCGTTGAACGATGCCGAGCGAGGCCTGGATTTTCCGGTTGCCCAGACCCTGGCCGGTCTCGAACTGCAGCGTGGAGCCCTGGAGTTGCGGCGTGGCGACCGCACCCGCGCCACCGCCCACTTCGCGAAGGCCGAGCGACTGTTCCCGGGATATTGGCTTGCCGAAGCCCACAGCGCCCAGATGCTGGCGCTGGCCGGTCGCCGCCCCGAGGCGATCGCCCGCATGGTCGCCATCGCCCAGCGCAGCGGCGCGCCCGAGGTGATGGACGCCCTGGCCGCGCTCTATCGCGCCGAGGGTGACTACAACCTCTCCAAGACCTGGTCCGATCGAGCCGGCGCGATCTGGATGCGGCGCGTGGCCGAAATCCCCGAGGCGGCCTGGGGGCACGCCATCGAGCACGAGCTGGCCTTTGGGGACCCGGCCCAGGCTCTGGAGTTCGCCCGCAAGGACTACGCCGCCCGGCCCTATGGCCCGGCGGTCGTCGGACTGGCCTGGGCCGAGATCGCCGCCGGCCGTCCAGCCGAGGCGCTGCGCGTACTGCAAGCCCTGGACGCGGGCCCCTACGTGTCCGCCGACCGGCACGTGGCGGCCGCCCAGGCCTACCTGCTGCTGGGTCAGGACGCAGCCGCGGAAGCGGAGCGCAAGAAGGCGTTGGCGCTCAATCCGCACAGCCTGGACCGCGACTCCGGCCTGATCTGGTTCGGCCACTGATGCGCTGGCTGATCATGGCGCTGGCAATGCTGCTGGTGACGGCCTGGCCCGCGGCCGCGCACCTGACGCCCAACTCGGAGGTTCGCCTGGACTTCGCGGGGCGGGACGTCACCGCCGAGATCGTCGTGCCGCTGGGCGAGCTGGGCTACGCCATGGGCCGGCCGATCTCCCCGCGACCGGGTCCCGCGCCGCCGGGCCTCGACCGCTACCTGATGCAGCGCCTGGCGGTCCGCGCGCCCGATGGGCGTCCCTGGGCGCTCGAGCTGCGCGAATTGCGGATCTCGCCCGACGCCGGGGGGCCGGACCTAGTGGCCCAGGTGGGGATGCGCCCGCCGCCCGGCGCCCCGCTGCGGCGCTTCGACTTCTCTTATGGCGTGGTCATCGACCAGGTGCGCAACCACTTCGTCATGGTGATGGTGCGCAACGACTACGCCGGCGGACAGCTCTCAGAGCAGCCACAGCTCCTGGGGGCGCTACAGGGCGGGGCGCGGACGCTCGCGGTCAACCGCGGGCCCGGCAGCGCCTGGCGCGGCTTCGCCTCTGCCGTCGGCCTGGGCATGCGCCACATCGCCGAAGGCCATGACCACCTGCTGTTCCTGTTGGCGCTGCTGCTGCCGGCGCCTTTGCTCGCCCGCGAGCGGCGCTGGCGCGACCACGCGGGGGTGAGCACGACCTTTCGCCGGCTGGCGGGCGTGGTCAGCGCCTTCACCCTTGGGCACTCCCTGACCCTGATCGGCGGGGCCTTCCTGGGCTGGCGGTTGCCCGCGCAACCCGTCGAGGTGCTGATCGCAGTCTCGATCCTGGTCTCGGCCATCCACGCGGCCCGTCCGCTGTTCCCTGGGCGCGAGCCACTGGTCGCACTGGGCTTCGGCCTGGTCCATGGCCTGGCCTTCGCCACCCTCATTGCCCACTTCGACCTGGAGCCCTGGCGCAAGGCCCAGGCGATCCTGGGCTTCAACCTGGGCATCGAGTTGGTCCAGTTGGCCGTCGTCGCCGCGGTCATGCCCCCGCTGGCCATCCTCGCCCACACCCGCAGCTATCCCGCCGTGCGCACCGCCGCGGCGGCGTTCTGTGGGGTCGCCGCCCTGGCCTGGATGGCGGAACGGGTGCTGGGCGTGGAGAACGTGATCGGCCGGGGCATCGATGCCGCGCTCGCCCACGGGCTGTGGCTGTTCGGCCTGCTGATCTTCGGCACGGCGCTGGCCGTCCTCGCCGACCGGCGGGGCAGGGCGTCACAGGCCTAGGGCCGTGGAGAGAGTGGCGGTGACGCAGGGATTCGAACCCTGGATACGCTTTCACGTATGACGATTTAGCAAACCGTTGCCTTCAGCCACTCGGCCACGTCACCAGCCCGCAGGTGCAGAGTGCGCCCGCGGAAGCGGCGGTTCTTAGCGGACGACGCGGCGTCTGCCTAGCCGGTCGGAGGCCATGCGTCAGACGGTCCGACCTCCGATGGCGAACCGGGCGATGCATCGCGATGCATCGCGGCGCACGCCGCAGCAACTGCCGCGATCGCCGGCGCCGACGTACACCGAGACCGCAGCCGCACAGCTGCGCCAGGAATTCGTAGCGTGAAGTACCTTCGTCCATTGTTCAGCTCCCTCGCGTCGCTTGTGCGGCTGGAGAGAGGCAGGTCGCACCGCCGCAGGTCGCGTCAGATCCCCCAGTGGGCCCACCGCATGGCTCGCGCCCAGGCCCGCGCGCGCTAGACTAGGGCGCCGCAGCGTCCGCCTGGACAGGGACCGGCGGCTCGACGCACCTTCTGGCGCATGGAACTGATCCTGGTGCGCCACGGGCTGCCCGAGCGCAGAGAAGACACCTCCGACCCGCCGCTGTCCAATGTGGGCCACGATCAGGCCCGCAGGGTCGCCGCCTGGCTGGCCGCGGAGCCGATCGATGCGGCCTACGCCTCGACCATGCTGCGGGCGCGGCAGACGGCCGAGCCTTTCGCCGCCCAGGCCGGCCACAGCCTCACCTGCCACGACGGCATCTGCGAGTTCGACCGCAACTCTGGGACCTACGTCCCGATGGAGGTGCTGAAGCGGGAGAACTACGACGCGTGGCTGCGGTTCGCGCAAGGCGGCCACGGGGCCGACATCAGGCCCTTTTCCGCCACGGTCGTCGAGACCCTAGAGGCCTTGATCGAGGCCCATCCAGGCCAGCGCGTGGCCGTGTTCTGCCATGGTGGCGTGATCAACGTCTGGACCGCCCACGTCCTGGGCATGGCGCCGCGCCTGTTCTTCGAGCCGGACTACACCTCGATCCATCGCTTCATGTGCGCCCGCTCGGGCCAGCGCAACGTGCTCAGCCTGAACGAACGGGCCCATCTGCGCAGCTGAGCGCGCGACGGCTGACGGATTGCGCTTGGATGACGCGGCGGCGAGGATGCGACGCTGGCGCATGCAGAGCTACGATCTCATCATTATCGGCGGCGGCATTGGCGGTTCGGCGCTGGCGATCGTCATGGCCCGCGCCGGACGCTCGGTGCTGCTACTCGAACAGTCGGACGCCTATCAGGACCGCGTGCGCGGGGAGTGGATCTCGCCGTGGGGCGTGGACGAGGTGCGCCGCCTGGGCCTCTACGACCTGCTGGTCGAGGCCGGCGGCCACCACCTGACGCGCCACGTCACCTACGACGTGGAACGCGACCCAGTCGCAGCGGAGGCTGAGGCCCTGCCGCTGGGCATGTTCCGCGAAGGCGTGCCGGGACCGCTCTGCCTGGGTCACCCGCACCACTGCCAGACGCTGTTCGACGCTGCGCTGGCGGCCGGCGCGGAGGGCCTGCGCGGCGTCCAGGTCCACGAGGCGGTCGGTGGCGCGGAGCCCAGGGTGAGGTTCGAGCACGATGGCCGGAGCCGCGAGGCCACCGCGCGCCTGCTGATCGGCGCCGACGGCCGCACCTCGCAGGTGCGCGAGACTGCCGGGATCACGCTGCACCAGGACGCCCCGCATCACTGGTTCGGCGGCCTGCTGGTCGAGGGGGTGGAAGGCTGGCCCGAGGACCTCCAGGCCATCGGCACCGAGGGCGACTTCGGCTTCCTGGCCTTCCCGCAAGGGGGCGGCAAGGTCCGCGTCTACGGCGGCTACGCATTGGACCAGGCCCGGCGGTTCAAGGGCGACGACGGTCCGCGCCGGTTCCTGGACGCCTTCGAGTTCTCGTCCAGTCCCGCCAACCGCCAGCTGGTCGCCGGACGTCCGGCCGGTCCGCTGTTCAGCTACATCAACGCCGATGCCTGGACCGACGAGCCGTTTGCGGAGGGCGTGGTGCTGGTCGGCGACGCCGCGGGGTGGAACGATCCGATCATCGGCCTGGGCCTGTCCATCACCTATCGCGACGTGCGCATCGTCTCGGACATCCTCCTGGCCTCCGACGACTGGTCGAGCGCCGCCTTCGCCCCCTACGCCGAGGAGCGGGCCGAGCGGATGCGCAGGCTGCGCTTCACCGGCCAGCTGGTGGCCGCCATCGACATGGAGTTCGACGAGGCCGCTCGCGCGCGGCGCAACAGCTTCCATGCCCGGGCCGCCGCCGATCCGAACCTGCGGATGCACACCTTCGCGGTGATGGCCGGGCCGGAGGCGCTGCCGCCGGAGGTGTTCACCGAGGCCTATCGCGCCCGGGTGCTGGAGGGATGACGATGGACCTCGCCGACTTCAACGCCCGCTGGCTCAAGGCCTGGTCCGACAAGGACGTGCCGCGGCTCTGCGCCTTCTACGCCGACGACTGCGTCTACAAGGATCCGCAGACCGCCGCCGGGATCACCGGCCAGGCCGCGCTCAGCGCCTATCTGACCGGCCTCTTCGCCGCCATGCCCCCCACGATCTACACCCCAGAGGAGATCTGGCCGATCGAGGGCGGCTACTGCGGCCGCTGGTACGCTGCAATGGGCGAGGGCGGATCCGCCGGTCGCATGCGCGGCTTCGATCTTGTCATCCTCAAGGGCGACCGCATCGCACTGAACGAGGTCTATGTCCACCAGATGCCGGCATGACGCCCGACATCCGCAGGCCCGGCGACATCGACACGGCCTGGCTCACGGCCGTGCTGCAGGCTGGCGGAGTCGACGCCGTGGTGGGGTCCTTCACCGCGGCCAACGTCGGGTCCGGCCAGATCGGCGAGAGCATCCGCTTCAAGCTGACTTATGCCCGCGACGCGGATGACGCGCCGCGCTCGATCGTGGGCAAATTCCCCTCGCCAGACGAGGAAAGCCGCCGCACGGGCGTGGTGCTGGGCAACTATGTCCGCGAGGTCCGGTTCTACCAGCACCTGGCCGCCGGGGCCTTGGTCGCCACCCCGCGCTGCTATTTCACCGAGGCCGACGACGCCACGGGTGAGTTCGTCCTGATGATGGCCGACCTCGCGCCCGCTGAGCAGGGCGACCAGCTCAAGGGCGTCACCCTTGAGCAGGCGCGCCTGGTGATGGAGCAGGCGGCGCGCCTGCACGCCTCGCACTGGGCCGACGATGGCCTGGAAGTGTTGCCGTGGGTGTCGGGCACGAAGGCAGCGCCGCCCAGCGCGGCGAGCCCCGATGCGATAAGGTCGCTGTGGCAGGGCTTCCGCGAACGCTACGCAGAGCGCCTGAAGCCGCACTGGGTCGAGGTGGGGGAGGCGCTCACCACCAGCTGGGAGGCCTATACCCGCCTGCACGACGGGCCCCGCTGCCTCACCCACAACGACTTCCGCCCCGACAACATGATGTTCGGCACGGCCGCTGGCGGGGCGCCCTGCACCGTCCTGGACTGGCAGTCGTTCTCGTACGCGGCTGGCGCCACCGACGTCGCCTATTTCCTCGCGGGCGCGCTGACCCCCGAAGCCCGCCGCGCGGCCGAGCCGGAACTCCTGGGCCTCTATCACCGCACGCTGACGAGCCTTGGGGTCACCGGCTACTCGGCGGCTGACCTGAAACGCCACTACGCGCACGGGGCCTTCTCGCTGTTCATGACCGCCTTCTTCGCCTCGATGATCGTGATCCGCACCCCCCGGGGCGACGACATGTTCATGCAGATGCTGGGCTCGGCCGTCGACCACATCGCCGACCACGACGCGCTAAGCCGCCTGCGCTGAGACGCTGGCGTCAATTTGACTTACATGTGTAGATTTGATCTGACTTACAATTGTAAGTCGGAGTCGTCATGCGATCTGCTCCCGGCCTGTTCATCGCGCCACGCCACCCGTTCAGCCGCATACCGCGCTGGGCCTGGATCGCCTTTATCGCGGCAGTCACGGCGTCGTCGGCTTGGTACCTGACCAGCAACTACCGCAAGGCGCTCGCCCAGCGCGTGGCGGACGCCAAGGCCTGGGCCATCGAGGGGCCGCCGTGCCCGCGGATCACGGCGGCGCAGTTCCTCTGGGTCCACAGGCAGCCGCCGCGCCGGTTCGAGTTCGAGGGCGTGGTGTTCTTCCGCCGGTATGGCCACGTGGAGTGCGCGGCGATCCGGGACCGGGGCGGGCGCGGCGATCGCCGCCATGCCGTCTGCCAGTTCACCAGTCCCGGCGACCTACTGATCCGCACGCCCGCGGGAGAATGGTCGTTCCGTCCCGGTCCCGGCCAGCCGGCCACCGTGTCGACCGCCCGTTCGCCGCCGAACTGCGTGATGAACTCGAACTTCCGCCTGAACCCGCGCTAGCGGGCGCAGCAGTCCTGCACCGGCGGCTCGGCCTTCGGCAGGGGCGCCTCGGCGCCGCCGGCGCCGCCGAGCGGCCTGCGGGAGGTGACGAAGTGGTCCTCGTCCGGCGGACCGAAGCGGCCGGGCTTCGCACGGGGACGGGATAGTTGGCTCTTCAGGCGCGCCAGCAGGTCCTCGAGACTCTCGTGCGAGCCCGTCAGATCCTGGCGAAAACTGCGCTCTGTCATGACGCCGCGTTATACGCCTACAGGGCCTACAATTCCACCCCGTGGCCCGTCACAGCTTGTAACGGCGCTCACGAAATCGAGAACAGGGACGGAGATCCAAAGGTGAAGCTTTACAACTCGATCGGCCCGAATCCGCGCGTGGTGAACATGTTCCTCGCCGAGAAAAGCATTGAGCTCGACAAGGTCAACGTCGACCTGCGCGGGGGCGAGAACCGTCGCGAGCCGTACCTCAGCGTCAACCCGGCCGGCCAGACCCCGGCGCTGGAGCTGGACAGCGGAGCGTTCGTCACCGAGATCACCGCCATCTGCGAGTACCTCGAGGAGAAGCAGCCGACACCGGCGCTGATCGGGACGACGCCGGACGAGCGGGGCGAGACGCGCATGTGGACGCGCCGCGTCGACCTGAAGATCTGCGAACCGATGGCCAACGGCTTCCGGTTCGGGGAGGGCCTGGGCATGTTCAAGGATCGCCTCCGCTGCCTGCCCGAGGCGTCGCCCGGCCTGAAGCTCGTGGCTCAGGATGGCGTGGAGTGGCTGGATCAGCGCCTGACCGGCCCCTGGATCGCCGGAAACCGCTTCACCCTGGCCGACATCCTGCTCTTCTGCTTCCTCGATTTCGGCGGCCAGGTCGGCCAGCCGATGGACCCGAAGTTCAAGAACGTCGGCGCCTGGTTCGAACGCGTGAAGGCGCGGCCGTCAGCGGCGGCGAGCGCCTGACTTCCTTTCCCGCGCTTTGCGCGGGAGAGGGGGACCGCCCGCCGAGCGCAGCGAAGAGCGGGTGGTGGAGAGGGTAAGCCACCTCTCCGGCGCCTAAGACAGCCCGGTCGACCCACCGCTCTAGAGGCTTGCCCTTTCTACCGCTCGCTCTTCGGCGAGCGGTCCCCTTTCCCGCAAGCGGGAAAGGAAGAAGGGACTACCCCACCTTCCTGTCGCGGCCTTCCCAGTAGGGCTTGCGCAGCTCGCGCCGCAGCACCTTGCCCGACGGGTTGCGGGGGAGGGCGTCGATGAAGTCCACCGATTTGGGCGCCTTGTAGCCGGCGATCCGCTCGCGGGCGTAGGCGATGATGTCGGCCGGGTTGGGCTGCGCGCCCGGCGCCGCCACCACGATGGCCTTGACGGACTCTCCCCAGCGGTCGTCCGGCACTCCGATCACCGCCGCGTCCGCCACGCCGGGACAGCCCAGGATCGCGTTCTCCACCTCAGCCGGATAGACGTTCTCTCCGCCCGAGACGATCATGTCCTTCACCCGGTCGTGGACGAAGAAGAAGCCGTCGGTGTCCATGAAGCCGGCGTCCCCGGTACGGAGCCAGCCATCGGGCCGTATGGTCTCGGCCGTGGCCTCCGGGCGGTTCCAGTAGCCCGCCATGACGATCGGCCCGCGGATTTCGATCTCGCCGATCTCGCCCACAGCAGCCTCGTTGCCGTCGTCATCGGCGATGCGGGTTTCCAGCGTCGGCCAGGGCCGCCCGCAGGAGCGCATCAGCGCGCCGCGGTGCTCGCTCGGCGCAAGGGTCGTTCCAGCCCCGGTGGTCTCGGTCATCCCGTAGAACTGGACGAAGCCGCAGCCGAAGGTATCCGTCGCCTTGGCCAGCACCGCCTCGGAGATGGGCGAAGCGCCGTAGCTGACGGTCTTCAGGCTGGAGAAGTCGGTCGTCTCCACCCCAGGCGTCTGCAGCAGGGTGTTGATCATCACGGGCGCCAGGAAGGTGTGGGCCACATGTTCGGCGGCGATGGTCTCCAGCACCTTGGCCGGAACGAACTCGGCCTGCAGGACGATCCGCCCGCCGGCGGCGAGGCCTGCGAAGCTGATGTTGGTCCCTGCGACGTGGAACATCGGCATGAGGATCAACACCGTGTCGTCCGCCCGATAGTCGAAGCCTTCGACGATGGTGCGCAGGGTGAGGAAGGCGCTGTAGTTGGCGTTCGACAGCCGCACGCCCTTCGGCAGCCCCGTGGTGCCCGAGGTGTAGAGCTGCAACACGTCATCGTCGGCCTGCGGCCGTGTCAGATCCGGCGCTCCGCCGACGTCGCGCAAGGCGGCGTAATCGTCGAAGGTCGGATGCCCGCCGCCAACGGCGATCACCCGCACCGGCCGCCCGGCATGCTCGGCCACCGTAACCGCGCACTCGTAGAACTCAGGCGTCACGAAGAAGACGTTCGCTGCAGAATCCTTGAGGATGAAGGCGATCTCGGGGACCGCCAGCCGCGAGTTGATCGGCGCGAAGCAGGCTCTCGCCTTGGCGACGCCGAAGAAGATCTCGTACCAGGCCTCCGACGGCCGCCCCAGCCACGCCACCCGGTCGCCGGGTGCGACCTTGAGCTCCTGCAGGAACGCCGCCACCTGGTCGGACCGTCGGTCGAGCTCCGCATAGGTCAGATTGCGGCCCTCGAAGGCCACCGCCACCTTGTCCCCGCGCGCGCGGCCATGGACCCGCGGAATGTCGATGAGAATCTGGATCGTATCGTCGCTCATGCCGGCCTTCGGTTTCCTCGTGCAGGCTGGTTGCCCGTCTACGGCCTTGCTAGCCGAACCAGCGACGCCCGCCAAATGCGACGTTGGGCTACCGCCGCGCCCGTCTGCCTGGTTGCGGCATAGCGCGGCATCGCCGTGCGGTCGCGCGACGCTAGGGTGGCCTGGGGACTGTCGGGATATATCGCGATGTCGAACGTATGCGGGACGGGAACGCTCGATCGCGCGCTTGCACGGATGTTCCGCATTCTCGAGGCGCGGCCCGTGCCCGAGCACGTCCGGCGGACTCTGGATCAGCTTGCCGCTAGGCCGTGCCCATCACCTGCGCGGACTCCAGGGCCATGACGTCGCTGGCGTCCTCGGCGTCCATGATCTTTAGCAGGCGTGCCCGTGCGCGATTCACCCGGCTCTTGATGGTGCCCAGCGCACAGCCGCAGATCTGCGCCGCTTCCTCATAGGATAGCCCCGCCGCGCCCACGAGGATCAGCGCCTCCCGGTGCTCGGCGGGCAGCTGCTGCAGGGCCGACTGCAGGGCGCGCATGGCCACCGTCCATTCCTGGGTCGGGGGCGAGGTCAGAGTGTCGGCGTACTCGCCCGTTTCATCGCGCACCTCTCGGCGACGGCGCAGGACATTGGTGTAGTAGGTGTTGCGCAGGATGGTGAACAACCACGCGCGCAGGTTGGTGCCGGGCTCGAACTTGTCGCGGTTGGTCCAGGCCTTGATCAGGGTGTCCTGAACCAGGTCGTCGGCGTCCGAGCCGTTGTGGCTCAGGGACCAGGCAAACGCACGAAGGGCGGGGATCAGGCCCACGACCTCGTCGCGCCAACTCGACACCGCGTTCATTGCGTCCCCTAGAGACCCCGGTCGCCTGACCGGTCACGCGCCTTCCACCAGCGGAGGTTGAACGCGGCCCCAGGGGGTCTGTTCCTGTGCCAAACCCCGGGACTCCTAGAATTTGCGAAAGCTTCGCAGCCATGATCACGTCCGCTCTCCGCCAGCATTTTCCGGCTCGATGCAGCCGGCTAGCGCCAAGCGCGTTGTGGCCCGATCAGAACGCCACCATGTAGGGCGCCGGAGACGATCGCCGGTCCGCGGCCGATGAGGAAAAGTGTATGCGCGAAACCGAACGACCCGCTGCGCCTGTGCAAAGCGCCAACCGGGCCGCCCGGCCGGAAGCCCTGGTCCGCTACCAGACGTTGAGGCGCGCGACGGAAGCGTTGACCCGCTCGCTGACGCCGGAGGACATGGCCGCGCAGTCCATGCCGGACGCCAGCCCCGCCAAGTGGCATCTGGCCCACACCACCTGGTTCTTCGAGACCTTCATGCTGGTCCCGAACCTGGCGGGCTATCGCCTCTTCGATTCTAAGTTCGGTTACCTGTTCAATTCCTACTACGAGGCCATCGGCCCGAGGCAGCCGCGCCCGGCCCGAGGCCTGATCACGCGGCCGTCCGCCGCCGACGTCCTGGCCTATCGCGCCCATGTCGACGCCGGCATGGCGCGCCTGCTGGCGGACGGCGCCGGCGAACACGCGGACCTGCTCGACCTGGGCCTCGCGCACGAGGAACAGCATCAGGAGCTGCTCCTGATGGACATCCTCCACCTCTTCGCGCAGTCGCCGCTGGCGCCGGCCTTTGCACCGCCCCGGCTGGCCTCCGGGCGGGCGACCACGCCGCTGGGCTACGTCGCCTTCCAGGGCGGGCTTGTGGAAATCGGTCAAGCGACGGAGGGCGGCTTCGCCTTCGACAACGAAGGCCCGCGCCACCGGGTCTGGCTGCAGCCGTTCCGCCTGGCCGACCGGCTGGTGACCAACGGCGAATGGCTGGCCTTCATGGCGGACGGCGGCTATTCGCGTCCCGAACTCTGGCTCTCGGAGGGCTGGGCGCTGGTGCGCGCCGAAGATTGGCAGGCGCCCATCTACTGGCGTCAGGCAGACGACGGCTGGCGGGTCATGGGCCTGCACGGCCTTCGCCCTCTGGAGCCTAGCGCCCCGGTCAGCCACCTCAGCTACTACGAGGCCGACGCCTATGCCGCCTGGGCCGGGGCGCGCCTGCCCACTGAGGCCGAGTGGGAGCACGCCGCCGCCTCCGTGCCGCTGCACGGCGAATTCCTGGCCACAGGCGGCCTGGCCGCCCAGCCGGCGCCGCCCGGTCAGGGCCTGCGCCAGATGTTCGGCGACCTCTGGGAGTGGACCCGCAGCGCCTATCTGCCGTACCCCGGCTTCAGGCCCGCCAGCGGCGCGGTCGGCGAGTACAACGGCAAGTTCATGTCCGGCCAGTTCGTCCTGAAGGGCGGGGCCTGCGTCACGCCAAGCGGCCACGTGCGGGCCAGCTACCGCAACTTCTTCCAGCCCCACCAGCGCTGGATGTTCTCAGGCCTGCGCCTGGCGCTCGACGGCGCCGGCGGGGAGACGACCGAGATGTCCGACTTCGAGGCCGACGTGGTCGCAGGCCTGTCGCGGCCGCAGAAGCAGATCCCGCCCAAGCACTTCTACGACACCGAGGGCTCGGCCCTGTTCGAGGCGATCACCGAACTGCCGGAATACTACCCGACCCGCACCGAGATCGCTCTGCTGCGCGACGCGGCGGCCGAGATCGCGACCCATATCCCCGACGGGGCGGCCCTGGTGGAGTTCGGGTCCGGCGCCAGCACCAAGACCCGCATCGTCCTCGACGCCGCGCCGCAGCTGGCGGTCTATGCCCCCATCGACATCAGCGCCTCGGCCCTGGAGGGCGCGGCCAGCGCGATCCGGGCCGACTACCCGGACCTGACCGTGGCCCCGCTGCGCGACGACTTCACCAACGCGCTACGCCTGCCGCCGGAGACGCAGGGCCGCCCCGTCGTCGGCTTCTTTCCCGGCTCCACCATCGGCAACTTCACGCCTCATGAGGCCCGCGCCTTCCTGGTCGGCGCGCGGCGGCTTCTGGGCGAGGGTTCGGCGTTCCTGGTGGGAATGGACCTTGTGAAGGACGAGGCCACGCTGGTGGCGGCCTATGACGACGCCCAGGGCGTCACCGCGGCCTTCAACAAGAACCTGCTGGCGCGGATCAACCGCGAACTCGGCGGCGACTTCGACCTGACCGCCTTCGCGCACCGCGCGGTCTGGAACGCCGCTGACAGCCGCATCGAGATGCATCTGGTCAGCCTGAAGCACCAGACCGTGCACGTGGCCGGTCGCGCCTTCCAGTTCGCCATGGGCGAAACCCTGCACACGGAGAACTCGCACAAGTTCACCCTGGAGGGGATGGCCGCTCTGGCGGCCTCGGCCGGCTGGCGGGTCGAGCGGGAATGGGCGAGCGCGCAGCCGGCCTTCGGGATGGTGCTGCTGAGGGCTTCCTGAGGCGGGCAGGCGGCCCGCAGGGCGTAAGCGCTCGCCACAGGCCTGCGAGGTCCGCCCAGCTCCGAGCGGTGCGTGTGTTCTTTTGGGGATTGGACCCCGGCGCCTGCGGCGTCTTCAGGGTCGCCGGAGATGGCGCTCGTGTCCGTCGCCTTCAGGGACAAGGCTGACCGGGGGCGCTCCCGTCCGAGCGCGCCCCCGACAGACGTCAGTTATCGAGTATCAGCTTTCGCGACCGCGCGTGCGGCCGCCGCCCCGAGAGGCTTCGCCGCCCTTGCGGCCGGCCTGGGCGGCGAGGTCGCGGTCCTTGGCGAAGCTGCGTTTCTCGCTCGGGACACTGGCGCCGCCCTTGCGGGCGATCTCACGGCGACGTTCAGGGTTCATAGCGGCGAAGCCGCGTCGGGCGCGGGGCTTGCCGGTTTCCACGGTCGTCATGGATTTGGACTCCTCGGGGGCTGATCGGGGGAGGTTTTGCGGGGTGTCACCGGCCAGGCCGTCCGCCTTAACTTTGCCCGACGTGGCGCGCGCGGCGCTACGGTTTGCGGGGAGATCTGGGGCTTGGGGTTTGATCGGCTGACTCATGACACTTCGCTGGGCTTGCGGTCTGGCTAACCCGTGAGGCCAGCCAAGGTTGCAGCCCGCCGGGTGCGTTTATTCCCGCCGCAGGGCTTCGATGGGGTCCAGCCGGGCCGCGCGCCACGACGGGTAGGCGCCGAAGACCAGGCCGACCATCACCGAAAAGCCCAGGGCGAGAGGCCCGGCCCAGGCGGGCACCGCCGCCGGCCAATTCCCCAGTTTGGCGATGGCGAACGCCCCTAGCACCCCGATCGCCAGCCCGATCAGGCCGCCCACCAGGCTGAGGGCGATCGACTCCAGGGCGAACTGGATGAGGATATGGCTGCGCTTGGCGCCTACCGCCATCCGAAGGCCGATCTCCCGCGTCCGCTCGGTCACCGCGACCAGCATGATGTTCATGATGCCGACGCCCCCCACCACCAGCGACACCCCCGCAACCGCCGCGAGCAGCACCGTGAAGGTCCCCACCGCCGCCTGGCTGGCCGCCAGGATCGAGGCCATGTTCTGGGTCTGGAAGTCGTCGTCCTCGCCTTGGCGGATCTTGTGCTGCTCCCGCAGGAGGTTGATGACGTCCTCCTGCACGCGGTCGAGCGACTCCTCGTCGGCGGCCTTCACATAGATGGTCTGCACCGAGTCACCGCGGCTGCGGCGGCCGACGATCCGCGAACGCACGGCGCTGAGGGGGGCCAGCACCACGTCGTCCTGGTCCTGGCCGAAGCCGGCCTGGCCCTTGGATTCCAGCACCCCGATCACCTCGAACGGCACCGAGCGGACGCGGATGCGGCGGCCCACCGGATCGGCCCCGCCGAACAGCTCCTTCACCACCGTCGGCCCGACCACCGCCACCTTGCGCCCCTGACGGGCTTCGCGGTCGTCGAACATGCGGCCCTGGACGACCTTCAGGTCGCGGGCGATGAGGTACTCGGGCGTCACGCCCTGGATCTGGGTGTTCCAGTTGGCGCCCTCCGAGGCCAGCTGCGCCTGGCCGCGTACGAGCGGCGCCACGGCGATCACATCCTCCACCTGCTTGCGGATCGCGTCCGCGTCGCCGTCGCGAAGCGAGATACCACCCCCCGCGGCCTGGGAGACGGGGCCGCGCTGGAAGTTCGGCATGATGATGATCAGGTTCGAGCCGAGGCCTGAGATCGCCTCGGTCACGCGCTTTGACGCTCCGAGGCCGATGGAGGTCATCATCACCACCGCCGCGACGCCGATCACCACGCCCAGCGAGGTCAGCACGCTGCGCATCGGGTGCGCGATGATGGCGCCAAGGGCGAAGCGGACCAGCTCGAAGGACTTCATGCGCCGGCCTCGGCGCCCGCCGGCGTCCGGCGGTCGTCGGAGACGATGTGCCCGTCGCGGAACGACACCCGCCGATGCGCCTCGTTGGCGACGTCCGGGTCGTGGGTGACGATCGCCAGGGTCAAGCCGTCGCGGTTCAGCTCATGAAACAGCTTCAGCACCTCTTCGCCGGTGTGAGTGTCGAGCGCCCCTGTCGGCTCGTCGGCGAGCAGCAGGTCGGGCTTGTTGGCCAGGGAACGGGCGATCGCCACCCGTTGCTGCTGTCCGCCTGAGAGTTGGGTGGGCTTGTGGCCCATGCGCGCGCCAAGCCCGACGCGTTCGAGGAGTTCCGAAGCCCGCGCCCGACGCTCGCTTGCCCCCAGGCCGGCGTAGACCATCGGCAGCTCGACGTTCTGCAGGGCCGTGAGGCGCGGCAGGAGCTGGAAGGACTGGAACACGAAGCCGATCCGGCGGCGACGGAAGTCGGCGAGCTGATCGTCCGTGAACGACCCCACCTCCTCGCCTTCGAAGCTGTAGACGCCCGAGGTCGGGCGATCGAGGCCGCCCAGGATGTTCATCAGCGTCGACTTGCCCGAACCCGACGGCCCGATCACCGCCACGTATTCGCCGCGGCTGATCCCAAGCGTGATCCCGGCCAGCGCCGAGACCTCTTCGTCGCCCATGATGTAGACCTTCTTCAGGTCCCTGATCTCGATCATCGACCCTCGGCCTACATCCGAACCGCGACGCCGCCGCGACCGCCGCCGCCGGGCGGGCCGCCGAGGGTGGGCTTCGGCCGCGGACCGCCGCCGACGATGACCTGGGCGCCCGGCTTCAGCTCCCGGCTGACGATCTGGGTCGAAGCGCCGTCCGTGGCGCCGATCCGCACGGCGACCGGCTTGGGTTTGCCATCCTTGTCGAGGACATAGACCGTGCCGCCACGCATGCCGGCTGTAGCGCCGCGGCCTTCGGTCATGGTGGCGCGAAGGGCCGCCAGTCGGGCCCGCTGGTCGGGCCGCAGCACCGGTTCGAGCTTGGCGAACGCCTCGTTGGTGACCTTGGTCATGGCCTCGCGGACCTTGCGGCGATCACCGCCGGCCGAGGCGACCGCCGCCGCCCGCTTGGCGGGCATCTCCGCCGCGATCGGATCCCAGGCCGCCTTCTGGCGGGCGTCCAGGTCCAGCTGCTGGATGATCTGCGCAGCGCCGCCGCCGCGCCGGCCGCCCCCGCCGGCCTGGCGCCGGCCGCCGCCGAACCCGGGAGGCGCGCCCACCGCCAGGGGGCCGCCGCCGCTGCGGCTGGTGCTGGTCGCCGGCGGGGTCCAGCGCAGCGCCGCCGAGGGGACCTTCATGACGTTGCGATGGGTTTCCAGTACGATGTCGGCGTTGGCGGTCATGCCGGGAAGCAGCTTGCGATCGGGGTTGTCGGCCTGCGCGATGACCGTATAGGCGACCACGTTCTGCTCGGTGGTGGGCTGCTTGCGCACTTGGGTGACCACCCCCCGGAAGGTGTCCTCCGGGAACGCGTCGACTGTAAAGCGCACTGCCTGGCCATCCTGCACGCTGCCGATGTCGGCCTCGTCGACGCTGATCTTCACCTCCACCTTCGAGAGGTCCTGGGCGATGGTGAACAGCACCGGCGCCTGCAGGCTGGCGGCCACGGTCTGGCCGGGCTCCACCTTGCGGTCGACGACGACGCCATCGATGGGAGAGGAGATGGTGGTGCGGCCGAGGTCGGTGCGCTGGATGCGTAGCGCGGCCTGGCTCTGGTTCACCCGCGCGCGCGCCGCGGCCACGCTGGCCTGGGCCGTCCGCATGGCGGCTGTCGCCTGGTCCAGCACGCTGGGCGAGGACCAGCCGCCGTCCACCAGCGTCTTCTTGCGGCTGTAGTCGGCCTGGGCGTTGGCGGCGGTCGCCTCGGCCTGGCGCACGGCGGCGACTCCCGCGGCGATGTCGGCCTGGCTCTGGGCGACGCGGGACTGGAAGGTCGAGGGGTCGAGGATCGCCAGCACCTGCCCCGCGCGCACCTCGTCGTTGAAGTCGGCCAACACCTTGGTGACCTGTCCGGAGATCTGCGAACCGACGTCCACGGTGATCAGCGCCTGCATGGTGCCCGACGCGGAGATCGTGCGGGTGATGTCGCCCTGCTCGATGGTCCCGAAGCGGTATGGGTCCTTCTCCGGCTTCGGCCTCAGCTGCCA
>NZ_CADEGK010000079.1:1195-19664 GCF_902826855.1 uncultured Phenylobacterium sp. | reverse complement strand
CGGCTCCCCTTCGGGCGTGAAATAGCCGGCCGCCTTCTTGGCCTCCATCTCCACGCTCGCGTCGTCGGGGACCAGATCGTCGGGGATCGGGACCCGCTCGCCGATCTCGATGCCGCCGCCGACCAGCGCGTCGTACTTCATGTTGGACATCGACACGAACCGATCGATCCGCCGGATGCCCAGCCAGTGGACGATGTCGGGCATCAGCTGCTGGAAGCGCGCGTCCTGCACCCCGGCCACGCACTCGGTGCGCTCGAAGTAGGTCGCCGCCTGGTCGCCGCCCGGCTGCCGCTTCCTGGCGTTGTAGACCAGGAACTTGGTCACCTCCCCCAGCGCCCTGCCTTCCTTGCGGTTGTAGACAATCAGGCCCGTGCCGCCCGCCTGCGCCTGGCGCGTCGCCTCCTCGATCCCGTGGGTCAGGTAGGGCCGGCAGGTGCAGATGTCGGAGCCGAACACGTCGGAGCCGTTGCACTCGTCGTGGACGCGGCAGGTGAGCGGGACCGACCGGTCCCCCAGCTTCGAAGGGTCGCCGAAGATGTACAGCGTGATCCCCCCGATCGGCGGCAGGAACACGGCCAGGTCCGGCCGCGTCACCAGCTCCGGGTACATGCCCCCGGTCTGTTCGAAGAGCACCCGGCGCAGCTGCTGCTCCTCCACCCCGAACCGCGCCGCCACGCCCGGAAGATGCCAGACGGGATCGATGGCCGCCTTGGTCACCGCCACGTCGCCGGTCTCGTGCAGCACCTTGCCGTCGGGTACCAACCGGCCGGCGCGCACCGCCTCGGCGATCTCCGGAAGGGTGATCCGGGCCTTGGTGACCGCGATCGTCGGACGGATGTCGGCCCCCTCCGCGATCTCGGTGGCGAAGTCCTCGGCGATCCGGGCGCCCCAGGGGTCCAGCGAGACGATCTTGCCGGGCTCGCTCCACTGCGGGTGGGGCCCGATGGCGACCACCGGATGGGTGTTGACCAGCTCCGGCCGGACCATCGGGTCCATGGCCCCGGAGGCGACGGCCAGCGCGCGGTAGACCGAGTACGCGCCGCCGTGAGCGCCGATGGCGTTGCGGTCGGATCCGGCGTTGGCGGTGGCCACCACCGGGCCACGCTCGCGTGCGGTTGGGGCGTCCCACTTGATGGGGAAGCGGTTGGTCTCACCGGCGCCCGGATGCGAGGTGAGGCGGATATGAGATGTCCTGTTTCCGGACATGCGGCCTCCAGAGTCGAAAAGGCCCTGACGCCGGATCGCCGGCTCAGGGCCTTTGAGCGCGAAGAGTGATCCTACGCCGATGAGTTGGCAACATTTCGTGGACGGGGCAGCCTGGAACCACCGCGCGCGCCCACAGCTTGAGACGCCAGGGCGGGCTCCCACACTCGCGTTGGAGGATGGACATGACCTACGTCGACGGCTTCGTTCTGGCGGTTCCGAAGGCCAAGAAGGCGGCCTACCTGGAGATGGCGCAGAAGGCCTGGCCCCTGTTCAAGGAATTCGGCGCGATCCGCCACGTGGAGTGCTGGGGCGACGACGTGCCGGCGGGCAAGGTGACCGACTTCGCAGGCGCGGTGAAAGCCAAGGACGACGAGGTCGTGGTGTTCGCCTGGGTCGAGTACCCCTCCAAGGAGGTGCGCGACGCGGCCAACCGGAAGATGGCTCAGGACTCCACAATGGCGGCCATGGAGATGCCGTTTGACGGCGCGCGGATGATCTTCGGCGGGTTCACGCCGATCCACGACGCCAGCGCCTGAGCTTGACGGCTCGGCCTGTTTGAGCCTCGCTTGGACGGCCAACGGGGGAAGCCATGGAAAGCCACCTGAAGGACCTGGAGGAGGTCCGCGCGGTCATTCAGCTCTACATCGACGGCTCGAACGGAGATGTCGCCAAGCTCCGGCAGGCGTTCCATCCCGACGCGCGGATGATGGGCCACATCGGGCCGGTGGACACCTACATCCCCATCACCGACTTCTTCGCCATGGTTGAGCGGCAGCCAGGCATGGCGGGCCCCAACTACAAGGCCTGCGTGCGCACCATCGACCTCGCCGGGGACGCCGGCGTCGCCGTGCTGGTCGAGACCGACTACATGGGCTGCGACTTCGTCGACTACTTCTCCGTCGCCCGCATCGGCGGCCGGTGGCAGATCACCAACAAGACCTACGCCCACACAGGCGGCGCTCCGCCGTCCTAGAGCCGTGGCGGGCGCGATTCTCTCAATTTCCACGCCCTGCCAGCGTGGCTGGGTACAGGCCGACAGGGGTTTGTGATTTACATATCACAACTACGTCGCTAGAAGCAGTGCGCGGCATTGAACCGCTGTAACCACAATGTGATAAATTAATCACTCAGGGGACAAGCATGGCTGAGGTGATCAAGAAGAACCGGTCCGGGTACGACGGGTGTGCGACCGAACCGTTCGCCAAGCTGCTGGTGTTCCTGTGAGCCCGGGGCCGCAGCGCCTGGGGGAACTGGGCGGCCGGGTCTTGTTGGCGCAACTCTTCTTGCTGGCCGGCGTGGCAAAGATCGTGGGGCCTGAGCCGTTCCTCGACCACATGCGTGCATTCGGCGTGCCGACGGTGTTGCTGCCCGCCGTCATCGCTCTCGAGATCGGCGCGGGCGCGCTGCTGTTGATCGGCTGGCGAACCGCCTGGGCGGCTGGCGCCCTGGCCGCCTTCTGCCTTCTGCCTTCTGGCCGCAGCGATCTTCCACCATCAATTGAACCTCAAGACCGAGCGGACCTTGTTCTTGAAGGACGTGGCGATCGCCGGGGGTCTCCTCGTGCTGGCGACCCGCCGGCGTTCGGAGGCGGGCATATGAGCGGCTGGCGCCTCTCGCACGTCGAAGCGGACGACGTCACCATTGCGGTGCATCGGCGTGGTTGCGGTCCGGCAATCGTCTGCTTGAGCGCCCTCGGTCACGACGTCCACGACTTCGACGCACTCGCCGAGCGGGTCGACGACCGCTTCAGCCTTGTCTGCCTGGAATGGCCGGACCACGGAGAGTCCGGCAGTGACACCGTCCCTGTCAGCGCCCGTCGGTACGCGGACCTCGTTACCGCGGTCCTGGACCGGCTCGGTATCGAGCCGCCGCTGGTGATCGGCAACTCCATCGGCGGGGCCGCCGCGATCCTGCACGCCGCCCGGCGGCCCGTGCGAGGCCTGGTGCTGTGCGACTCTGGCGGACTGGTGGAAGTGACGCCGCTGATCCAGCGGATCTGCAGGGCCTACGAAGGCCTCTATGCCGCGGGCGAACGCGGCGCCTGGTGGTTCGGCGCAGCCAGCGCTCTCACCTACCGCTTCATCCTCCCCTCGCCGGCCGCGGCGGCGCAGCGGCGTAGGATCGTGGCCAACCTGCGCGGGCTGGCCGGTCGGCTGCGCGAGGGCTGGGCCAGTTTCGGACGGGCGGACGCCAACATCATCGAGACGGCCGCGGCTCTGGACGTTTCGGTCTGGGTGGCCTGGGCGAAGGGCGACATCGTCTTACCGTACGCGGCCTGCCGCCCGGCGCTTGGCCGTCTGCGGCAGGCCACCACGACCCTGTTCCCGGGCGGCCACGCGCCATTCCTGGAGCAGCCGGAATCGTTCGCCCGCGGCCTCGTGGCCTTCGCGGACAGCCTCGCACTCCCGCAGGCGGCGCCCGCGGCGTCGTAGACTTTGGCGGCCGGGCGCGGGTATGCGAGGCCCTGGAGGTCAGGCCGCATGCCGATCGGGAGGGGAGCGGGGGGCGCCAAGGGCGTCCGCCGGGAGACGGCGGAAAAACTCATCGCGGCGGCCGCCGAAGAATTCAACACGCACGGCTATGGCGGCACCGACACCAACCGCATCGCGCGTCGCGCAGGCTTCGCGCCACAGACGTTCTACCGCTGGTTCGCCGACAAGGCGGAGATCTTCATCCGCGTCTACGACCAGTGGCAGCAGCAGGAGGCCCGCACCCTGGGCGCCTTGCTCGCGGAGAACGCCAGCGATTCGCGGGTGGCGGCGGCGGTGGTCGAACACCATCGCGACTACCTCGTCTTTCGTCGCAGCCTGCGCCAGCTCTCCCTCGAGGATGAGCGCGTCCGCGCGGCCCGCGCCGCGAGCCGGGTGCGGCAAGTGGGCCAGATCTTGATATGGCGCGGGGCGACGGCCAAGGAAGCTCCGGCGATCGCCGCAGCTTTGCTGCAGATGGAGCGCCTGGCCGACGCCTTGGCGGAAGGCGAGTTCCGCGACATGGGCCTGGACGACTCGGCCGGCGAGGCCGCGCTGGCCGCCATCATCCAGCGGCTGCGCAGCAAGCCTGCGGAGGCTTGACGAACGCTCGCATCCGGCCGTCCCTGACGCCCCGCGTCCTCTCGCGGCGCCGAAGGGAACCGGGGCGTGAACCACAGTAACGGGTCATGGCGCCGCTTGCTGATCGCCTGGAGACGGAGAGCGACCTCTGCATGATCGACCGCGACGAGGGGCCCGGCGAGAAGCTCTGCGAGATCGCGCTCGCCCCGGCTGACCGGATCGTGGTCGCCCCATGAGCCGCCAGGCTTACCGCGCCGCCCTGGCCCACACCCTGGCCGATCCGTCTCGCGAGCGCGCCGAGGACGCCGTCGCCCACCACCCCGACGGCCTGCTGGTGGTCGAGGACGGCCATGTCGCGGCGTTCGGCGCCTACGCCGACCTAGCGCAGACCCTTGCCCCCGGAACCGAGGTCACCGAACTTCCCGGCCGCCTGATCGTCCCGGGATTCGTCGACGCCCACGTCCACTATCCGCAGGTGGACGTCATGGCCGCCTGGGGAGGCCAGCTCCTCGACTGGCTCGACACCCACACCTTCCCGGCGGAGCAGGCGTTCGCCGACCGGGCGCACGCCGACGCCGTGGCCGGCTTCTTCCTCGACCAACTGCTGGCCAACGGCACGACCAGCGCGCTGGTCTTCTGCACCGTCCACAGGGTCTCGGTGGAGGCGCTGTTCGAGGCCGCGCTGGGCCGCGACATGCGGCTGGTCGCCGGCAAGGTGCTGATGGACCGCCATGCGCCCGACGGCCTCACCGACACCGTCGAGACCGGCCGCGCGGACACCGAGGCCCTGATCCGCGCCTGGCGCGGCCGCGGCCGCCTGGGCTACGCGGTGACTCCGCGCTTCGCCGTCACCTCCTCGGACGCCCAGCTCGCCATGGCCGGCGCGGTGGCCGCGGCGCATCCGGACGTCCTGATCCACACCCACATGTCGGAGAACGCGCGCGAGATCGCCCGGATCGGCGAGCTTTTCCCGGACGCCCGCGACTACCTCGACGTCTACGCCCGCTTCGGCCTGGCCGGGCCGCGCTCGGTCTTCGCCCACTGCGTCCACGCCAGCGAGGACGCCCTGAAGCGGATGGCGCAGTCCGGCGTCTCGGCCGCCTTCTGCCCCGCCTCCAACCTGCTGCTGGGCTCCGGCCTGTTCAACCTCAGCCAGGCCTGCGCCTGCGGGGTCAACACCGCGCTCGGCACCGACGTCGGGGGCGGCGGCAGCTTCTCGCTGCTGCAGATGATGGGCGAGGCCTACAAGGTCGGGCAGCTCAGGGGCCACAACCTCGACCCGCTGCACGCCTTCTACCTGGCCACCCTGGCCGGCGCGAAGGCGCTGCACATCGACGCGCACGTCGGCAACCTCGCGCCCGGCAAGGAGGCCGATTTCGTGGTCCTCGACCTCGCCGCCACCCCGCTCCTGGCCCGTCGCACGGCGGCCGCCAAGAGCCTGGCCGAGACCCTGTTCATCCTCTCGATCCTGGCCGACGACCGGGCGGTGGAGCGCACCTACCTGGCCGGGCGCCTGGCCCATTCGCGGGACCGCGCCTGAAGGCCTGGCTTCCGCGATCGCGCCCCAGCTGTGCGTGGCCCGCTGCGTCCGCATGGCCTTTGAGCGCTCAACGCCCCCTCTCGAACGCCTTCAGCAGCCGCTCGTGTCGCCACTGCTCGCGCGCCTTGTCGCTTCCCGCCACCAGCGCCGCACAGGCGCCCTTGGGCGTCTCCGCCCCGATCTGCCTCGCACACGCCGCCGCTGGCCTGCGATAGACGTTCGGGTCCCGCCACAGCCCCTCCCCGCTCAGGAACGAGAACGCGATGGCGTTGCGCGCCGCGGTCTTCAGGTCGTCGTAGGTCGCGCCGTTCTTCACGGCCGCCACATAGTCGTCGGCCAGCTGTGTCCGCGTGATCCCCGCGTCGTCGGTCGAAAGGCTCACCGGCACGCCCTTCTTGCGCAGCCACGCATAGGGATGGTCCTGCGGCTCCACCTCCAGGATCGCGGCGTTCGAGAGGATGTTCACCTCCATCAGCACGCCCTTGGCCGCCATCTCCGCGGCGATCTCGTCGGCGTCCGTTTCGCGCGGCAGGCCGGTCCCGTGGCCGATCCGCCGTGCGCCGGCCACCCGCACCGCGTCGCGCACGTGGTAGCTCGCGGCCTCCGGGGTCACGATCTTCAGCGTCACCTCGCCGGCGTGCAGGGCGACCGGCGTCTTGCGGCCCGAGTCGGTCAGCTCGGCGATGATCCGCATGTGTGTGTCGTAGTAGCGCACCGCGTCATGGCTATCCTCAGGGGCCACCAGCTGCAGGCCCACCCAGCGCCGGTCGGCCGCCACCGCTGCGACCCCCAGCTGCAGCTGCGCCATGGTCTGCTCCGGCGGCCCCTGGCGGATCGCCTGGAAGAGGTAGCGCACGGTGACCCGGCAGCCGGGCCGCGCCTGCGGCGTATCGCAGGCCATCACCTCGCGGGCCCGTTTCTCGAAGGCGTCGGTTTCGGCGACCACCCCCGGGACCAGCCGGTCGATCCCCGCCTCGGCCAGCGCCGCCCGCGTCGTCGCCGCATCGCCCCTCCAGCCCACCCGCGCGCCCAGCGCCCGCGACCCGACCGCCATCGGGCTGACCATCAGCTCGGCGTAGAAGGTGTTCTGCCGCGCCAGCCCGTCGAGGGTCTCGGCCAGCGCGTCGCCGACCCGCTTTGCCGTCGTGCCGCGCCGCGAGAAGGCCGTGAAGAACTGGTCGTGGCCCGAGCGGCCCCGGAAGCCCGGCTTGCGCACCGTCAGGCTGTCGATCAGATCCGAGCGCAGGGCCTCGTCATTGGCGTAGGCGGCCGCCGGCTTCGCGTTCGGCCCCGCGCAGGACAGCCGGATCGCCAGCGCCTCGGCGTCCACGCACAGCCCATCCTCCACCGCCCAGGCGAGCAGTGACTCCGCCGACGTCCCGCCGCCCAGGTGGTTGTGCAGCTCCCCGCCCTTCGGGAAGGCCTGCATGAAGGCGGCGAGCTCGGCCGCGCCCATCTTCTCCAGGTCCGGCGCGGCGGCGGCCGGCGCCGCGAGCAGGAGGGCGCAGAGCGCCGGCAGGATTCGTCTCATGCCGCCAGCCGGCCCGAGGACGGGCATCCGGTCAAGCTTGCGGTGACCCGGGGCCCCTCATCGCAGGTCCTGCACGTCGGCTGGCGGCGGGGCGGGAATCTCCTGGTCGGGGCGCAGGCCGCCGTCCAGCAGGCATTGCCACACGTCCCCCGCCGTCTCGGCGAAGTGGAACAGCTCCAGGTCGGCGGCGGCGACCATCCCGGCGGCGACCAGGGCGTCGAAGTTGATCACGCCCTTCCAGTAGGCCTGGTCGAACAGCACGATGGGGATCGGCGGGCTCTTCTCGGTCTGGCGCAGCGTCAGGAGCTCGAACAGCTCGTCCAGGGTCCCGAACCCGCCGGGGAACACCACCAGCGCGTTGGCGCGCATGGCGAGGTGCATCTTGCGCATCGCAAAATAGTGGAACCGGAACGTCAGTTCCGGCGTCGAGTAGCCGTTGGGAAGCTGCTCATGCGGCAGGGTGATGTTGAGGCCGATGGAAGGGGCGCCCACGTCCGTCGCGCCGCGGTTGGCCGCCTCCATGATCCCCGGCCCGCCGCCCGTGCAGATGACGTTGTGCCGTTCGTGCCTCGCCGACAGGTGCGCCCCGCCGCGCAGGGACGCGATCGCCCCGAACGCCCGCGCCGCGGCGTACCAGCGCCGATGCTCGTCCGGTCCGTCTTCGCGGATCCGCGCCGAGCCGAACACCACGATGGTGGAGCGCACCCCCCAGCTGTTCATCGCCTCGTCGGGCTTGGCGAATTCCAGCAGGAAGCGGACCCCGCGCATCGAAGGGCCCAGCAGGAAGTCGGTGTCGGTCGAGGCCAGCCGGTAGGTCGGTGACGCCGCCTGGGCGGTCGTGGGGTGCGGATCGTCGGTCATCGCGGGCAGTCTAGGCCGGTTGCGCGGTCCTCGTCAGGGCGCCCACCAATCCCGCGTCCTCCAGCACCGGGTTGATCCGCGCCTTCGCCGTCGGCGGCAAGGCGGCGTAGGCGCCGCGCAGGCTCTGCAGGCAACGGGCCTGATACTTGAACGCCCCCTGGCTGTAGGGCCGGCCCAGGAGCTCCACCGTGAAGGTCTCATCGCCCGCCGCCAGCGTTGCCTCATTGGCCTCCAGGAACGGCAGGTAGACCTCGCCCGCGAAGCCCAGGAGCTGGCCCACGATCGGCGGCGGCGGCGCGTCGGCGGCCCGCCACTCGCCCTCCACGCCGGACAGGTCGTCCATGTGCATGATCCAGCGCACCGTGAACGGCGCGATCTCGCGCATCCTATCGTTGGCGGTTGGATCGACGATCAGCTGACTGAACTGCCCGTACCAGCCGAACTCCGCCAGTGACGGACGCGAGCCGAAGAAGAAGTAGGGCCGCTCCACCACATGGGCTTCGAACATCGCCGCCAGCCGAGCCGTCGCGTCCTCGATGATCGGTGCGTTCTGCGGCGTGCAGCCCACCAGGGCCATGCGTCCCACCTGCCGCTCGCGGAAGACGTCGGCGAAACGCTGCGTCTCGGCCAGGCCACCTTCCAGCCCCCGGTCGAACGCGAGCCACGCGCTCATCTGCTTCTGATCGCGCTCGCGATGCCAGCGGTAGTGGAACATGATCTTCGTGCCCCACTCGTCGGCCATGTCCTCGATCAGGTAGGCCAGGAAGGCGTCGCCGGGATCCGGCGGCACGATCGAGCGCTCGGCGTGGCGCGCCTCCAGCTCGTGGATCATCGGCGTCGAGTCGTTGTGATAGCTCCCGTCCGGATACTGGATCACCGGGATTACGGCGGGCCGCACCTTCGCCCGCTCGGCGTCGTGGCTGGCGTTCATTTGAATCCACAGGTGCGGCAAGCGCCGGTACCGCAGGATCGCCCGCATCTTCAGCGAATAGGGAGAGCCCAGCCCGCCCAGGATCCGGTAGTGCGTCAAGCTCTGCTCCATCCGAACGCGCCAGGGGTTGGTTGGGGCGCGGACGAACGGCAGCCTAGGCCACGTGGTCGGCGCGCGCGACGCCCTTGACGCTGGGCGGGCCGCGGGCCGACATCTCCCTCCCATCCCGACCTGAGGTCCAAATGCGCAAGACCCTGATCCCGCTGCTCGCCGCCGCGGCCTGCGCCCTCCCCGCCGCTCCCACCGCGGCGTGGGCCCAGAAGGTCACCAAGCTGGTCCCGGGCTCCGCCTTCCATGGCGTCCACGGGATCCGCTTCGCCCCCGACGGCCAGCTCTACGCCGGCAGCGTCATCGGCCAGACGCTGTACTCGGTGAACGCGCAGACCGGCGAGTGGCGCGTGGTCGAGCCGCCGCCGTGGGGCGAGGCCGACGACATCGCCTTCGGCCCCGACGGCCAGGTGGTGTGGACCGCGATCCTCGCCGGCACGGTCTACACCAAGCGCGGCAAGGGCCCGGCGGAGGTGCTGGCCAAGGACCTGCCCGGCGCCAACTCGGTCGTCTTCAGTCCGGACAAGAAACACCTCTACCTCGGCCAGGTGTTCCTCGGCGACGCGGTCTGGGAGCTGGACGCGACGGGGGCCAAGCCGCCGCGCCGGATCGCCAATGCGGTGGGCGGCTTCAACAGCTTCGACGTCGGCCCCGACGGCGCGCTTTACGGCCCCCTTTGGTTCAAGAGCCAGATCGGCCGCATCGATCCGAACACCGGCGCGGTGACCGTCGTGGCCGAGGGCTTCAAGACCCCGGCGGCCGCCAAGTTCGGGCCCGACGGCAAGCTCTACGCCATCGACACCGCGGTCGGCGTCCTCTACCGCGTCGACATCGCCACCGGGGCCAAGACCAAGGTCGCCCAGCTGACTCCGGCGCTGGACAACATGGCCTTCGACGGCAAGGGCCGGCTGTTCGTCTCCAACATGTCCGACAACGGGATCCAGCAAGTCGACCTGAAGAGCGGCAAGTTGCGCCAGGTGATCAAGGGCGCCCTCGCCTACCCCGCCGACATCGCCATCTCCACGGCGGACGGCAAGGACACACTCTTCGTCGCCGACGCCTTCGCCTACCGCAGCGTCGACGGCCAGAGCGGCAAGGTCACCACCCTGGCGCGCGCCTACTCCGACGATATCGCCAACCCCAGCGCGGTCGGCGTCGCCGGCGACAAGGTGCTGCTGGTGGGCGGCGGCAGCATCGACGTGCGCGACCGGCTGACGGGCAAGCGGCTGTCGATCTCCGAGCCCTTCGCCGGCCCCACCGACGTCGTGGGCCTGCCGAATGGCGACTGGCTGGTGAGCCAGGAGGGCGGCGAGATCATCCGCGTTTCGGGCGCGACCCGCACCACGCTCGCCAAGGGCCTCAAGGCGCCGGTCAGCCTGGCGCTGGGCCCTGACGCCGTCTTCGTCGCCGAACGCGACGGCGGCAAGATTACCCGCATCGACCTGGCCACCGGCGCGGCCAGCGTGGCCGCCGACGGCTTCGGCAAGCCCCGCGCCGTGGCCCTGACCGCGGCGGGCGACCTGGTCGTGCTGGATGTCGGCGCCAAGCAGGTGGTCTGGGTAGGCAAGGGCGGCGAGCGCAGGGTCCTCGCCCGCGAGCTTCCCGTCGGCTACCTGCCCGATGCCCCCGGCGGCGGCATCGCCGTGGGCGCCAAGGGCGACGTCTACCTCTCCTCCGACGTCGAGAATGCGATCTACAAGATCAGCGGGATCGGGCGTTGATGTCCCGCCGTCCTGTCGGCCTCTGGCTTGCCCTGGCTCTGCTGACGGCCTCGTGCGCCAGCGTCACCACGGCCGAGCGCAGCTTCGGCGGGCCTGACGAGCAGGACGCGCCGCGCGGCCCCCGGTCGCAGCTCTTCATCAGTCCATCCGGACAGCCCTTCCGCGCTCCCGCCGGCCAGCCGTACCCGGCCGCCGCCTGGTTCGCGGCCGCCGACGCCGACCACGACGGGCGGCTCACCCGCGACGAATTCCGCGCCGACGCCGAGGCCTGGTTCAGGACCATCGACGCCGACGCCGACGGCGAGGTCAGCATGCCGGAGGTCACCCGCTGGGAGGAGACCATCGTCCCCGAGATCACCCGCGCCACCTTCGGCGGCTACGGCGGCGGGGCGCTGCGCCGCAACCGGCTCGACACCCGCGCCCAGGGCGCCGCGGGCTACAGCGTCGTCAACGAGCCTCATCCGATCCGCGGGGCCGACGCCGATTTTTCCATGGGCGTCAGCCGCGCCGAATGGCGCGCCGCCGCCGACCGCCGCTTCGATCTCCTGGACGAGGACAAGGACGGCGCCCTCCTTCTCGCTGGCCTTCCCCGCACCCCCACCCAGGGCCGCGCCGCCCGCTAGCTGCCCACGACCGATTCTGACGTAGCGGCGTCCCATCTTCACGCGCATGACTGAGACGGCCGTCGCCCGCACCGATCGCGAGCTCCAGATGCTGGAGACGATGGTCGACTGCGCCTTTGCGTTGGGTTCGGCCCTCGGCGAGGCGGCGAAGGCGGAGCCCGATACCAAGCGGTACCTGTCGCTGGTCGACGCCTTCCAGCGCAGCTTCCTGGCCGTACGCATGGGCATCCGCCTGTCACTGACCTTGCGCGCGTCGCCGAAGCCCACCCGCCCTGCCGCCATCGAGCGCGACCCTCCGGAAGTCGAGCGGGCCGAAGTGGAGCGGGCCGAAACGGACGGGAGCGATGGCCTGGAGCGCGAACGGGAGCGCGACTACGAGCCCGTCAGCCTCCCCCGCTTCCTGGCCACGCTGGGCGTCGTCGCCCGCGACACCGCCCGCCTCGAGGGCCTCCCCGAAGAGGTCCGCACCCACACCCTGCCGGCGCTCGCCGGTCTGCTGGCCCGGGCGAAGACGCACGGGCCGGCCTCCCCGCCGCCGCAACCCGCGGCCAAGGTCGACGTGTTGATCCGGCCGCCGCCAGGCGCGCCCAGGAGCCGCCTCCTCGGTTCCGCAGCCGCATTCGCGCCCAAGGCTGGGTCGCCCGCAGGACACCGCCTCCCACGACCCCCGCCCCGCGGCTCCGGCTGACGGGCGGCTTCCAACGGGGGCCGTTCGGGTCGCTCAACCCGATCCCTTACGGCGTCAACTCCTGGGCCCCGGCTCAGGCGGGTGTTGCGCGCTCCGCCGCGACCGGTCTATCGGGTTCGTCCTGGCCCGGAGACGCCCCGCGATGAACGCCCACGTGAAACCCCTCGACGCCGCCCAGCCCCGTCACGACTGGACGCTGGATGAGGTCGAGGCGCTGTTCGAGCTGCCGTTCACCGAGCTGGTGTTCCGCGCCGCGGAGGTTCATCGCGCGTGGTTCGACGCCACCGAACTGCAGCTCTCGCAGCTGCTTTCGGTGAAGACCGGCGGCTGCCCGGAGAACTGCGGCTACTGCAGCCAGTCGCAGCACTTCAAAACCGCCACCCGCGCCTCGAAGCTGATGGAGGCCGACACGGTCCTGGCCGCCGCGCGCGAGGCCAAGGCCGCCGGCGCCCAGCGCTCCTGCATGGGCGCGGCCTGGCGCGACCTCAAGGACCGGGACCTGCCCAAGGTGGCGGCGATGATATCGGGCGTGAAGGCGCTCGGCCTGGAGACCTGCGCCACCCTCGGCATGCTGACGCCCGACCAGGCCGTGTCCCTGAAGGCCGCCGGCCTCGACTACTACAACCACAACCTCGACACCGGACCGGACTATTACGACAAGGTCGTCACCACCCGCACCTACCAGGACCGTCTCGACACCCTGGCGGCGGTGCGCGACGCCGGGATGAGCACCTGCTGCGGCGGCATCGTCGGCATGGGCGAGACCCGCCGCGATCGGGCCGGCCTGCTGCACCAGCTCGCCACCCTGCCGGCGCATCCGGAGAGCCTGCCGATCAACGACCTGATGCCGATCGCCGGCACGCCGCTGGGCGACTCGACGCCCGTCGACGGTCTGGAGTTCGTCCGGATGATCGCGGTGGCCAGGCTGGTGTGCCCCAAGGCCATGGTCCGCATCGCCGCGGGGCGCGAGCACATGAGCAAGGAACTGCAGGCGCTGTGCTTCCTCGCCGGCGCCAACTCGATCTTCGTCGGCGCCCGCCTGCTCACCACCGACAACCCCGGGCGCAGCGCCGACGACGCGCTGCTGGCGGACCTGAAGATGCGGCCGATGGGCCAGAAGGCCGCGCAGCCGGCCTGAGCCGCCGGCTCAGGTCAGCTGACGATCTCCTCGCGCATCGTCTTGGCCGCGCTCCAGAAGAACCAGGCGCAGGGGAAGGCCAGCAGCGCGAAGCTGATCAGCGACGTCTTGATGGCGTCGGCCGAGGAGAAGCCCTGGGCCACGAACACGTCGGAGAGGATCCCGACGGCCAACGGGCCGAGGCCGAGGCCGATCAGGTTCGCGACGAACAGCAGCACGGCCGTTGCGGTCGCCCGCGTCTCGGGGCGCACCAGGCTCTGCACCACCCCGTAGGCGGGTCCGAGCCACATGGATCCCAGGAGGCCGGGCGCCGCCAGGAAGACGAAGGCCATCACCAGCGAATCGGCGTTGAGCGCGGCCAGCGAGAACGGCAGGCCCGCCACGGCGCCCACCGCCGGGATGATGGCGAAGGCGCGGGCGTCCTTGCGGGCGAAGTGGTCGGCCAGCCGGCCGCCCAGCAGGGTGCCGATGATCGCCATCACCCCCGAGGTCACGCCCAGCGCGATGCCCAGGAAGCCGGCGCTCTTCAGGCCGAACATGGCGGAGTACTCGGCCAGTTCGGCCGGGAAGTTGCGGAAGAAGAACGAGCCCGTGAAGGCCAGGGCGCCGTAGGAGGCGAACGACTTGATGGTCACGCCGCCGACCACACGCCAGTAGGTGCGCTTGCCGGCCAGTTCCTTCAGCGCCTCGCGGAAGGTCGGCACCCCGTCGTCGGCGTGGGCGACCTTGGGCCGGCCGCGCCGCGGCTCGCGCAGGGTCAGGGCGGCGATCACCGCCAGGATCAGCCCCGGCAGCCCGACCAGAACGAAGGCCATGCGCCAGCCGAAGGCGTCGGCGATCAGCCCCCCCAGCGCCAGGCCCAGCAGGCTGCCGACCGGCGCGCCCAGCATGTAGACCGAGACCGCGGAGGCCCGCTCCTCCTTGGGCACCGTGTCGGCGATCAGCGACAGCGCCGGCGGCGTGCATCCGGCCTCGCCGACGCCCACGCCGATGCGGGCGAGGATCAGGTGGGTGAAGCTCTGGGCCATGCCGGACAGCGCCGTGAACCCGCTCCAGACCGCCACCGCAATGGCGATGATCCACGGCCGGTCGCCGCGTTCGGCGATGCGGGCGATGGGCAGGCCCAGCACGGTGTAGAGCACCGCGAACGCCAGGCCCGTCATCAGGCCCAGTTGCCAGTCGGCCAGTTGCAGGTCCAGCTTGATCGGCTCGGCCAGGATCGAGACCACCTGCCGGTCCACGAAATTGACCACGTAGATCAGCATCAGCAGCCCGAGCGCATAGCTGCGGTAGAGCCGCCCCGGTAGCGCCACAGGGACACCCGGTGCGAGGCCGGGGGCCTCCGGCGCCGATACGGTCATGGCCGATCCTCCTAGTACGCTTGGATCCGCCTTCGCGACGGTTGTCGGATCACGTTATAAGCGCTCCCATCCAAGTCAACGCCGCCCTGGCGTAAGGGGAAGTCACATGAAGACGGTGCTGATCGCGGGAGCCACTGGGCTGGTGGGCGAGGCCGCGGTCGAGCGGTTCGCGACGGATGGTTGGGATGTGATCGCCGTTTCGCGGCGCACGCCGGAGCCGGTCGCCGGCGGGACCTTCCGCCACCTGGCCGTGGACCTCACTGACGCGGCCGCCTGCCGCGCGGCCTTCGGCGGCCTGGGAGAGGTCACCCACGTCGTCTACGCCGCCCTCTTCGAAAAGCCGGGCCTGGTCGCCGGCTGGCAGGAAGCCGACCAGATGGAGACCAACCTCTCCATGCTGCGCAACCTCATGGAGCCGCTGACCACCGCAGCGAAGGGTCTGGCGCACGTGACCCTCCTGCAGGGCACCAAGGCCTACGGCGCCCATGTGAAGCCGCGGATCCCGATCCCGGCGCGGGAGCGCGCGCCGCGCGACGACCACGCCAACTTCTATTGGCTGCAGGAAGACTATCTGCGCGGCCTGGCCCAGGCGCACGGGTTCGCCTGGACGATCTTCCGGCCCCAGATCATCGTGGGCGCGGCGTGGGGCGCGGCGATGAACCCGTTGCTCGCCATCGGCGCCTACGGAGCGATCCAGCGTGAGCTTGGCCGTCCGTTCTCCTATCCGGGCGGCGCGCCGCACATCATGGAGATGGTGGACCCGCGGCTCCTGGGCCCGGTCTTCGCCTGGGCGGCCGAGAGTCCCGCCGCCGTCAACGAGACCTTCAACATCACCAACGGCGACGTCTACAACTGGCCCGACCTGTGGCCGGCGCTCGCCGACGCGCTCCGGCTGGATCGGGGCGCGGACGCCCCGCTCAGGCTCGCGGAATACCTGCCCGCTCACGCGGACGTCTGGGACCGGATCGTCGCGCGCGAGGGCCTGCAGCCGATCCCGCTGCTGCGCTTCCTGGGGGAGAGTCACCACTACGCCGACATGCTGATGCGGCCGGGCGTCGACACCATCGCCCTGCCGATCCTGGTCTCGACCGTGAAGCTGCGCCAGGCGGGCTTCCACGACTGCTACGACACCGAGGACACCATGCGCCACTGGCTCTCGGTGATGGTCGAGCGGCGGCTGTTGCCGAATCCGGGGTCTTCCCAAACTTAGAGCGCGTTATAGGTTAGACGGACCAGGAGGCCCTTCCATGCTGCTCAGCGACATCCCCGCCATCGCCGCCCACCATGCGCCGGAGAAGGTCGCGGTACGCTTTCAGGACCGGGTCTTCACCTACGCCCAGTTGCGCGATCGCTGCTGGCGGCTTTCAAACGCCCTCGTCCAGGTCACCGACCGCGGCGACCGGGTGGCCATCCTGTCGGAGAACTGCTCCGAATACGCGGAGTGCTACTACGGCGTGCCTGGCGCGGCCCTTGGCCTCGTGCTGCTGAACTACCGCCTGTCGGCGCGCGAGCTCGCCTACATCATCGGCAACAGCGAACCGCGCATCCTGGTGGTCGAACAGAAGTACCTGCCGATCATCCGCCAGATCCGCGCCGAGATCCCGTCGGTCGAGCAGTTGATCCTGATCGACGGCGAGGCCGAGGACGCCATCAGCTACGAGGCCTTCCTGGCGACCGGGGCGGCGCAGGAGCCGTTGCGCAAGCCCGTGGAGGAGGACCTCTGCTGGCTGCTCTACACCTCCGGCACCACCGGCCTGCCGAAGGGCGCCATGCTCAGCCACAAGAACCTGATGGGGGCAGTCTTCAACAGCATGTGCGCCTGGGACGCCGGCGTCGACGACGTGTGCCTCTACACCTTCCCGCAGTTCCACGTGGCCGGCTACGCGATGCCGACCTACCACCTGCGCAACTACGACGTCGTCATCCTCAAGACCTTCGACGTCGAGACGGTGCTGGGCAACATCGAGCGCTACGGCGTCACCAGCACGGCCATGGCGCCCACGATGATCGCCATGCTGCTGGAGGATCCGATCGCCGACAAATACGACCTCTCCAGCATCAAGCGCATCGGCTACGGCGCATCGGCCATGCCGGCCGAGGTGTTGCGCCGCGCGCGCCAGCGTTGGCCCGGCGTCGGCTTCTCCACCGGCTTCGGCATGACCGAACTGTCCGGCAACGTCATGTTCATGAGCCCCGCCGACCACGACCGCGCCGCCGACCACGATCTGCCGATCCTGTCGTCGGTGGGTCGCCAGATGCCGTTCGCGCGCGTCCGCGTGGTGGACGACGACGGCCATGACGTCCCGGTCGGCGCGCCGGGCGAACTCGTCATTAAGGGCGACCAGGTGCTGATGGGCTACTGGAAGAACCCCGAGGCGACCAAGAGCTCGTTCTTCGAGGGCGGCTGGTTCCGCTCGGGCGACGTGGGCCGCTGGGACGAGGACGGCTACCTCTACATCGTCGACCGCAAGAAGGACATGATCCTGACCGGCGGCGAGAACGTCTATCCGCGCGAGGTCGAGGAGGTGCTCTACCAGCACCCCGCCGTGCTGGAAGCCGCCGTGATCGGCGCCCCGGACCCCAAGTGGGGCGAGAAGGTGGTCGCGGTCATCTGCCGGCGCAGCGACGTCGACGGCGAAGAACTGATCGCCTTCTGCCGCGAGCGCATCGCCAGCTACAAGAAGCCCAAGCACGTCGTGTTCATCGACATCCTGCCCCGCAACGCCTCGGGCAAGGTGCTGAAGCGCGAGCTGCGCGATCGGATCGCCAGCGGCGAACTGGTGCTGGAGGACGCTTAGGCGTTGAAGGCGAGCTTCAGGCCCGGGCGCGGCCAGCGGCACTTGAGCAGCTTGCCCGTTCCCGAAGCGGTGACCCACGCCGTCTGCATGTCCGGACCGCCGAAGCAGATGTTGGTGACCAGCGGGTCCGGGTAGGCCGTGTGCTCGGTCCCGCCGTTGGGGTCGAAGGCCGTGATGCCGCCGTTCACCAGTGTGGCGCAGCAGACCTTGCCCGACGCCTCGACGGCCAGGCTGTCCAGCAGCTGGTAGCCCGGCAATGGGCCCAGCACCGATCCGGGCGAGAACAACCCGCCCGGCTGTTCGATCTCGCCCGGGCCGGTGATCGGGAAGCCCCAGACGCGGCTGGTGTGGGTTTCGGCGACCCAGACCGTCTTGCCGTCGGGCGAGAGGCCGACGCCGTTCGGGCTGATCATCCCCTCGCGGACCAGCTTGATCATCGAGCCGTCGGGCTTGGCGTAGTGCAGATGGCCCATGTGCATCTTGTCGCCGTCGGACTTGCCCAGGTCGGTGAACCAGAACCCGCCGGCGGCGTCGAAGACGATGTCGTTGGGGCCGCGCAACGGCTTGCCGTCGCAGGCGTCGTAGACCACCGAGACCGCGCCGGTCTTGAGGTCGACGCGCTGGATGGAGCCCGTCTTGTAGTCGGCCGCCGTGCCGTGCGGCGCGGTGATCCCGCCGCCCTCCTGCCACGCGAACCCGCCGTTGTTGCAGACGTAGACCGCGCCGTCGGGACCTACGGCCGCGCCGTTCGGTCCGCCACCCAGCTTGGCGATCACTTCATTGGAGCCGTCGGGTTTCACCCGGGTCAGCGTCTGGCGCTTGATCTCCACCAGCACCACCGAGCCGTCGGCCATGGCGATGGGACCTTCAGGGAACTGCAGCCCCTCGGCGACGACTTCGAAGTTCATGGCGC
>NZ_CADEGK010000079.1:0-1095 GCF_902826855.1 uncultured Phenylobacterium sp. | reverse complement strand
GAAGGGCGACCGCATCGTGATCGCCATGCGCAACCTGCCGGAATGGTCGCTGGCGTTCTGGGCCGGACAGTCGATCGGCGCCGTTGTGGCGCCGCTGAACGCCTGGGGCCTTGGGCCCGATCTCGTCTATGGCATCCAGGACTCCGGCGCGAAAGTCGCCATCGTGGACGGCGACCGGCTCGACCGCCTGGCGCCCCACATCGCAGAGGTCTCGCTGAACGGCCTGATCGCCGTCCGCGCCGCCCAGGGACCCGTCGCCGGCGCGGTGATGCTGGAGGACCTGATCGGCCCGCCGTCGGGCTACGCGGCCCTGCCGAACGAACCGCCGCCGGATCCCGGCGTCGACACGGACGACGACGCCACGATCCTCTACACCTCGGGCACCACCGGCAAGCCCAAGGGCGCGCTCGGCACCCACCGCAACGCGATGTCGAACCTGGTGAGCCTGGGCTTCTCGGCCGCGCGGGCGGCGATCCGCCGGGGCGAGGCGTTGCCGATCGCCGATCCGGACGCCCCCCAGAAGACGAGCCTCCTGCCGGTGCCGCTGTTCCACGTGACCGGCACCAACTCGCTGATGGTCCCGACCGTGGTGGCGGGCAACCGGCTGGTGCTGATGCACAAGTGGAACCCTGAGCGCTTCCTGGAGCTGGTCGAAACCGAGCGGGTGAACAGCAGCACCGGCGTGCCCTCGATGGTCTGGCAGGTGCTGGAGAGCCCGGACTTCGCGCGGCGCGACCTCTCGAGCCTGGAAGGCTACGGCTACGGCGGCGCGGCGGTGGCGCCCGAACTCACCCTCAGGTTCGCCGAGCTCTTCCCGAACATCCCGCCGGGCCAGGGCTATGGCGCGACCGAGACCTCGTCGGTCTCGACCTCGAACGGCGCGGAGGACTACCTGAACCGGCCCGACAGCGTCGGCACCCCGGTGCCCTGTTGCGACATCAAGATCGTGGACCCCAACGGCGTCGAGGTCGCGCCAGGCGAAGTCGGCGAGATCTGGATCCGCGGGCCGAACGTGGTGATGGGTTACTGGAACAAGCCCGAGGCGACGGCCGCGGCGTTCACCGACGGCTGGTACCACACCGGCGACATCGGCCG
>NZ_CADEGK010000078.1 GCF_902826855.1 uncultured Phenylobacterium sp. | reverse complement strand
AGCACGATCAGGTAGCACTCGGGATGGTTGGTCTCGATCGACTTGGCGATGTTCTGCAGCATCACCGTCTTGCCCACCCGCGGCGGGGAGGTGATCAGGCAGCGCTGACCCTTGCCCAGGGGCGCGACGATGTCGATGACCCTGCCCGAACGGTCCTTCAGGGTCGGATCGTCGATCTCCATCTTGAGCCGCTGATCCGGATAGAGCGGGGTCAGGTTGTCGAACAGCACCTTGTGGCGGACGTTGTCGGGACTCTCGAAGTTCGTGAGGTCGACCTTCACCAGGGCGAAGTAGCGCTCACCCTCGCGCGGCGCACGGACCTCGCCATCGACGGTGTCGCCAGTGCGCAGGCCGAACTTCCGGATCTGCGAAGGGCTGACGTAGATATCGTCGGGCCCCGGCAGGTAGTTGGCTTCCGGGGAACGGAGGAAGCCGAAGCCATCCTGGACCACTTCCAGCGTGCCCGAGCCCGAGATGCCCACGCCCTCCTCGGCCAGCACCTTCAGGATCGCGAACATCATGTCCTGCTTGCGCATGGAGTTCGCGGATTCGATCTCAAGCTGCTCGGCGAAGGCGAGCAGATCGGCCGGCGACTTGTCCTTCAGGCCCTGCAGGCTGGCGGTCTTGAGGCCCATGGCGGCGATGGCCTTGGCGGCCTGCGACGGTTCGTCGTCGTCGCCATCCCCCTCGGCCGTGTCCGCCTCGGTGACGGTGGGCTCCAGCACATCGACGTCGGCGCTGGCCTGGACGGCCTCGACTTCCGGAGCGTCCGCGGCGTTATCTTGCGTTTCGTCTTGCATTGATTTCACTTTAGAATTCGCAGCGCGCGGAGGGTATCCGGGCGCCGGCGGGTAAGCGTGCAGGCGCGTGGAGCGCCGTTTTCAGTTTCGTTGGAGACCGATCGGGGCGCGGCTGCCGCGCGGACCGGTGAAGAGGCGGGGCGCGCCGTCGCCGACGCGTGAGGTCAGGGGAACCACACTCGGGGGGGTCGGGTCAATGTTTTCCCGTCCGCGCTGCGTCAGCGGGCGAAGAACTGAAGGGTGACAGCCAGCACCGCGACGATGGCGACGAGGAAGGGGATTTCGTTCGTGGCGCGCCAGAACCTGGCGGTGCGGGGACGTTCGCCGGCCGCGATCTTCTTGCGTGCGGAGGACAGCATGCCGTGCCAGCCCGAGAGGAATATGACGGCCGCCAGCTTCACGATCATCCACGGCTGCGCCAGAAAGCCCCACCCCTCCTTGGCGGCATAGACGTGGAACAGGATCAGGCTGACGCCGAGTATCCAGGTCAGCGTCATGGCCGGGTTGATGATGATCCGCAGCAGCTTGGCCTCCCACACCTTGAAGTGGGCGTCGAACTCGCTGCCCGGAGGCGCGGTTTCGGTGTGGTAGGCGTAGAGCCGGGGCAGGTACATCATCCCCGACATCCAGGCGATCACCGCGATGATGTGCAGCCCACGAAGCAGGTCGTACCAGTTCATGCCGCGATCTCCCCTCTGGCGCAGACGCATTTGCCATGCGCCGCCGGGCACCGCCAAGGACCGTGCGGCGCGATCCCATCACGGTCGAGCGCGCCGGTCACCGCCCTCGCAAGCTCAGCCATGAACCCCCTATCGGTCTCCGGGGTACGGGCGCGAAGGAAAGGCTGAACGCCCAGGTCCTTGGCCAGCTCGGCATACTCGACGTCCAGTTCGACCAGCGTCTCGATGTGCTCGGAGACGAAGGCAATCGGGCAGATCAGCACCCCCTTGCCGTCGGCCGCGGCCTGGTGGATCGCCTCCACGGTCGAAGGACCGAGCCACTTCAGGCGCCCCACCCGGCTCTGGTAGCAGAGCTGCCAGTCGGGAAACTCCGGCAGCCGGGCGGCGACGGCCGCCGCCGTCGCCTCGATCTGCGCCGCATAGGGGTCGCCCGCCTCCACCACCTGCTGCGGCAGGCCGTGTGCGGAGAACAGCAGCCGGACCTCTCCGGGAGGATCCCCGGGCGTGCGCCAGACCTTGCGGATCGCCTCCACGTGAGCGTCGACCAGCCCCGGGGCCGTGGGATAGCAGCAGACCGTGCGCGTTCGGCCAGGCCCCTTGTAGACCCGCGCCCACTCCTTCAGCGACGAGCCGGTGGTGGTGGTCGAGTACTGGGGGTAGAGCGGCAGCAGCACGATCTCGTCGGGGGCGAACCTGGCGACCTGGGCGGCCATCTCCTCGGTGAACGGCTTCCAGTAGCGCATCGCCACGAAGGTCCTGGCTTCCAGGCCCTGCGCCGTCAGCATCTCCTCCAGCACCCGCGCCTGCGCGTTGGTCCCCGCCAGCAGCGGCGAGCCGCCGCCCATGCGCTGATAGTTGGCCCGCGCGGATTTGGCCCGGGTCGTGGAGATCAGGGCCGCCAACGCATAGCGGGCCGGAGCGGGCAGCTGAATGATCGCCGGATCGCGGAACAGGTTGAACAGGAACGGCCGAACGGCCTTCTGGTTGTCCGGCCCGCCCAGGTTGAAGAGAACGACGGCGACCTTCACTCGGCGGCCAGGGCCTTGGCAGGCTTGCCCGTGACGCGTTCCACCACGCGGGCGATGTGTTCCACCGGAGTGTCCGGCAGCACACCATGGCCGAGGTTGAAGATGTAGGGGCCCCCGCTCCACTGTTCGAGCAGGGCCTCCACACGGGCGTCCAGGGCTGGGCCCCCGGCGCGGAGCAGAAGGTTGTCCAAGGCGCCCTGGATGGCCTTTCCGCCGGCCTGGATGCGCTTGCCGACCGCCGCGGTCGCCTGGGTGTCGAGGGCGACGGCCTGGACCGGGACCTTGGCGGCGTAGGGTTCCACCAGGGCGCCGCAGCCGCGCGGGAAGCCTATGAACGGGACGTCGATCCCCGCGGCGCGGACCTGCTCCACGATCCGGGTGTGCGGCCCGATGACGATGCGCTCGAACACGTCCTCCGCAAGGCTCTCCGCCCAGCTTTCGAACAGCTTCAGGACCTGCGCGCCGGACTTGGCCTGCATGACCAGGTAGCGGGCGGTGGAGTCCACCAGGACATCCAGCAGCGCGTCGAGCTCGTCGGGGTGGTCGTAGGCATATGCGCGGGCCGCCTCACGCTGGGAACCCCGGCCCTCCAGCATGTAGGTGGCCACCGTCCACGGTGCGCCGGCGAAACCAATGAGCGTGCGATCGGGTTCGAGTTCCGCGCGGACGCGGGTCAGGGTTTCGCCGATGCTGGCGAGCTTGGCGGTAGAGCCCTCCACGGCGTCTCGCATGGCTTCGATCGACGGCAGTTCGCCAAGCCTGGGCCCCTCCCCCGCCTCGAACCAGACCTCCTGGCCCAACGCCTGTGGGATGAGCAGGATGTCGGCAAAGACGATCGCACCGTCCATCGCGAACCGGCGCATCGGCTGCAAAGTGACCTCCGCCGCCAGCTCAGGGTTGAAGCAAAGCGACAGGAAGTCCGGGACCCGGGCGCGGATCGCACGGTATTCCGGGAGGGAACGACCTGCCTGGCGCATGAACCAGATCGGGGGCCGATCCAGGGTCTCGCCGGCCAAGGCTCGCAGAAGGCGGGGCGTCTCGCTCATGGCCGACTTAAAGCCCGCCCGGCCGCCAGGCTCAAGGCCCCGGCCTGTCCGCCCTGTTCCTCTTCAATAGGAAGGATTCTTGAAATCGATTGGGATGGGAGTGTTAGGCCCTGTTGGCCGGGTGGAAAACTTAACGATCCTTTGACAGTCCCCGCGCCGTCCCCAGGTTGTGCAGGTCTTGTGACAATCCTGGCGAAGGGTGTGAATTGCGGGGACGCGGGGACAAGCCCAAGGCTGGCGTTAGGGTTTCGTTAACCTGCGCGGGGAAAACGGCCGGCGCCGATCGGTCCGTCGACCGGCTGGGCGGATGTGACGATCTGGCGGCGCCCGCGCCGCCCGCCTGGGCGCCGAACGGGTGGAAACCGGCCGTTTCATCCCGTCTGTCCCCCGGCTCCGACAGGCGAGCCGCATTCCACCTGATCTATCCCCAAGGGCGTCGGGCTTCGCTAAGAGAGTACGCACAGGATCCATCCCCAACTTCCGCGAGCCCATCCCCTTGCCGAATTCCCCACCTGCACGGCTCGCGACCTACTTCCACGTCCACCTGGTGTCGGATTCCACAGGCGAGACGCTGAACGCCATGGCCCGCGCCGTCTGCGCGCGATTCGAGAACGTGCTGCCGATCGAGCACATCTACGCCCTGGTCCGCTCGCAGCGGCAGCTCGACCGGGCGCTGGAGGACATCGAGGAGGCGCCGGGCATCGTCCTGCACACCATCGTCGACGAGAAGCTGCGCGACGCGTTGGAGGAGGGGTGCCGGCGGCTAGAGATGCCCTGCCTGCCGGCGCTGGACCCCTTGGTGAGCGCCATGCAGCGCTACCTTGGCGCCACGACGACGTCGCGGGTGGGCGCGCACTTGCGGCTCGACAACGACTACTTCAACCGCATGGACGCGCTGAACTACGCCATCGGCCATGACGACGGCCAGGGCGGCCAGGACCTGGACCAGGCCGACGTGGTGCTGCTGGGCGTATCGCGGACAAGCAAGACGCCCACCTGCATTTACTTGGCGCACCGCGGCGTGCGCGCCGCCAACGTGCCGCTGGTGCCGGGCCGGCCGCTCCCGGAGAAGCTGCTCAACCTGCAGAGGGCGCTCATCGTGGGCCTACTGATCTCGCCCGACCGGCTGATCCAGATCCGCCGCAATCGCCTGCTCAGCCTGAACGAGACCCGGGAGTCGAGCTACATCGACCAGGATGCGGTGCGCGAGGAGATCATTGCCGCTCGCCGGCTTTACGAGCGCCAGGGCTGGCCCACCATCGACGTCACCCGCCGCTCGGTGGAGGAGACGGCCGCGGCGGTCCTGAACCTGCTGCACAAGGGCCACGGTCAGGTCGAGGTGCTGGGTTGAGCATTATCCTGGCTTCCCAGAGTGCAGCGCGGCGCGCGGTGCTGGCGGGCGCCGGCGTGCCGCATCTGGCGGTGACCGCCGGCGTAGATGAAGACGCAGCCAAGGTCCGGCTGCTGGTCGAAGGCGCGGGGCCGCTGGAGGTGGCGCAGGCCTTGGCCGAAATGAAGGCGGTGGAGGTCTCCCGCCTGACCGAAGGGCTGGTCATCGGCGCCGACCAGACGCTGGACCTGGAAGGCGAGCTCTACGACAAGGTGGCCGACGTCGGGGCGGCGCGCGAGCGGCTGCAGCTGCTGCGAGGCAAGGCGCACCGGCTGCATTCGGCGGTGGTGGTGGCCGAGGATGGCCGGGCCATCTGGCGGGACGTGGTGAGTGCGACGCTGACCATGCGGGATTTCTCCGACATTTTCCTGGAGGACTACCTGGCCGAGGAGGGCCGCGCGGCGCTGGGCTCGGTGGGCTGCTACCGCCTCGAAGGGGTGGGCGCGCAGCTGTTCTCCAGCATCGAGGGGGACTACTTCGCCATCCTGGGCCTGCCGATGATGGGCCTCCTGGAACTGCTCCGTGAGCGCGGCGAGCTGACGGCGTGACAGGTCGACCAATGATAACCGGACGCACGGTCGTCGCCGGAGTGGCCGGCCAGCCGGTGGCCCATTCGCTCTCGCCGGTGTTGCACAACGCCTGGCTGGCGGCGGCCGGCCTCGACGGGGTCTATGTGGCGTTCCCGCTGGCCCGGGACGGTTTCGAACGCTTCGCCCGCGGGCTGCAAGGCGGCGCCGTGCGGGGCCTGAACGTCACCGTCCCGTTCAAGGAAGCCGCGCTGGCCGTCGCCGACGGCGTCTCGGAGATAGCCCAGAGGTCCGGCGCGGCCAACGTCCTCACCTTCGAGGCCGATGGGCGGATCCTGGCGGACAATACCGACGGCCTTGGCCTCCTGCAGGCGTTCGCGGTTCAGGCGCCGGCGTGGGAACCGGCAGGCGGGCCTGTGGTCGTACTGGGCGCCGGCGGCGCGGCGCGGGGCGCGGTGGCCGCGCTGTTGCTGGCCGGCGCGCCGAAGGTGTTCGTGATCAACCGTACACACGCCAAAGCGGAGGCGCTGGCTCGGACCATGGGGTCGAGGGCCGTCGCCATGCCCATGTCGGACGCGCCCCGCGCCTTCGCCCAGGCCACCGCGGTGATCAACGCGACCTCGGCCGGGCTGTCGGGCGAAGGCGATCTGGACGCGCCGCTGGGGGCGACGGACGATCGCTGTGTGGTCATGGACATGGTCTATCGGCCTCTAGAGACACCCTTCCTGAAACGGGCCCGAGCACTCGGCCGCACCACCGTGGACGGTCTGGAGATGCTGATCGGACAGGCCCGGCCCTCGTTCGAGACCTTCTTCGGTGAACCGCCGCCGGCCGACGTCGATGTCCGCGCCCTGGCGCTCGCCCATATGGAGACCACGCGATGAAGGTGATCGGGCTCACGGGCTCTATCGGCATGGGCAAGTCGACGACGGCGGCGATGTTCCGCGAGGCGGGAATCCCAGTCTACGACGCGGACGCGGCGGTGCACGCGGCCTACGACGTGGGCGGAATCGCCGTGGGACCGGTGGGCGAGGCATTCCCGGGCACGGTGAAGGACGGCCGGGTCGACCGCGAGGCGCTGCGCCAGGCGGTATTGGGCAAACCGGAGGCGATGGCGAAGCTGAACGGCATCGTCCACCCGCTGATCGGCCGCGACCGCGCGGGGGTGTTCGAGCAGGCCGCCGCGAGCGGCGCCGACATGATCATCATGGACGTGCCGCTGATCTTCGAGACCGGCGGCGAGAAGAACATGGACGCGGTGATCGTGGTCTCCGCGCCGGCCGACATGCAGCGCGAACGGGTGCTGGCTCGGGAGGGCATGAGCCCCGAACGGCTGGAGGCGATCCTGGCCCAGCAGGTCCCCGACGCCGAGAAGCGGGCGCGGGCCGACTATGTCATCGACACCGGCCAGGGCCTCGAGCATGCCCGGGCGCAGGTCCAGGCGGTGATCGCGCAACTGCGGGGGACTTGAATTCAGCCCCGGCTATGTTCTATTTTTGTTCATGGCCTCCTCCACAGAGCGCAGAGTCCTGGGGACAGCACGGCGGCCCCGGTTGCCGCGCAGGCGCGAAGCACGTCATGACAGGGTCATGGCGCGTGAGATCGTCCTCGACACCGAGACTACAGGCTTCGATCCGCGGAGCGGCGACCGGCTGGTGGAGCTGGCCGCGCTGGAGATCGAGAGTTTCGTGCCCACCGGGCGCAGCTTCCACGTCTATATCGACCCCTGCCGTTCGATGCCCTCCGAGGCGGAGAAGGTGCACGGCCTGTCCAGCGCCTTCCTGCGCGGGAAGCCTCGCTTCGAGCATCCGGAGGTGGTGGACGCCTTCCTCGATTTCGTGGGCGACGCGCCGCTGATCGCCCACAATGCCGGCTTCGACCGCGGCTTCATCAACTGGGAGCTGGGAAACTGCTCGCGTCAGCACATCCCGGAGCACCGCTGGGTCGACACCCTCGAGCTGGCCAAGCACCGCTTCCCGGGCATGCACAATTCCCTGGACGCGCTCTGCAAGCGCTTCCGGATTTCGCTGAGTGAGCGGGAGAAGCACGGGGCGCTGATCGACGCCAAGCTGCTGGCCGCGGTCTATCTGGAGCTTAAGGGCGGCCGCGAGCGGCGCCTTGAGCTGGCCACCGCGGACATGACCGCCGCGGCCGTGACCGCCGCCCGCGCCGAATACGGCCCCAGGCCGCGGTCGCTGGGCATGCTCTCAAGCGAGGAAGAGCGCCTGACACACGCCGCCTTCATCCGCGACGCGGTGAAGGGCGAGACGCTCTGGGAGCGGTTCGGGCTGTAGGTTCCCGCCGCGAGGCAGAGGTCAGGCGTGCCCCACCTGTTCCTCGGCCTGGGCCTTCCGCGCCGCGTAAACGCCGGCGAAGTCGATGGGATCGAGGAGGAAGGGCGGAAATCCGCCTTCGGAGGTGACTTCGGCGATGATCCGCCGTGCAAAGGGGAACAGGTAGCGGGGGCACTCGATGAGCAGCACCGGCTCCACCTCATCGGCCGGCACGCCGGCGATCTGGAAGACGCCGCCGTACAGCAGCTCGACCACAAACAGCGGACCGTCGGAGCGGTTGGCGCGGGCGGACAGCTTCAGGTCCACTTCGTACAGGCCGTCTTCACGGCCGCGGGCGTTCATCTCGACGCCCAGGTCGATCTGCGGCTGGTCCGCGGCAGCGCGCAGCGCGTCCGGCGCACGCGGGTTCTCCATGCTGAGATCACGGATGAACTGGGCCAGGATGCGGATGCCGGGTTCGCCGCCTTCGGACGGAACGGGCGCGCCGGTGTCGATATCGCTCATGAGGGTCGGATTTTCTCTGGTCTTTGCGCGCGGAAGGGCGTCGGCTCGGGACCGAGCGGCTATCATGGCGCCCCCCGCGATGCAACGCCGCCCCTGACGCGGACGTTGCAGAGGACTATATAGACGGGCATGGCGTACAAGATCCCGCGCCGCCACTGTCGAAGGTCCTTCTTTGCAGGTTCTCGAACTGATCATCTTCGCCGGCCTCGCAGCCATTGTGCTGTACCAGCTCTATGCGGTGCTGGGCCGGCGCGTGGGTCGCCAGCCGGGTGACGGGCCAACCGCGGAGGTGGCCGCCGCCCCCGTGCGCGCGCCGCTGGACCGGCCTCTGGATCCCATCGATGACGGGGTGCAGCTGAGTGGCCTGGCCGCCCTGAAGGCCAAGGACCCAGGCTTCGACATGGGCATGTTCCTCTCTGGGGCCAAGCAGGCCTACGAGATGATCGTCAAGGCGTTCGCCGCCCACGACCGGCAGACCTTGCGCAATCTCCTCGCTCCGAACGTACTGGCCGACTTCGAGGCCGCGATCGACGCGCGCGAGGCGGAAGGCCGGACCGAGACGATCGAGTTTTCCCATCCGCCTCGGGCGGACCTGGAGAAGGCCGAGGTCGTCTCTGGGGACCTGGCCCAGATCACCGTGCGTTTCCTGGCCGAGTTCCGCAGCCGCACCAAGGGTCCGGAGGGCGAAGGCGTCGATGACCGACGCACCGCGGAACTCTGGACATTCGAGCGGCGGCTGAAGAGCAAGGATCCCAACTGGGCCCTCGTCCACGTGGGCGCCGCCGAGGCGTGAGACCTTGCTTGTGGCGAGCGTTGGGAGCGGCGCTCGCCGCGCTGAGCCTCGCCGCCTGCGCCACGCCCCAGGAACACGGGCCGACGCCCCCCGGCTTCCCGCAACCGCCCGGCGCGCCGATCTTGCGACCCCCGCCGTCCGAGCCGCCACGCAGGCTCGACGTCTCCGCCCTGCCCGGCTGGGCGCTGGAAGACCATGATGCGGCCTTCGCGGCGTGGCGGGCGACTTGTCATGCGGCGCGGGAACCGTCGATGGCCGGCGCGTGCAAGCGCGCCCGCGCCGCCGGCGTGGTGCGGCCCGGGGACGGTCGGGCATTCCTGGAGCGCACCTTCGTAGCTGAACGGGTGGGCGGCAGCGGGGTGCTCACGGCATATTTCGCCCCGGTCTATCCCGCACGGCGGCGGCCTGGCGGCGAGTTCAGCGCCCCGGTGCGGCCGAGACCGGCGGACCTGGCGGTCGCCGCGGGCGGCGAGGTGCTGCGGGTGAGACCTGACGGAACGGCCCGGCCCTATCCGGACCGGGCGGCGATCGAGGCAGCGCCGGAGGCCCAACCGCTGGCCTGGATGCGGCCGGAGGAGTTGTTCTTCCTGCAGGTGCAGGGCTCCGGCGTGCTGGTGTTCGAGGATGGTCGCAGGCTGAAGGCGCTGTACGCCGCCCACAACGGGCGTACGTTCGTGGGCATCGCCAATCCGATGCGCGACCGCGGCCTGCTGGCCCGCGACAACACCTCCGGCGACGCGATCCGCGGCTGGCTGGCTGCGCACCGGGGGCCGGAAGCCGAGGCGATCATGCGGCTCAATCCGCGCTACGCCTTTTTCCGGCTGGCTCCGGACGACGGCAAGCCGCCCGCCGGCGCAGCGGGTCTGCCGCTTCCGGCCGGCCGCGCCGTGGCGGTGGATCCGGCATTCCATCCGTACGGCGAGCTCCTGTGGATCGACGGCAAGGCGCCGCTGCTGGCCGGGGCGTTTCCGACCTACCGCCGCCTGGTCACCGCCCTGGACACCGGCGGCGCCATCAAGGGCCCCGTCCGCGCCGATCTCTACCTCGGGGAGGGCGAAGCGGCGGGCGCGGAGGCCGGGCGGGTGCGCCATGCGCTGGCCATGTGGCGGCTTGTCCCGCGATGAAGCGGCCGCTGAAGCCGGAGGAGCGGGAGATCTGGTCGATGGTGGCCGCCACCGTGCACCCGTTGACCGGGCGAAGCGCGCCTAAGCCGGCGCGTCCGCAGACGCTCGACCCTGCGGCGCGGATCGATCCGGCGACCCTTAAGCCCAAGCCCCGGAAGCCGCGCACCGAACTGGGCGACATCGAACCGAACCGCAAGCACCGCATCGCCAAGGAACGCGAGGAGATCGGCGGGCGCATCGACCTGCATGGGCTCACTCAAGACCGCGCCCGCACGGCGCTGGAGGCGTTTCTCGCCCGCGCCTGGAACGATGGCTGGCGCGCGGTGCTGGTGATCACCGGAAAGGGCGTGCAGGGCGATGGGGTGCTGAAGAAGCGCGCGCCCGACTGGCTGGGCGCGGCGCACCTCAGCCACATCGTCGCCGGCATCTCCGAAGCGCATCGCCGCCACGGCGGCGAGGGTGCGCTTTACGTGGCGCTGAAGCGCAAGCCGCGGGGATGACGGCGGGGGCTACTTCGGCCGCCCCGCCTTCTCCGTCAGACCCGAAGTCCCCTCCCGGGCCTCCAGCCGTTCCGCCACCTCGTCCAGGCTGACGCCGGCGGCGGCGATGACCACCAGCCAGTGGTAGATCAGGTCGGCGCTTTCGGCGGTGAGTGCGTCGCGGTCGCCCTGGGCGGCTGCAATGACGGTCTCGACGGCCTCCTCGCCCAGCTTCTTGGCCGCGCGGTCGAGGTCGCCCAGCAGTTGGGCGGTGTAGGAGGTCGAGGTGTCGGCGCCTCGGCGGCTCTCGATGGTCTCGGCCAGGCGGTCCACGACGGCGGAGAAGCGCTTGTTCATCAGGCTGGCTCCGTGAGGCGTACGGGGATGCCGGCGGCAGCCATGGCGGCCTTGGCCTCGCCGATGGTGATCTCGCCGAAGTGGAAGATGGAGGCAGCCAGCACTGCGTCGGCCCCGGCCTGCACCGCCTCGATCAGGTGGCGAGTGTTCCCCGCGCCGCCCGAGGCGATCACCGGCACGGTCACCGCCGAGCTGACCCGGCGCAGCAGCTCCAGATCGTAGCCGGTCTTGGCGCCGTCACGGTCCATGGAGGTGAGCAGGATCTCGCCGGCCCCCTTGGCGACCACCTCGACCGCATAGTCGACCGCGTTGAGGCCGGTGGGGTTGCGGCCGCCGTGGGTGAAGACCTCCCAGTGATCGCCGGTCCGCTTGGCGTCGACGGAAACGACGACCGCCTGGCTGCCGAAGGCGTCGGCGCAGCGGGCGACCACGTCACGGTCCATCACCGCGGCGGTCATGATCGAAATCTTGTCGGCGCCGGCCAGCAGGAGGCGCCGGCCATCCTCGACCGAACGAATGCCACCCCCGACGCTGAGCGGCATGAAGCAGACGTCGGCGGTGCGGGCCACGACATCGAGCATGATGGCGCGGTCTTCGTGGGATGCGGTGATGTCGAGGAACATCAGCTCGTCGGCCCCGGCCGCGTCATAGGCCTGGGCCTGTTCGACGGGATCGCCGGCGTCGACCAGGTTGACGAACTGCACGCCCTTCACCACCCGCCCGTCCTTCACGTCCAGGCAGGGGATCAGGCGGGTCTTGAGCGTGCTGCCGGCGGTCATGCGGCCAGCCTGAGCGCCTGGGCTGGATCGATGGCCCCGTTGTAGAGCGCGCGGCCGAGCACCGCGCCGGCGATCGGCACGCCCTGGCGCGCCTTCAGCCGGGCGATGTCGTCCACCGTGGCCAGCCCGCCGGCCGCGATGACCGGAATGTTCACGGCGTCGGCGATGGCGCCGAATGCCTCGACGTTGAAACCCATGACCGTGCCGTCGCGATCGATGTCGGTGATGATCAGGGCTCCGACGCCAGCGTCCTCGAAGCGCTTGGCCACGGTGATGGCGTCGAGGTCGGAGTCGGCGGTCCAGCCCTCCACGGCGACCTTGCCCTTGCGCACGTCGACGCTGACCGCGATCTGTTCGGGGTAGGCCAGCGCGGCTGCGATGACGATATCGGGCTGCTTCACGGCCACGGTGCCGAGGATCACGCGGCTGACGCCCGCCTCGATCCAGCGCTCCACGTCGGCCAGGGTGCGGATGCCGCCGCCCAGCTGCACGGGCACGGAGACGGCGTGCAGGATGGCCTCGACGCCCTTGGCGTTGATCGCCTGGCCCTGCACGGCGCCGTTCAGGTCGACCACGTGAATCCAGTGGAAGCCGGCGTCGGCCCACTGCCTGGCCTGGGCGCCGGGGTCGGTGTTGAACACCGTGGCGGTGGAAAGGTCGCCGTGCAGGACGCGCACGCACTGGCCGTCCTTCAGGTCGATGGCCGGGTAGAGGATCACGGGCGCCACTCCAGGAAGTCGGACAGAAGTTTCAGGCCGGTGGCCTGGGATTTCTCGGGGTGGAACTGGACCCCGGCCAGATTGCCCCTCGCGACCGCCGCGGGGAAGGCGCCGCCATGGTCGACCCAGGCGGCGACGTCGCGGTCATCGTCGGGGAACATGGCGAAGGAGTGGGTGAAGTAGACCGGCTCGCCCGCCTTGGGGCCCGCCAGCAGCGGCAGATCGGTGACCCGCTGCAGGGTGTTCCAGCCCATGTGCGGCACCTTCAGGCCGGCGCCCTTCGGCTCGATCACCTTCACGTCGCCCTCGATCCAGCCCAGTCCCGGGGTGACGCGGAATTCCAGCCCGCGGCCGGCCATCAGCTGCATGCCGACGCAGATTCCCAGGAACGGCGCTCCGCGCCGGATGACGGCATCCGACATGGCCTCGATGACGCCCGGCCGCTCGCTGAGCGCCGTCATGCAGGCGGCGAACGCGCCGACGCCGGGCAGCACGATGCGGTCTGCGCCGGCCACCACGTCCGGGTCATGGGTCACGACGATATCTGCGCGACCGGCGGCGGCGCGGATGAGCGCCTTCTCGGCCGAGCGCAGGTTGCCCGACCCGTAGTCGATCAGGGCGACACGCTGCATGGGATGTCCTTACAGCACGCCCTTGGTTGATGGGGCGTGGCCGTGAGTCTTTGGGTCGAGCTCGACCGCCTGGCGGACCGCGCGGGCCAGCGCCTTGAAGCCGCTCTCGGCGATGTGGTGGGAGTTCGCGCCATAGAGGCATTCCAGGTGCACGCAGGCCCCGCCGTTCATGGCGAAGGCGTGGTGGAATTCCTTGAACAGCTCGGTGTCCATGTCGCCGACCTTGGGGGTTTTGAAATCCACCTTCCAGATCAGGTAGGGACGGTTGGAGAAGTCGATGGCGCAGCGGCTCAACGTCTCGTCCATGGGGATGTAGGCGTGGCCGAAACGGCGGATGCCCTTGAACCCGTCCAGCGCTTCCTTGACGGCCTGCCCGATGACGATGCCCGTGTCCTCGACGGTGTGGTGCATGTCGATGTGCAGGTCGCCCTTGGTCTCGACGGTGAGATCGATTCCCCCGTGGCGAGCGAACGAGTCCAGCATGTGGTCGAAGAAGCCGATGCCGGTGGAGACGGCGGACGCGCCCGTCCCGTCCAGGTCCACGGCGACGCGGATCTGGGTCTCCTTGGTGTTGCGGACGACCTCGGCCTTGCGGCTCATCGAACTCAAAGCCCCTTGCTCGCGGCCAGGTCTTTCAGGGAGACCTGCGGCCGCGGCCCGTAGTGCGAGATCACCTCGGCCGCCGCAAGGGAGGCGAGACGACCGCAGTCCTCGTAGGAACGGCCCTGCGAGAGGCCGAACATGAACCCGGCCGCGTATTGGTCGCCCGCGCCCGTGGTGTCCACGATTTTCTCCACCGGCTCGGCGGGGATGTGCAGCGTTGCGCCCTTGGCCAGGATCACGGAGCCCTTCTCGCTGCGCGTGATCGCCGCGAGGTCGCACTTGTAGAGCAGCTGCTGGCAAGCCTCGTCGAAGTCGGTCGTCTCGAACAGCGCCAGGAGTTCGGCCTCGTTGGCGAACAGCAGGTCCACCTGCGTCTCGATGAAGCCCAGCAGGCCCCCCCGGTGGCGCTCGACCACGAAGCTGTCGGACAGCGTCAGCGCGATCTTTCGCCCCGCGCCATGGGCGAGTGCGGCGGCCTTGGCGAAGGCGCGCCGCGCCGCCTCGGCGTCGAACAGGTACCCCTCGAGATAGACGATCTGGGCGGCCTCGACGGTCTCGCGGTCCACGTCGGTATCGGTGAACTCCACCGAGGCGCCCAGGTAGGTGCACATGGTGCGTTGCGCATCCGGGGTGACGTTGATCATCGAGACGGCCGTGGCCGGGCCGCCGGTGAGCGGGGCGTTCTCGAAGCGGGCGCCGATGGCGCGCATGTCGCGGGCGAAGGTCCGCCCCAGCTCGTCGTCGGCCACCTTGCCCATGAAAGCGCCCCTGCCGCCGAATGAGGCGAGGCCGGCGATGGTGTTGGCCGCTGAGCCGCCGGAGGCCTCCACGGCCTGGCGCATCTTGGAATAGAGCGCCGCCGACTGGGCCGGATCGACCAGCATCATCGCGCCCTTGTCCAGCCCGTTTTCGATCAGGAAGGCGTCCTCGCAGGGCGCGATCACGTCGACGATGGCGTTGCCGATCGCGGCGACGTCGTAGAGGTCTGGCATTGCTGACGAACTTCCCCGGTGCGTAGGGGGCGCGGATTACAGGGAAAGGGGCGGTGAGGCTAGCTTCCGCGGGCTCTGGGGACGCAGCCATGGCGGGAATGGAGGCGCCAGCGTCATTTCGGCGGTCCCGCGAGCGGTGTAGCTTCGACCGTCCGAGCTTGTCAGGGAGGGCTGCATGGCCGTGCTGTCACGTCGCGTGTTCGTAGGGTCAGGCGTGGTCGCCGCCTGCGCCTGCGTCCTGCCTTCGCCGGGCTACGCGCAGTCTGCATCGGGCAAGTACGTCTGCCCGCCCTGCGGCTGCGACAACGACGGCAAGGTGTTCGACGCGCCGGGGGAATGCTCGGCGCCGGGCTGCGGCATGACGCTCATCCCTGAGCCGCCGCCTACCCCGACCGGTTCCGAGCCCGAGAGCGCCGCGCCGGCGCCGCGGCTGGGCTAGCCGCCGAACCCCTTGCTCCCGCCGAAGCTGCGGCTGGCGGAGCGGCCGCCGAAGCCGCCGCGGGAGATCACGCTAGCGCGGCTCATGGCCTTGGGCGGCGGCATGGCGTCCGGCGACTTGAAGCCGTTCTGGCCGATGCGGGTGCGCCCGGTGGAGTAGTCGGTGAACACCCGGCCGCCTGAGGCGGAGTAGTAGCCGCCGTCGCGCCAGTCCCGGTACATGCCACGGCCGCCCCAGCCCCCGTCCAGCATGCGCCCGACCACGAAGCCAGTGATCAGCGGACCCCAGAACGAACCGCCGCCGCTGGCCTGGCTGCGCGGCACGCACTGGCCCGGACCGTAGACCTCCTCGCAGGTGGCCTGCTGGTCGTACTTGGCGGCCTTCTTCTCATCCTCCTTGGCGTTCTTGTCCGCCGTGTCGCAAGCCGCGTCCGGGATCTCGTTCTTGTCCTTGCACTCCTGCAGGGAGGCATAGGTGTAGGCGTCGACGGCGGGGCCGGGGTTGTCGATGCGGGCGTTGTCGGTGGCCACGTCGCCGCCGCAGGCGGTGAGCGACATCCCGCCCATGGCCATCAGGCCGGTGAGCGCGAGTTTTCGGGTGCGCTTCATGACGTCACGCGCTCATGCAGGCGGCGTTCAGGATGCCGACGCAGAGGGAAATGGCGGCCAGGTAGATCGCCGTCGAGATCTCGCCACGGTCGATGCGGGCGGAGACATCCGGCAGGGCCACGCGCCGCACGATCCAGAAGGTGGCGATCTGAATGACTCCGGCCAGCGCCGCCCAGGCCACGAACTCCGGCAGGGAGTGGGTGTTGGTCAGCGCCGAGGCCAGCGGGATGACATACCCCAGGAGCGCGCCGCCCAGGACGATGGCGGCCGCCGAGTTGCCGGCGCGAATCTGCGCGCCCTCGTCGTGCGGCGTTATCCAGCGGTACAGCGCCTTGAAGATCAGCGTGAAGCCGCCGGCGGCGACGAAGGCGAGGGCGAAGTTCAGCGCGCCCGCGCCGAAGGCCATGGGATCGAAGATCATGCTTCGAACTCTCCAACGTTGAGCGGGATGCCGACCATGATTTCATGGGTCAGGTCACCGCCTTCAGGCTCCATTTCGATCGCGAGGAGCAGTTCGCGGCCTTCTCCCGGCAGGTCCCGGGAGAAGAGCATGCAGGTCTGGTAGATCTTGCGGAAGTCCTGGCCGGAACGGTCATCATAGACCGTTTCCCAGAAGCTCACCGGGTCCTGGCGCTCGTCGGTGTCGCCGAACCAGAAGCGGCGGTACTGCGGCAGGCCCTCGCCTTCCCAGGTCCGCGCACGCAGGCGATCGGCCCAGATCCGCTTGGCGGCGCTGTCCGGGGGATAGGCGCTGGACCAGGGCCCGAACAGGGTGAAGTCCTCGGCCTGCTCGCCCATGGCGTCGGGACTGACCATCTGCAGCATCATATCGTCCTCGGTGTAGAACCGGTGGACATAACCGTCGGCGCCCAGGCTGATCCGGCCCTGGGCCACGATGCCGAGCGTGTCGGCGTTGAGCTGGAATTTGGTCTCGTCCCCGAGGCGGCGCCAAGCCAGCGGGTCGAGCCGCACGTTGCGCCCGATGGTGACGTTCCGCACCACCGGGATCACCTGATCGCGCGTGTCATCACGTTTACCGCGAAACAAACCTCGGAAGACCACGTCATCGCCCTTGTTATGCTGGGATCATAGTCCCATCTTGAACTCTGTCAAATGTACGCGTATGCATACCATGAATGGTGCGGCGACCGAAGGACAAGGCGGTGGGCCTGAGCCCCGCGGAGCGGACCCGGCAGTGGCGCGAGCAGCGCAGCCGCCTAGGGCTCGTCAAGCTGGAGCTCTGGGTTCCTCCCGCCGTCAAGTCCGACATCACCGCCGCCGCACGAGCCATCATCACAGCGTCGAGCCGCGGACCGGCGCTGTCGAGCAACCCTGAACCTCCGCCGGGATCATTTCAAATGGACCATGTCATCGACACCGACTGGTCGGTGAAGAGTCTGGCGCAGGCGCTCTCCGACTCTCGCCTGCTGCAGGAGGGCGAACTGACAGCCCGGGTGCTGGAGGGGACCGAACCGGTCCTGCAGATCACCATGCACGAGTTCGGGGACCTGCCGATCTTCCTCTCGGTCGGATCCGAGCAGATCGTGGTTTCCGCGCTTCTCTGGCCGGTAGACGAGCAGCAGCGGCAGGATGAGTTCAACGTCTTCCTGCTGAAGGCCCAGAAGCTGGTCCCGCTGTCGAACTTCGGCATCACCACTGTGGCCGGCCGCGACTACTACGACCTGTTCGGCGAGCTCTCTTGCAAGACCACCCTGCAAACGGTGATCATCGAGCTGCGGACCCTGGCCGAGAACGCCATCCGCGCCGCCGGCGAACTGCGCGACAACTTCAACAACGCCGCCTGAAGGGTAAACCGATGTCGATCTTCTCGAAGCTGTTCACCCTCTTCCGCGGCGCCAGCTACGACGCGGGCGCGGCCGTGGTCGACGCCAATGCGCTGCGCATCCTCGACCAGGAGATCCGCGACGCCGACAATGCGCTGGGCAAGGCGCGCGACGACCTCGCCGCTCTGGTGGCCAAGCGGCGCATCCTGGAGAAGGACGTCCAGGGCCTGAAGGACATGTCCAGCCGCTACGAGGGCTCTGCGCGCGCCGCCCTGGCCAAGGGCGACGAAAAGCTCGCCCTGGAAGTCGCGACCCGGATCTCCGAGCTGGAGACCGACATCGGGACCAAGACCCCTCAGCTCGCCGACATGAAGACGGCGGAGGAGCGGCTGCACCAGATCATCGCCGCGACACAGACCAAGGTCGAGAACCTGCGCCGAGAGATCGACACGGTGAAGGTGAACGACAGCGTCCAGCGCGCGCAGGCCGCGGTGGCCTCGCGCGGGGGCAGCGCCACCGCGGCGCTGGGCTCGGCGGCCGACAGCCTGAAGCGGATCAAGGAGCGCCAGGCGATCCAGGAGGAGAAGTTCCGCGCCGCGGGCGAACTGGAGGACAGGCGCACGGGCGCCGACCTCGACGCCAAGCTGGCCGCCGCGGGCATCCTGCCGGGTCATTCCTCGGCCACCGACATCCTGGCGCGGCTGAAGGCGCCGCAGGGCGAGCCCATGCCGCAGTTGGAAGCGCCGCACCTGCAGATCGAGGCGCAGCCCGTTCCCACCGAGCGTGGCGAGAAGGCCTGACCCGGCGCCGATGAAACGCATCAAGACCGACGAGCGCCCTGGCTGGGACGAGAAGGCCGAAGCGCTCGGGTTCACGTGGCGCCACCTGGACGGCGCCCGGTACTGGGACGAGCGGGCCTACTACCAATTCACCCTGGCCGAGGTGGAGGACGGCCTTGAGGAGCCGGCGCGCGAGCTGCATGCCATGTGCCTGGAGCTGGTCGAAGAGGTCGTGAAGTCGGAGGCGCTGATGGCGCGCCTGGCGATTCCCGCCGACGCCCGCGACGACGTCATGGACAGCTGGGTAAGCAAGGCGCCGTCGCTCTATGGCCGCTTCGACTTCGCCTTCGACGGGGCGGGGCCGGCGAAGCTCTACGAGTACAACGCCGACACGCCGACCAGCATCTACGAGTCGGCCGCCTTCCAGTGGATTTGGCTGGAGGACATGATCGCCGCCGGCCGCCTGCCGGCGGATGCCGACCAGTTCAACAGCCTGCACGAGAAGCTGGAGGCGCGGTTCAAGGCGTTGTTCCCCGCCGGCGGCTTCGTCCACTTCGCGTCCGACCCGGACTCCATCGAGGACCGGCAGAACGTGAAGTACCTGGAGGACATCGCCAAGCAGGCGGGGATCGAGCCGAAGTTCGTTCCCGTCGCCGACATCGGACTGGACGCCGACGGCCGCTTCATCGACCAGGACAACTACCTGATCGGGGCGTTGTTCAAGCTCTACCCCTGGGAGGACATGTTCCGCGAGGAGTATGCGCCGAAGATCAAGGGCTCGAAGACCCAGTTCCTGGAGCCGGCCTGGAAGGCGGTCCTGTCCAACAAGGGCATGCTGCCGCTGCTGTGGGAACGCCACGCCGGCCACCCCAATCTCCTGCCGGCCTTCTTCGAGGGCGACCCGAAGGCGGCCGAGCTGGGCAGCTCGTTCGTGAGGAAGCCGCTGTTCTCCCGCGAGGGCGCCAATATCGAGCTGGTGGCCGAGGGACGAAAGGCCAAGGTGCTGGACCAGGGCTATGGCGAGGAGGGCCGCATCGTGCAGGCCCTGCACACGCTGACGGCCTTCGACGGCAACTATCCGGTGGTCGGCGCCTGGATCGTCGGTGATGAACCCGCCGGCATCGGCATCCGCGAGGACCGCAGCAAGGTGACGAAGAACCTGTCGCGGTTCGTGCCGCACGTGATCATCGGCTGACTGGGGGATGATGCGGTAGGGGGAGGATCACTCCTCCAGCGGCATCCCGTAGAGTTCCAGCCGGTGGTCCACCAGCCGGTAGCCGAGCCGCCGCGCGATGGCCTCCTGCAGCGCTTCGATCTCCGCGTCGACGAACTCC
>NZ_CADEGK010000077.1 GCF_902826855.1 uncultured Phenylobacterium sp. | reverse complement strand
CACGTCGGCGCGCAGGTTGCCCTTCTCCATGTCGCCGTCGCAGGTGCCGAGGTAGATCAGGATCGTGCGCAGCTTCTTCACATAGGCGGCCGCCTCCGCCGAGGTGCGCATGTCGGGCATCGACACGATCTCCATCAGGGCGGTGCCGGCGCGGTTGAGGTCGACGTAGGTGGCGTTCGGGGCCTGGTCGTGCAGCAGCTTGCCGGCGTCCTGCTCAAGGTGCAGACGCTCGATGCGGACGGAGAAGGTGGATCCGTCGTCATGCTCGACGATGACCTCGCCCTCGCCGACGATCGGGTCCTTGTACTGGCTGATCTGGTAGCCCTGCGGCAGGTCCGGATAGAAGTAGTTCTTCCGGTCGAAGTGGCTCTTCAGGTTGATCCGGGCCTTCAGGCCAAGGCCGGTCTTCACCGCCTGCTCGACGCAGTGGCGGTTGATCACCGGCAGCATCCCCGGCATGGCGGCATCCACCAGGGAGACCTGGGCGTTGGGGGCCGCGCCCGCGCCCACGGCCGCGCCGGAGAACAGCTTGGCGTTGGAGGCGACCTGGGCGTGCACCTCCAGGCCCAGGACGATCTCCCAGGCTCCTGTTCGCCCTTGGATCTGCTTGGCATGCGTCACTTCGCTCATGGTGGTTCCAGTACCGCGCAGCGTTACAAATCGGAAGGGCGGCCATCTGCGCTCTTGCGTGATCGCCTAAAATTGGACTCAAGGTTCTGGACGTCTTAACGGCGCTCAGACCGGGGAAAAGGAACCACCCAATGAAGACTCTCGCTATCGCCGCCGCGCTTGCGGTGACCGCGCTCGCCGCGCCCGCCTTGGCCGACCACCACGCCGAGGCGCCGGCCGCCGCCCCAATGGCCGCCAAGATCTCGGTGGAGACCACCCCGATCGCCGACCTGATCAAGAACGCCGAAGCGAAGGCGGCCCTCGAAAAGGCCCTGCCGGAGATTCCGCAGTTCTACGACCAGATCGGCACCATGACGCTCTCCCAGGTCGCGCCGATGAGCCAAGGCGCCCTGGACGACGCCAAGCTGAAGGCGCTGCAGGCCGAGTTCGACAAGATCAAATAGGCTGTAGGGCTCGATCGATCAGGCCCGCCGTCACACTCGTGGCGGCGGGCTTTTTCGTGCCGGATCACCACCACTTTGCGGGTCTGGCGCGGAAGTCGGCGGCCTTCTCCAGGGCCGAGCCCAGCGAGAACAGCGTGCCCTCGTCGAGGTTGCGGCCGATGAGTTGCAGGCCCAGCGGCAGGCCTTGAGCGTCGAGGCCGGCCGGCACGCTCATGCCCGGCAGGCCGGCCAGGTTCACCGTCACGGTGAAGATGTCGTTCAGGTACATGGCGAGGGGGTCGTCGGACTTGTCGCCGAGCGCGAAGGCCGCCGAGGGCGCCGTCGGCGTCAGCAGGGCGTCGCAGGTCTGCCACGCCTGGTCGAAGTTGTCGGCGATCCGGCGCCGCACCTTCAGCGCCTTGAGATAGTAGGCGTCGTAGTAGCCGGCCGAGAGCACATAGGTGCCGATCAGGATGCGCCGCTTGACCTCGGCGCCGAACCCCTGGGCGCGGCTCTTCTCGTAGGTGTCGGTCAGGTTGTCGCCTTCGACGCGCAGGCCGTAGCGCATGCCGTCGTAGCGGGCGAGGTTCGAGGAGGCCTCGGCCGGGGCGATGATGTAGTAGGCCGGCAAGGCGTACTTGGTGTGTGGCAGTGTGACGTCGACGATTTCGCAGCCCGCATCCTTCAACCAGGCGATGCCCTGCTCCCACAGCGCGTCGATCTCGGCCGGCATGCCGTCGACGCGGTACTCGCGAGGAATGCCCACCCGCAGGCCCTTCACGGACCTTCCGCAGAAGCTCGCAAAATCAGGCACTTCGGCGTCGATGCTGGTGGAATCCTTGGGGTCGTGCCCGGCCATCGAGCGCAGCAGGATCGCCGTATCCTCCACCGACCGCGCCATGGGCCCCGCCTGGTCCAGCGACGAGGCGAAGGCGACGATGCCCCAGCGCGAGCAGCGGCCGTAGGTGGGCTTGATGCCGACGGTGCCGGTGAAGGCGGCCGGCTGGCGGATCGAGCCTCCGGTGTCGGTCGCCGTGGCCGCCAGGCACAGCTCCGCCGCCACCGCGGCCGCCGAGCCGCCGGAGGAGCCGCCGGGGGTCAGGTCTGCGTTGCGGCCCTGCTGGCGCCATGGATTGACCACTGGGCCCCAGGCCGAAGTCTCGTTGGACGAGCCCATGGCGAACTCGTCCATGTTGAGCTTGCCCAGCATCACCGCCCCGTCGCGCCACAGCTGCGACGTCACGGTCGACTCGTAGGCCGGCTTGAAGCCGCGCAGGATCATCGACCCCGCCGTCGACTCCACGCCCTCGGTGCAGAACAGGTCCTTGATGCCCAGAGGCGCGCCGTCCAGCGGCCCCGCCTGCCCGCTGGCCCGGCGCGCGTCTGACGCCCTGGCCATCTCCAGCGCCTTTTCCGGCGTGCCCACCACGTAGGCGTTCAGCGCGCTGGAAGCGTCGATGGCCGCGAGGTGCGCCGTCGTGATCTCCTCGGAGGAAAAACGCTTGGCGGCCAGCCCTTCGAGGGCGGCCTTGAGCGTGAGGCCGGTGAGCTCGCTCATTCCACCACCTTGGGCACGACGAAGAAGGACTTCTCGGCGCGCGGCGCATTGCCCAGCACTTTGGCCGGGTCGCCACCGTCGGTGACCACGTCGTCGCGCATCGGCAGGCCCATGGCCACCGAGGTGGTCATGGGCTCGACGCCGTCGGTGTCGACCTCGTTCAGCTGCTCGATCCAGCTGATGATGCCGTTCAGCTCGTTGGCGAGCGGCTCGATCCGGCTCTCCGGCTCGGCGATGCGCGCCAGCTTCGCGACCTTGCGCACGGTCGCGGCGTCGATGGCCATCGGGGCCTCCTGAAACTCAGAGGCCGTGGGTTAGCCGCGGCGGGGGCGTCTTTGCAAGCGATCCCGCCGCTTTGTGGCGTCACGCCGCCACGGCGGCCGTGGTTTGGCCGGTGGCCAGCCAATGAGCGCACTCCGGCCCCAGCTCGGCCAGCGCCTTGCGCTCGTAGGCCGCGCAGTCCTCGGTGGACAGCACGTCGCGCCAGCGGCCGTTGACGCCTTTGTTGATGAAACTCTGGGCGCCGCCGCCGAAGATCGCGCCACCCAGGGGCGCGACGTTCTCGGCGTTCGCCTTCATGTACTCGAACGAGCAGTGCTCCAGGATGGCGGGCCAGCGATCCTCGGCGATATCGCAGCCGAGGAACGCGGCGATGGCGCGGATCTCGCCTTCCGGGTCGGCCTTCAGGGCGTTGAAGTGCACCAGACGCACATTGGGCAAGTCGCGCGCCGCCCACCAGGTGGCGATGTTCTCCCAGAACGACCAGAAGGGCGCCCCATCGTTCTCCAGCCAGTGCCGGAAGTAGCGGCGGATATCCGGGTCGGGCCGCGGCATGGGGGGGCCGACCCGGCCGGGGGTTTCGTTCAGCAGCTGGTAGAACAGCTCGTTCCCCTGGGCGTGGTGATTGTAGAGGCTCCACAGCACGTCGCGGCCGTCGCGGGCGACGTAGAGGTACTTGGCCTTCGGCGAGAAGGTCAGCGCGTCCAGCGGCAGGTGGGTCTTGATGATCCGCCGGTGGGTCTGGGCCTCCAGCTGCTCCATCGTGTCCGGCGGCATCACCCGCAGGTCCAGCCACGGCGAGATGGCGTGGATCGGCACGTCCGGGGCGCCGTTGAACACCAGCTGGCCGACGATCTGCTGCGTCCAGGTGGTGCCGGACTTCGCGTAGGTGGCCACGATCACGTCGTCGTCGCGGAAGGCGAAGCGGTCCCAGATGGTGGAATCCATATGGTGGTTGTGCAGGTCGCGGGTCTTGCTGGGCCAGGGGGCCACGGGATCGTCTCCTTCAGTTCTTGCGGGGCGGGCTGATATCGCGGGTCTGCGAAGCCTCACAATCGGCGAGTTCGCCGAACGCTTCTGCGCATTCGCAGGGGCTGGGGTGCTATGAGGCGGCGATGCCGATCCTTGACCTCGCCGACCTGCCCGACGCCCGCACGCCGCTCGTGGGCCTCGACCTGGGCGAGAAGACCATCGGGGTGGCCGTCTCGGACGCCACGCGGATGATCGCCAGCCCGCTCCACACCATCCGCAAGGGCAAGTTCACCGACGACGCGGCCGCGCTCTTCAAGCTGATGGAGAGCCGCCACGCCTCCGGGATCGTCGTCGGCCTGCCGGTGAACATGGACGGCACGGAGGGTCCGCGCGCGCAGTCCAGCCGCGCCTTCGCCCGCAACCTGCTGCGGCTGCGCCCCGACCTGCCCATCGCCTTCTGGGACGAGCGGATGAGCTCGATGGCGGTCAACCGCATGCTGATCGACGAGGCCGACGTCAGCCGCGCCCGCCGCGCCGAGGTGGTCGACAAGGCCGCGGCCGCCTGGATCCTCCAGGGCGCCCTGGACCGCCTGCGCAACCGGTGAGCTGCAGCCCTGAAGCCCGCGGAGATTGCGGCGGCGCCACCGGGAATTGCACCCTTGGCGCGGTTCTGCCACACTCTGGGGTAGCGGATAATGTGGGGTCCGCCTGAGGCCTAGATCGACCATGCCTGACGACCCTCCGTCGTCCGCCCGCTACTCAGCCTTCATCAGCTATTCCAGCGCGGATGCGAAGTTTGCCGCCTGGCTGCATCGCGAGCTGGAGTCGTACCGCCTGCCGCCGCACCTCGCCGAGCAGGGCGGTCTGCGCGGGGGTCGGCTGAAGCCGCTGTTCCACGACACCTGGGAAATGAACGCCCACCACGACCTGCCGCAGGCGCTGCGGGAGGCGATCGCCGAGTCCGAGAGCATGATCGTGATTTGCTCGCCGGCGGCGAAAGCCTCCGAGTGGGTGGGCCGCGAGATCGAGCTGTTCCGCGCCCTGCATGGCGACTCGCCGGTCCGCGCCGCCTTGATCGAGGGCGCGCCCGCCGAGGCCTTCCCGCCGGCCTTGCTCGCCGACCAGGGCGCCGAGCCGGCGGCGGCCGATTTCCGGCGCGGCGGCAGTGCGCGCAAACTGGCGGTGCTGAAGCTGGTCGCCGCGCTGGCCGGCGTGCAACTGGACGAACTGGTGCAGCGCGACGGCCAGCGGCGCACGCGCCGGGTGCTGGCGGCCTCGGCCGCCGCCATGGCCGCGACGGTGGTGATCTCGGTGCTGAGCGTGGTGGCGATCACCTCGCACGCGGCCGAGGAACGGCAGCGGGCGCGTGCGGAAGGCCTCAACGAAGCCATGCTCACCGACGTCCGCGCCAGCCTGAAGCGCAGCGGCCGGCTGGACCTGCTGCAGACGGTCAACCAGGCGGTCGACGGCTACTACCGCGATACAGACGATCTCACCGAGACCGCACAGGCCCAGCGCGCGCAGTTGATGCGCGCCATGGGCGAGGACGACGAGAAGCGTGGAGACCTCGCCTCAGCCCAGGCCCGGTTCGCCCAGGCCCATGTGATCACCGCAGACCTGCTGACGGCCCGGCCCGACGACCCGCAGCGCCTCTTCGATCACGCGCAGAGCGCCTATTTCCTGGGCTTCATCGCCTGGGAGACCGGCGACGGCGAGGGCGCCAGACGCGGCTTCCAGGCCTACGACACCCTGGCGCGACGGCTCGCGGCAAAGGATCCCGGCAACACCGATTGGCAGATGGAGGTGGCCTACGCAGAGAGCAATCTCGGCCTGCTGGCGCTCCGCCAGGCCGGAGACACGCGCACGGCCCAGACGCGCTTCGCAAGCGCGCTGGCCCGCTTCCAGCGTGTGGCGGAGGCCAGGCCCGCGGACGCCGACGTGCAGTTCGAGCTCTCCGACGCCCATGCTTGGGTGGCCGAGAGCCTGCGGGTCACCGATGACCTGGCCGGCGCGCGGGCCCATCGGCTCGCCCAGCGTCGTATCCTGGAGGGGCTCCTCGCCATCGACCGGCGGAACGTCGCGGCGCGCATCGACCTGCTCAGCAATCAACTGGCCATGGCGCGCCTCGACGCGTCGTCCGGCCGCCCAGCCGAGGCCGTGGCCGCGTTGGACCGCGGCCAGGCCGACGCCAAGGCGCTCCTTGAGATTTCGCCCGGCAATCGCGAACTGGTCACCCAGCTGCGGGCGTTCGAGCTGTTCAAGGTGCGGACCCAGCTGTCGATGCCGGGGAACCAGCGGCCGGCGAACGGTGCGCTGCTGGCCGCCCTCGGCGATTGCACGACGACCGGCGTTGGAGAAGCGGAACGGGAGATGGCCCGCTTCTGCCAGGTCCTGCGCGCGCGCACCCTGGCGGCCGCCGGCGACCGCCCGGCGGCGTCGCGGCTCCTGGCGGGGGCCCGTCCGCGGCGCGGAGGCGACGTGCTGTCAGGCCGCTGGGGCCTGGACTTCGCCCAGGAGATCCGCCTGGCGGGGGGTTAGGGCTTGCGCTTCGCCGGTTAGGCGTCACCAATCCGGGCGAACTCAACGCACGGGAGAGTCGGGATGCTCAAGGTTCTGAGCTGCGTCGCGGTGTTTGTCTTGTTGGCCGGTTGCGACCGGGCGCCGGCGCCGGCGCCCACGGCTCCGACGGCCCCCACGACGGCGATCGACCCCGGTCAGCCGGTGTTCGCGCCGATTTCCACGGTCTGCCCGGACCAACCCGCCAGCGTGCCGGTCGTGAAGATCCGCATCACCGACGTCTCGCCCAAGAAGCTGGGGCACGTCACCACGCTCCACGACAGCAACTCCTATGGCACGGCCGCAGGCGAAAAGCCGGTAAGGACGCTGCCCGAGGTGGTCCTGGCGACCGAAAACCCGACGCGCCTGGACATCGACGCGGCGGAATTCCTGCGAAAAGAGGGCGACCAGGTCCTGATCCAGGTAGAGCTCGCGGACCCCGCGGCGACGTTCCTGCCAGGCAAGTTCGCGGTCACGGCCGGCAACGCAGACGGTTCGGCGATCTTCTGCGTCCGCGATCCGATCGAGACCAAGCCCGGCGACCGCACCGCGCGGTTCTACGTCCGCTATGTCAAGTCGGACACGCCCAGGTTCGGCAAGTACAACCTGTTCCTGCTGATCAAGGACGGGCCCTACACCACGCCGATCGTGATCGACCCCAAGGTGCGCAACCACGGCTGACGTGGGCTGGGCGCTTCCGTCCCTTGAACCATCGACCAGTAGCGATCGGGCGGGCCGAATGCTCCCAAGCGTAACCCAGCATTGTCCAGGTAGTACAAGTCTGCGAAGCTTCGCCTAGATTGTACCGACCGCGTTCAATTGGGCCGCAAGCGGGGGCGCGATGCCCGACAGCGCCGAACCAAGGACGTCGACTCCGGTGGCGACGCCGCCGGCTCGCTATGGCGCATTCCTCAGCTACGCGAGCGGCGACGCACGCTTCGTGAAGCGCCTCCACCGGCAGCTGGAGACGTACCGCCTCCCCCATCGACTGGTTGGCTCCGCACCGTTGGTCGACCCAGGGTCGCGCCGGCTCAAGCCGGTGTTCCGAGACAGCGACGAACTCTCTGCCGCGTTCGATCTGACCGCCGCCATCAAGGATGCGATCGCCAGCAGCGGCAGTCTGGTGGTTGTCTGCTCGCCGCGCTCGGCGGCCTCGAAGTGGGTGGGGCGCGAGCTCGACCTGTTCCGCGCGATCCACGGCGACGAACGGATCTTCGCCGTTCTGGTGGAGGGCAGTTCGACGACCGCCTTCCCCCCGGCCCTGGGCGGGCCCGATGGGGCGTTCGAACCCCTGGCCGTCAACTTCCAGACGGACGCCGCCGGTCGCCGCCTGGCGTTCCTGAAGCTCTACGCCGCGTTGGCGGGCGTGCAGTTGGACGAGTTGATTCAGCGCGACGCCCAGCGTGGCGCTCGCCGCGCCACCGCGGCAGCCGCCTCCGCCGTCGCCGTCACCACGGCCGTGACCACCCTCGCCTGGCTGGCGCTCAGCGCCCAGGCCGACGCCGAGCGGCGGCGGATCGAAACCACCGGGCTTGTGGATTACATGCTGACTGATCTGCGCAAGACCCTGCAGCGAACAGGGCGCCTGGATCAACTCGCCGCGCTGAACGACGGGGCGATGCAGTACTATCGGCGCCAGGATTTGAAGCGTCTGTCGGAGACCCAGCTTCGCCAGCGCGCCAAGCTGCTGCAGGCCATGGGCGAGGACGACGAGAAGCGCGGCAACCTGGAGGCCGCCCGCGAAAGCTTCGAAGACGCCCATCGCACCACCGCCGCCCTGCTGGCGGCGAACCCAGACGACCCCGACCGGATCTTCGCTCATGCCCAGCGCGAGTACTGGGTCGGCTTCAGCAACTGGCGGACCGGGAATGGGACGGCCGCGCGGCGGGGGTTGGAAGCCTACGCGGAACTGGCGTGTCGGCTTGAAACGATGGACCCAAACAACGCGGAGTGGAGGCGCGAGGTCGGGTACGCAGAGAGCAATCTAGGACTGCTCGCCATGCGGCAGGCTGGTGACCTTAAGGCGGCCGAACGTCATTTCCGCACGGCTCTTACGCTCTCCGAGAATCTGGCGGCGCGAAAGCCGAACGACATTGCACTGCAATCCGAGGTGGCAACCTATCGCGCCTGGCTCGCTGACAGCCAGAGGCTCGGCGAAAAGTTCTCCAGCGCACTGGAGAATCGGCTCGCCCAGCGTCGCATTCTGACCGCCCTGCAAGTCAGCGATCCGCAGAACAGGGAGGTTCGTTCCGACCTGCTCAGCAACGATCTGGCATTAGCTCGTATTGATGCCGACCGCGGAGATGCAGACACCGCCATCCAACGGCTGGATCAGGTTCGCGCGGAGGCAGTCGCCCTGCAGCAGACTGATCCTGACAACCGCTTGTTCGCGAAACAGGCCCGCATGGCGGAACTCCTGAAGGTACGCACCGTCCTCGCCGTCGGCGGAGCGGCGCCACGTAAGCTCTCGGCATTGGACAGTACGCTTGGAAGCTGCTCGTCGCCTGTGGAGACCGACGGCGAGATTGCCACTTTCTGCATGGCTTTGAAGGCGCGCGTCGCGACTCTCAGGGGAGACGATGTGGCTGCGAGAAACGCCTTGGCGTCGCTCCCGCCTTCTCGCGAAACAGCTGCCCTATCGCCCCGTTGGGGCCTCGACTTGAAACACGAAATTGAACTCGCGACGAATGCGAAAAGAGGAAGAGGAAGAGATAGACATGTCGAGAACTAGACTCCCCATGCCGCCTGTCTCGCAGCGCATTGCCTCTATTCCTGTTTGTCTATTGATTCTGAGCGGTTGCTCCGGCGCCTCCGAGAGCGCCAAATCAACAACCGGTCCAACCGAGGCGAGAGCCGACGACAGGCCGACTTCCAAGTCCATGGGTTTCATCCAGTTTCGGGAAACACCGGAGGGTCGAGCGTTTGTCGAAACCTTGAGGTTCACTGGCGGAAACTATCAGAAGATCGACGTTGCGTGCAATAATCCCGCGCCAAGCGCCGCGAAGATTGTGAATATAAGAATCCGGAATGACTACAAGAATATTGAACGCATGGCGCGCATTCGCACTCGCGATTATGACGCCGTCAATGACAAGGGTACAGGAGCCGCTTCATCTCCCAACCAAGTCGTACTTCCAGTCAGCAGGAAAACTAGGCTCGACCTTGACGTCAAAAATTTGTTCACGGGCACAAGCAACGCCGTACGAGTGAAAGTAGTAATTCGAGATGATGATCTCGCTTTTCTCAGCAAATCGGAAGCGGTAACTGTAGACTCGAATTCCACGGCTTGGGTATGCGGCAGAACGCACAAACTGTCCGAGGCAGACGACGAAACTGGCGGGAAGAGCAGGGAATCCTTTAGCTTCTTTGTCCGCAAGAACTCCGCTTACGATCCAACTAAGCCCATTCGTTTCAATATCAATGTGGTCGTAGAGGACGACGAGCCCGCATATAGCATGCCTATCGTGTTAGACCCCGTGATCAAGAATGACGGGTGACGGCCCGCCCAAACGGCGACGAGCTCTACGCTTGGAATATATCAGCACGTCCGCTACCACCCCGCTCTGATGAGCGCTGCGCCCCCCGGCCTGAACGAGGTCCTGCAAAGGACCTTCTCCTTCCCCACGCGCCACTTCCTGTCTGCGACGGACTTGAACGAAGTGGAGGTCGCGAACCTGCTCGATCTGGCCGACGGATTCGTGAGCCTGAATCGGCAGACCTCCAAGAAGCTCGACCTGCTGAAGGGTCGGACGCTGATGAACCTGTTCTTCGAGAACTCGACGCGGACGCAGAGCTCGTTCGAGCTGGCCGGCAAGCGGTTGGGCGCCGACGTGGTCAACATGAGCCCGCGCTCGTCGGCCATGTCCAAGGGCGAGACGCTGATCGACACGGCGGTGACGCTGAACGCCATGCAGCCGGACCTGCTGGTCATCCGCCACGCCTCCTCCGGCGCGGCCAGCCTGCTGTCGCAGAAGGTCGGGTGCTCGGTGATCAACGCCGGCGACGGCCAGCACGAGCATCCCACCCAGGCGCTGCTGGACGCACTCTCCATGCGACGCGCCTTCGGCCATATCGCCGGGCTGAAAGTGGCCATCTGCGGCGATGTCATGCACAGCCGCGTGGCGCGATCCAACATCGCGCTGCTCCAGATGCTGGGGGCGGAGGTGCGACTGGTGGGGCCGCCCACCCTGATGCCTGCGGCGGTCGAGCGCTGGAACGTCCAGGTCTTCCACGACCTGCGCAAGGGCATCGCCGGCTGCGACGTGGTGATGATGCTGCGCTTGCAGCTGGAGCGGATGGACGGGGTGATGGCGCCCTCCACCCGCGAGTACTTCCGCTTCTTCGGTCTCGACCGCGAGAAGCTCGCCTTCGCCGCGCCACACGTGAGGGTGATGCATCCGGGCCCGATGAACCGGGGCGTGGAGATCGACTCCGACGTCGCCGACGACCTCTCGGTCAGCCTGATCCAGGACCAGGTGGAGATGGGCGTGGCTGCCCGGATGGCCGTCCTGGCCTCACTCGCGGCCCGCCTGGACAACGACCGGTGAGGCGCCCCCTCGCCTTCCTGAACGCCCGGTTGGTCGATCCGGCCAGCGGCTATGACGGCCCGGGCGCGGTCATCGTCACCGAGGGCGTCGTGGCGGACGTGGCGCGCAGCCCCGGCTTTGGCGCGCTCTCGCCGGACGTCGAGGTCGTCGACGTCGACGGGGCGCTGCTCATCCCCGGGCTGGTGGACATACGCGTAAAGACCGGCGAGCCCGGCGCCGAGCCCAAGGAGACGCTGAAGTCCGCTGCCCTGGCCGCCGCGGCCGGCGGCGTCACCACCATCGTCGTCCAGCCCGACACCCATCCGGTGATGGACGAACCCTCGGTGGTCGATTTCATCCTGCGCCGCGCCCGCGACATCGAGCTGGTCAACGTCTACCCGGCCGGCGCCGCCACCAAGGGGTGCGAGGGCCAGCGGATGGCCGAGATCGGGCTGATGCACGAGGCCGGCTGCCTCTATGTCACCGACGCAGACCGTCCCATCGTAGACTCCAAGGTGATGCGCCGGGTGATGAGCTACGCCAAGGCGTTCGGCGTGCAGGTGGCCCACCGGCCGGCGGACCCGTGGCTCTCGGCCGGAGCCGCGGCCAGCGAAGGCGAGTTCGCCGCCAGGATGGGGTTGCCATCCGTGCCCGCCATCGCAGAGCGGATCATGCTGGAGCGCGATCTGGCCCTGGTCGAACTGACCGGCGCGCCGCTGATCGTCGACCAGGTGACCACGGCCAGCGCTCTGGAAAGCCTGAAGCGCGCCATCGACCGTGGACTGCCGGTGACGGCGACGACTTCGATCAACCACCTGTCCTTCAACGAGATCGACATCGGCGACTACCGCACCTTCTGCAAGCTGGACCCGCCGCTGCGCTCCGAGGACGACCGCCAGGCGGTGATCGAGGCGCTGGCCAGCGGCCTGATCCAGGTGGTGGTGTCCGCACACGCCCCGGCGCCGGCTGAGGACAAGCGCCTGCCCTACGACGAGGCCGCGCCGGGCGCGGTGGGTCTGCAGACCCTCCTGGCCGCGCTGCTGGCCTTCCACCACGAAGCGCGAATCCCACTGGTGGACCTGATCCGTGCGGTCACCTGCGCGCCGGCGGACCTGCTGGGCCTGGCCGCAGGGCGCATCGCCAAGGGGTCGCCCGCCGACCTGGTGGTGTGCAACCTGAACACGCCCGTGCACATCGACGCCGGCAAGCTGGTCTCGAAGTCGAAGAACTCGCCCTTCGACGGCAGACGGCTGCAGGGACGCGTCCTGCGGACCCTGGTGGACGGCCGGACGGTCTACTCCGCCGCCGTCTGACCTGCGAGAAAGGCGTCATAGGCGACGTCGGTCTGCATCAAGCGCAGGCGGAGCAATTGGGCGCTGCCCTCGAAGCGGACGGACTGCTCGTTGGCGAGCCGCAGGTCACCCGCCTGTCGAAGCACGTCCTGGTATGCACGGTACTCCTGAGAGCCTCCGTAGTGCTGGCCCCGCTCGATCGCCAGGCGTACCCGCTCGCGGAAGTCGCTCAGAAACTTGAAGTGCAGCAGCACCGCCAGGGCCGGGTAGACCCGCCCCGGGGTCACCGCGTGCGTTGACATGGTGTAGGCCATGCCCCGCCGCCACCGCGCCAGTGGCGCCTTGCTGATCACCGGCGGACGGGGCTGGTAGCGCCGGAAGTCGAAGATTCGGTCTCGAACCCCACCGGTGAACTGCACATGCGGAAAGGACCCCACGCGAAGATAGCTGTACGGCCCGGGGTCGAAGAACGGGCAGGTCTCGATCAGGTCCGCGCCCGGAACGTGCGTGGCCTCGTCGAGCCCGCCAGGACCGTAGAGGTCGAGCAGCAGGGCGAGCAGCAGCTCGGCGCCCGCCCCGTCCAGGTGATCGCACAGCGCCCGCAGACCGACCCGCTCGTAGCCGGGGAAGATGAACAGCTCGTCCGCGTCGATGGAGAGCGTCCAGTGCCCTTCGCAAAACGCGTCGCGCATCGCGTTCGTCCAGGCCAGACCTGCGCGCGCGGCGGAGAAGCTCTCGGTCGTGTGGAACAGGCAGACGTCGGGTTGGGCCGCCAGATAGTCTAGGGTGCCGTCAATCGATCCGTTGTCGACGATCAGGAACCTGTCGACGCCGAGCCTGCGGTGGTGGTCGAGGCAGGACGGCAGCCGCAGAGCTTCGTCGCGCACGGCCAGGCAGGCCCGAACCTCCCCGGGCGCTTCCGGAACGGGAGCCCCATCCAGCCGCATTCCTTCCCCCTCTGCCCAGCGACGGAGACTATGACGCGGGCCGGCGCCTGCCCAGCACGTGTGACAGCGCCCGGGCGGATCGAATTCAGCGTTCCCCGAACGTTCCTGACGCGCTAGGAGTGCGGCGAGAGGGAGCCTGCATGATCATCGAGTGGGGACCGGGACTGTTCGCCGCCGCAGTGGCCGGTGGCTACCTGCTGGGCTCTATCCCGTTCGGGGTGATCGCCACCCGGCTGGGCGGGGCGGGCGACATACGCGACGTCGGCTCGGGCAACATCGGGGCGACCAATGTGCTGCGCACGGGCCGCAAGGACCTGGCTCTGATGACCCTGCTGGGCGACGGCGGCAAGGGGGCCCTCGCCGTTCTGCTGGCCTGGCTGGCGGTCCAGCCTGAAGGGACGCCGGAGCAGTCGGCGGTGCTGACCTCGCTGGCAGGCGGCGCGGCGTTTCTCGGCCACCTCTTCCCGGTGTGGCTGAAGTTCAAGGGCGGCAAGGGAGTCTCGACCTTTCTCGGCACCATGCTGGCGGCGGCCTGGCCGGTCGGCCTGGCGGCGGCGGCGACCTGGCTCGTCGTGGCGCGCATGTTCCGCTTCTCGTCGCTGGCGGCCCTCGTGGCGGTGGCGCTGGCCCCGGCGATCGCCCTGCTGCTGGGCCGGCCGCACGCCATCGCGCTCCTGGCCCTGTTCATGGCCTTGCTGGTCTATGTGCGCCACGAGGAGAATATCCGCCGCCTCTTAAAGGGCCAGGAGCCGAAGATCGGGGCCAAGTCCCCTGGGGAGCCGGAGCAGATGGGCCACAACGGCGGGCCGGCGCTGCCGCCCGGCCGCTTCCAGGATCCGGGGACCCCCGAGGCGTGATCCGCCGGCTCTCCGACGTCCAGCGCCGCGACTGGCTGCGTCTGGCCCGCACGGAGAACGTCGGGCCGGTCACCTTCGACCAGCTGATCACCCGCTTCGGCGAGGCCTCCCTGGCGCTGGCCGCCCTCCCCGACCTGGCCCGGCGCGGCGGGCGCGCCGCCGCGCAGGTCACCACCGAAGCGCAGGCCGAGGCCGAACTGGCCGCCGGAGCGGCGCTGGGGGCACGGCTGATCTGCGCTTGCGAGCCGGATTTCCCGCCGGCCCTGGCCGCGCTGGACCCGCCGCCGCCGCTGATCTGGACGCGCGGAAATCCCGACCTCCTCGACCGCCAGACCGTGGCCATCGTCGGCGCGCGGGTGGCTTCGGCCGCCGGCCAGCGCTTCGCCCGGGGGCTCGCCGCCGAGCTAGGCCAGGCCGGCTACGTCATCGTCTCCGGCATGGCGCGCGGCATCGACGCCGCGGCGCACGAAGGGTCGATGCCTACCGGCACGGTTGCGGTGCTGGGGGGCGGCATCGACGACGTCTATCCGAGCGAGCACCGTGGCCTCTACGACCGCCTCGTCGAAAGCGGCTGCGTGGTCTCCGAGAGCGAGCCAGGCCGCACGGCGGTGGCCCGCGACTTCCCGCGCCGCAACCGGATCATCGCCGGCCTGTCGCGCGCGGTCGTGGTGGTGGAGGCCGAGTTCCGCTCCGGCTCGCTGATCACCGCTCGCCTGGCCGCCGAACAGGGCCGCGAGGTGCTCGCGGTGCCGGGTTCGCCGCTCGACCCGCGAGCCAAGGGGACCAACGACCTCCTTCGCCAGGGCGCGGCGATCTGCGAAGGCGCCGAAGACGTGATCCGGGCGCTGGAAGGCCTGCGCGGCTTCCGCGAGCCGGAGCGCCCGCCGTTCCAGAGCGCTCCCGTCGAACCGGACGACGTCCTGCGCGATCGCCTCTCCGACCTGCTGTCCCCGACCCCGGTTTCCCGTGACGAACTGGTCCGCGCGGCCCAGGCTCCCGCCGCGGCCGTATTCGCCGCCCTGATAGAGCTTGCGCTGGCCGGGCGGGCCGAACTGCTGCCGGGCGGAATGGTCGCGAAAGGAATAGCCCCCTAAGGGGGCTGTCCGACCGCGCGGTTGTGGGACGTTGACAGTGGATAGGCGCCGCCCCCACCTTCCGCGCTCTTTTTTGACAGACTGGACTTTATGAAGCTCGTCATCGTCGAGAGCCCGGCCAAGGCCAAGACCATCAACAAGTACCTGGGCTCGGACTTCAAGGTCCTCGCCTCCTATGGTCACGTCCGCGACCTTCCCGCGAAGGACGGTTCCGTGCGGCCCGACGAGGACTTCGACATGTCCTGGGAGGTCGACGCCAAGGCCAACAAGCGCCTCAGCGAGATCGCCGAGGCCGCCAAGGGCGCCGAGCGCCTGATCCTGGCCACCGACCCCGACCGCGAAGGCGAGGCGATCTCCTGGCACGTGCTGGAGGTGCTGGCCAAGAAGCGCGGCCTGATGAAGGACATGGCGGTCGAGCGGGTGGTGTTCAACGCCATCACCAAGACCGCCGTCACCGAGGCCATGGCCAACCCTCGCCAGCTCGACATGGAGCTGGTCAACGCCTACCTGGCCCGCCGCGCGCTCGACTACCTGGTGGGTTTCACGCTGTCGCCGGTGCTGTGGCGCAAGCTGCCCGGCGCGCGCTCGGCGGGCCGCGTGCAATCGGTGGCGCTTCGCATCGTCGTCGACCGCGAACTGGAGATCGAGCGCTTCCGGACCCAGGAATACTGGACCGTCGAGGCCGAGGTGGCCGCCGGCAGCGACCCCTTCACCGCACGGTTGGTGAAGCACGAGGGCAAACGGCTCACCAAGTTCGACCTCCCCGACGAGACCAGCGCCTTCGCCGCCCGCGACGCGGTCAGGGCCGCCACGTTCAAGGTCGTTTCGGTCGAGCGCAAGCCCGGCCGCCGCTCTCCCCCGCCGCCGTTCACCACCTCCAGCCTCCAGCAGGAGGCCTCCCGAAAGCTGGGCTTCAACGCCCAGCGGACCATGCAGGCCGCCCAGAAGCTGTACGAAGGCATCGACATCGGCGGCGAGACGGTGGGCCTCATCACCTACATGCGCACCGACGGCGTGCAGACCGCGCCCGAGGCGCTGGACGAGGCGCGCACCGTCATCGGCGGGCTCTACGGCAAGGAATACGTGCCCGAAAAGCCGCGGCTCTATGCCACCAAGGCCAAGAACGCCCAGGAGGCGCACGAAGCGATCCGACCCACCAGCCTGGCGCGCAATCCGGGCCGGCTGCGGCTGGAGGGCGACCTGGGGCGGCTCTACGAGCTGATCTGGAAGCGGATGATCGCCTCGCAGATGGAAGCCGCCCGCATCGAGGACACCAACATCAACCTCGATAGCGCCGACGGCCAGACGGGGCTGCGCGCCTCGGGCCGGGTGGTGACCTTCCCGGGCTACCTGGCGGTCTATGAGGAGGGCAAGGACGACCCGGAGGACGAAGAAGGCGGCCGGCTGCCGCAGGTGACTGAGGGCGCTGCCGCACAGGTTAAGTCCGCCAAGGCCGACCAGCACTTCACCGAGCCGCCGCCGCGCTATTCGGAAGCCAGCCTGGTGAAGAAGCTGGAGGAGCTCGGCATCGGCCGACCCTCGACCTACGCCTCGATCCTGACGGTGCTGCGCGACCGGGCCTACGTCCGCATGGAGAAGCAGCGGTTCGTGCCCGAGGATAAGGGCCGTCTCCTGACCGCCTTCCTGGAGGAGTATTTCGGCCGCTACGTCGAGTACGACTTCACCGCAGCGCTCGAGGAGCGGCTGGACCTGGTGTCGGCCGGCGAGCTGGATTGGAAGGTCCTGCTCCGCGAGTTCTGGGAGGCGTTCAACGCCAAGATCGGCGAGACCGCCGAGCTGCGGATGAGCGACGTGCTGACGGCGCTGGACCGAACCCTCGGTCCGCACCTGTTCCCGGACAAGCCCGACGGCTCCGACCCGCGCGCCTGCCCGGTGTGCGGCACCGGCCGCATGGGCCTGAAGTCGTCGAAGTACGGCCCGTTCCTGGGCTGCGCCAACTATCCGGAGTGCCGTCACACCCGTCCGCTGACCGTGGCCGAAGAGGGCGAGGACGGCCCGGCCGGCGACCGCGAGCTGGGGGTCGACCCGGTGACCGGCGAGATCGTCTACCTGAAGACCGGCCGCTTCGGGACCTACGTCCAGCTCGGCGACGGCGAGAAGCCCAAGCGGTCCAGCCTGCCCAAGGGTTGGAGCGCGCCGGACATGGACTTGGAAAAGGGCCTGCGCCTCCTGCGACTGCCCCGCGAGGTCGGCCTGCACCCCGAGGACAGCAAGCCGATCCTGGCCGGCATTGGGCGCTATGGGCCCTTCGTTCTGCACAACGGGACCTACGCGAACCTTTCGAACGCCGAGGAAGTGTTCGACGTGGGCGTGAACCGCGCCGTCGACCTGATCGCCACAAAGCGCTCGGGCCGCCGGGCGGAGAGCGCGGCGCTGGCTGAACTCGGCGCGCACCCGGTGGACGGCCAGCCTGTTCGGGTGCTCTCGGGCAAGTACGGGCCCTACATCAAGCACGGCTCCACCAACGCCAACGTGCCCCGTGGCGCCGACCCGCTGACAGTGACGCTGGAGCAGGCGGTGGTTCTGATTGCAGAGCGCGAGGCCAAGGGCGGCGGCAAGAAGAAGCCGGCGCGGGCCGCGAAGGCCAAGGCCGAACCGAAGGCCGCGGCGGCTGGCGCGAAGAAGACCCCGGCCGAGAAAACCGTGAAGAAGAAGCCGGCGGCGAAGAAGAAGGCCCCGGCCAAGAAGCCTGCCACTGGCAAGCCGGCCACCAGCACGATCACGGACGACGACGCGCCCTTCTGACGAGCCCGCGCGCCGGGCGGCCGCCTCGAGATGATCCCGGGCTTCGGCGAGGCGGGGCGCGGTCCTGCGCCGTCGCCGTAGCCTGGGCGCTATGACCGCGTCCCCTGGCGCGGCCAAACCCTGCCGACGAAACCCATTCTCGCGGTGGCGCCAGGCGCGGCCTGAGCTAGGCTGGCGCCATGCCCAACGCCGCGGTCAATGGCCTGAACCTCTACTACGAGCGCGCCGGCGACGGTCCGCGGCTGCTGTTCATTTCCGGCACCGGCGGGGATCTGCGCACCCAGCCCAACGTCTTCGCCTCGCCGTTGGCCAAGGCGTTCGACCTCGTGGCCTACGACCAGCGCGGACTGGGGCGGACCGACAAGCCGGACGTCCCCTACTCCATGGCCCAGTACGCCGACGACGCCGCGGCGCTGATGGATCACCTCGGCTGGGAGCACGCCCTGGTGGGCGGTGTCTCGTTCGGCGGCATGGTGGCCCAGGAACTGGTCCTGCGGCATCCGCTGAAGGTGAAGCGGCTGGTGCTGGCCTGCACATCGCCGGGCGGCGAAGGCGGCGCGTCGTTTGCCTTCCACGAGATCGAGCACCTGAAGGGGGAAGCGCGCGCACGCCACCTGATCCCGATCAGCGACACCCGCCGCGACGCCGCCTGGGCCGCGGCGAACCCCGACGACTACGCCGCCTTCGTGGCCATGGCCGCCTCCGCGCCCTTTGCCGACGAACCAGGCCATGCTGCGGGCGCCCACCGCCAATTGGAGGCCCGGGCCGGGCACGACACCTGGGACCGCCTCGCGGCCATCACCTGCCCGACTCTGATCGCCGCCGGCCGATATGACGGCATCGCGCTGCCGCTCACGCAGGAGAAGATGCTGTCCCGCATCCCGAACGCCCAGCTCATGTGGTTCGACGGCGGGCACATGTTCATGATCCAGGACCGGGCGGCCTATCCGGCGATCATCGCGTTCCTGACCGCGTAGCGCGGCTACCCGGCCGCCAGCTCAAGGATTTCAACGATATCGGCCGGGCCGTTGATCGGGCGCGGGTTCGAGCGGACGCCGCGGTCGTGCATGGTATGCTCGGCGATCGCCTGGAACTGGTCGCGGGTGATCCCGACGCTCCTGAGGTCGGACGGGAGGCCGAGGCCCGTCACCAGGTCCCGCACCGCCTCCGAGGCCGGCCCAGGCGCGCCCAGCAGACCGTTCACCACCGCCTGCTGCGGGCCCGCCGCCATCGCGCTCCAGGCAAGCACCGCCGGCAAGGTGACGCAGGAGGTGATCCCGTGCGGCACGCCATAGCTGCCGCCCAGGGTGTGGCCGATGGCATGGCTCGCACCCATCCCGCGGCCCGAGCCGGCGCCGCTGATCGCCAGCCACATGCCGAACTGGCACTCCAGGCGAGCATCGAGGTCCGCAGGGTCAGCCTTGGTGGCCGCCAGGCCCCGCGCCAAGCGGCGCAGGCCGTCGGCGGAGAGCGCGTCGGCGTATGGCGCGCGTTCGGGGTTGCAGAGCTGCTCCACAGCGTGGTCGACCGCCTTCATGCCGGTGGAGAACCAGAGCTGCGGCGGGGTCGAAAGCGTAGTCACCGGGTCGAGGACCACCGCGCGCGGCGCGAGGTCAGGGTGGGTGTAGCCTTCCTTGGCGCGGGCGGCGGTGTCGGTGACGCCGGCGAAGGGCGTGAACTCGGCCGCCGAGAGCGTCGTCGGCACGGCGATCATCCGCACGCCAGCCGCGACCCGGGTGACATCGACCCTCCCCTCGCCCCGACCGGCGCGGTAGGCGTCGAGTTGAGCCGCCTCGGTCAGGCCGGCCCAGAGGCAGAGCTGCGCCACCTTCGTAGCGTCGATCACCGCGCCGCCGCCCAGGGCAGC
>NZ_CADEGK010000076.1:18325-19876 GCF_902826855.1 uncultured Phenylobacterium sp. | reverse complement strand
GGAGGCCCGACGCGAAGTTATTCCGCGGATCGGCCAAGGGTAGCTGTCGGCGCACGCGGGGCGCCCGGCCGGCCTATAGCGTCGGGTCGTCGCTCACCCGCACCAGCATCTTGCCGAAGTTGCCGCCCTTGAGCATTTCGGCGAAAGCGGCGGGGAGGGTTTCGAGGCCTTCTCGGATGTCCTCGAGGTACTTGACCTCGCCCTTCGCGACCCAGTCGCCCATGTCGGCCAGGAATTCGTCCTGATGGTCGGCCACGTAGTCGCCGACGAAGAGGTTCGAGACGGTGACGCCGCGGGCTTTTGCGCGTTTCGCCAACTCGGCGCCGGCGTTGGCCTCCGGGGCGTCGCCGTAGTGGGCGATGAGGCCGCAGATGGTCATCCGGCTGCCCGGGTTGAACAGGGGCAGCACCGCGTCGAACACCGCGCCGCCGACGTTCTCGAAATAGACGTCGACGCCGGCCGGGCAGGCGGCCGCCAGGTCCTGGGCGAAGGTCGGGCTGAGGTGGGAGACGCAGGCGTCGAAGCCCAGTTCGTCCGCCACATAGCGGCACTTCTCGTCCTTGCCGGCGATGCCGAGGACGCGGGCGTCCCTGAGGCGGGCAAGCTGGCCGGCGATCTGGCCGACGCCGCCGGAGGCTGCCGACACCACCACGGTTTCTCCCGGCTTCGGGTCGCACTGGAGGATCATGCCGGCATAGGCCGTCAGGCCCAACATGCCGAGCACGCCGACGGCCTGGGAGATGCGGCCGCGGGCCGGGTCGAGCTTGCGAGGGATCATGTAGGCCGGGCGCTCAACGCCATCGCCCATCAGGCCGTATTCCGCCCAGCCGTTGGTGCAGAACACGAAGTCGCCGGGGGCCAGGCCGTCGATGCGGCTTTCCACCACCTGGGCCACCGTGCGGGCGTGGCAGGGGGCGCCCTTCGGCTCGACGCCGCGGCGCTTGTAGCCCCACTGGTAGGGGTCCAGCGAGACGTAGATCGTCCGCGTGAGCGCCTGGCCGGGGCCGGGCTTGGGGATCGGCGCCTCGCGCAGCTCGAAGGTGTCGGGGCCGGGCCAGGCGGGCACCGGGTGGTCGGCCAGGGTCCAGTAGCGATTCATGGGGCTCATGCGGTGTCTCCCGCGGCCTTTATGGCGACCGCCCCCGGCGGAGTCGACCGCCGCCCATCTGCGCCGGCGCTACCCGAGCTTCGCCATCCGGGCCCGAAGGGTGGCCACGAGATGGGCAGGCTCGAACGGCTTGACGATGAAGTCGCTGTCGGGGACGCCGGCGGCCTCGGATGTTTCCGGCGACGCCTCGCCGCTGACGTAGACGACCGGCAGGTCAGGGACCGACTGGCGGGCGAAGCGGGCGACGTCATAGCCCGTGGCCCCCCGGCCAAGGTTCACATCCACCACGAGCGCCTGGAACGCGTTGGCCCTAAGCGCGGCGTAGGCATCCGTGTCCGTCTGGACGCAGACAGCCTCCAACTGGGCCTGCGCGAGAATCTCAGCGATCAGGCTTCCGACCGAGGCATCGTCTTCGACAACCAGAATTCGCCCCATACGCGGCC